>NZ_JAGQEG010000112.1 GCF_018305005.1 Collimonas silvisoli
CAAACTGCTGGCGGTCAACGCCGCCATTGAGGCGGCCAAAGCGGGCGAGCACGGCAAGGGTTTCGGCGTGGTGGCGCAGGAAGTCAAAAGCCTGGCTGAACAATCGCGGCAGGCGACCAACCAGGTGCGCACCATCCTCGGCGACATTCAGAAGGCGACGGCGACGGCGGTAATGGCTACCGAGCAAGGCGGCAAGGCGGTGGAAGCAGGCACCTTGCAAACCGAAGCGGCGGGAAAGTCGATCCAGGCGCTGGCAGTCAGTGTCAGCGAGGCGGCGCAGGCGGCGACGCAGATCGCCGCCTCCAGCCAGCAGCAGCTGGTGGGAGTGGACCAGGTGGCGGGCGCGATGGAGAGCATCAGGCAAGCCAGCACCCAGAACGTAAGCAGCGCCAAGCAACTGGAAACCGCGGCCCGTAACTTGAACGAACTTGGTCAGCGGCTCAAGCAGATGGTCGAGCGCTACAAAGTGTAGAAAGCGAATTGCGATGAGCACCAAGGAAGATGAATTCTTCATGCAGCTACGGGCGACTTTCAGGATCGAAGCCGCGGAGCATTTGCAGCTGATTGCAAACGGCTTGCTCGAACTGGAAAGAACGCGTGAGATCAAAGCGCAACGTAGCCTGGTCGAGGCCATGTTTCGCGCCGCCCATAGCTTGAAAGGCGCGGCGCGGGCAGCCGACTTCAGCGAGATCGAATCGCGCTGTCAATCGCTGGAAGACATGTTCGCCGGCTGGAAGCGACAGGAAAATGTCCTGGCGCCCGCTGCCTTCGACGCCGCCCATCTCACGCTCAACGCCATCAGTATCAACTTGTCCGCACCGGAGCTTGCGGGCGCCGTGCGGGCGCCAATCGCAGAGCATGCGTTCGGTCCGCCGGATCGGCGACCGGCGGTGTCCCCCGATGCCTCTGCGCCAGCTGTTGCGCCGCTACCTGGTACGGCGAAACCGGCTTTTTCCTCCGAAGGAAGCGTGCGTATCGCCGTTGCCAAACTCGACATGCAGATGACGGAAGCGGAGGAGATGCTGGCGGTAAAACTCACCACCGTCCAGCGCGCGCAAGACTTGCGCGAGCTGACACAGCGCTTCGGCGCCTGGAAAAACCAATGGGCAGCGCTTGAACCGGAAGTCCGTGCATTGCGGCAGACGACTGACCGCCCTCTGCCGGGCCGCACCGGCTACCCGGCAGGCCTGGGCACGGTCCGCATGCTGGAATTTCTCGACTGGAATCTGGCCTACATCAAGTCGCTTGAAAGTAAAGTAGCGGGACTCACCCGCACCGCCGACCATGACCGCCACGTGGTCGGCAAGCTGGTGGACGATCTGCTGGAAGATTCCAAGAAGCTGCTGCTGCTGCCGTTTGCCACGCTGGCGGCGCCGTTCCCGAAACTGGTGCGCGATCTCTGCCGCGACCAGCGCAAGGAGGCAAACCTGGTGATCCGCGGCGAACAGGTCGAGATCGACAAGCGCATTCTGGAGGAAATGAAAGATCCGCTGATGCACCTGCTGCGCAACTGCGTGGATCACGGT
Source organism: Collimonas silvisoli (assembly GCF_018305005.1). Taxonomy (GTDB): domain Bacteria; phylum Pseudomonadota; class Gammaproteobacteria; order Burkholderiales; family Burkholderiaceae_D; genus Collimonas; species Collimonas silvisoli. The sequence goes on from NZ_JAGQEG010000112.1 coordinate 1,527, forward strand.
ATTGAAACGGCCGAAACGCGGGTCCGCCTGGGCAAACCCGCGCGCGCCACGATTACGCTCGCGGTGTCGTCCATGAATGACAGTAAGATAGAACTCCTGGTGTCCGACGATGGCGCCGGCATCGACACGAGCAAGGTCAGGCATGCCGCAATCGAACACGGCTACCTGTCGGAGCAGCAGGCCCGCCAGCTTGGCGACGCCGAACTGCAGGCGCAGATTTTCCAGGCCGAAGTATCGACCAGCCCGATCATTACCCGGCTATCCGGACGCGGCCTGGGCCTGGCGATCGTGCGCGAACGGGCCGAAAAACTGGGCGGCACGGTTAGCGTCGAGAGCCGGCCGCAGCAAGGAAGCAGCTTTCGCATCACGCTGCCTTCGATGCTGACGACATTCCGTGGAATTCTGATCGAATCGGCGAGACGGCTGTTTATTGTGCCGACCTTCCACGTCGAACGGGTGGCCCGCCTCAAGGCCGACGATATCCAAACGGTGGAAGGCCGCGAAACCATTTCCTTGGATGGGCGCGCCGTGGCCCTGGCGCGGCTGGCCGACGTGCTGGAGCTGCCGCCTGCGCAGCGTAACGATAACGACAAAGCCGGCGCTTTGATTCCAATCACGATCCAGGTCATGGTCCTCGGCACGGCCGAACAGCACATCGCATTCGCCGTGGACGCGGTGCTGGACGAACAGGAAGTGCTGGTCAAACCGCTGCGCAAACCGCTCTCGCGCGTGCGTCACATCGCCGGCGTTACCGTGCTCGGCACGGGCCAGGTGGCGCCGGTGCTCAACGTCGCCGACCTGCTGAAATCGGCCATCAAGATCGGCAATGCGGCAGTGGTGAACAAAAAAGCAGCGCCAGTCAAGGCGATTCTGGTCGCCGAGAATTCCATCACCTCCCGCATGCTGATCAAGAACATTCTCGAATCTGCCGGTTACACAGTTGCCACGGCGGTGGACGGCATGGAGGCGTTCACCCTGTTGCGTTCCGAGAAATTCGACCTGCTTGTATCCGATGTGGAAATGCCGAGGCTGAACGGTTTCGACTTGACGACAAGGATTCGCGCCGACAAAAAACTGACGGAACTGCCGGTGGTACTGGTGACGGCTCTGGATATGCGGGAGGACCGCGAGCGCGGCATCGATGTCGGCGCCAACGCCTACCTGGTCAAGAGCAGCTTCGACCAAAGCAACCTGCTGGAGGCGGTACGACGGCTGATTTAAAGACAGCAACATTAAAGGGATAAATCTTTCATGACCGACCACAAGATCAAGGTACTGGTAGCAGAAGACTCGGCAATAATACGCATGTTCCTCGTGCATTTGCTTGAATCGGATCCGCAGATTTGCGTCATCGGCGCGGTCGGCGACGGCCAGGCTGCGGTAGATTTTGTCAATCAGGAAAAACCCGACGTGGTACTCATGGATATCCATATGCCGCACATGGACGGTTTTGAGGCGACCCGCCGCATCATGCAGACGCGCGCGGTACCGATCGTCATTTGCAGCGCCGCCGCGAACGCCAGGGACCTCGTCATTTCATTCCAGGCGATGGAAGCTGGAGCGATTGCTTGCATTGAAACACCTTACGGCCGCGAGCAAGGCGATTTCGACGCAACCGCCGCCCACTTGCTGGAAACGGTGAAGCTGATGTCCGAGGTCAAGGTGGTTCGTCGTTCTGCCTACTCGCGGCCGCCATCCGCGCCTGCGGCACACCCATCGCAGTACACCTCGACGCGCATCAAACTGATCGGCATCGGGGCCTCCACCGGCGGACCGCCGGTGCTGCAAACCATCCTCGCCTCGCTGCCTCGTGATTTTCCCGTGCCGCTGCTCGTGGTACAGCATATTGCGCGCGGCTTCATGGCTGGCATGGCCGAGTGGCTGAACCACACCACCGGCAGGCAAATCCACATCGCCTCCTACGGGACGTATCCCCTGCCGGGCCATGCATATCTGGCGCCCGACGATTTTCACATGGGCATCGATGCAGACAGCAGGATTGTCCTGACGCGAGAAGAACCGGAAAATCACTTGCGTCCCTCAGTGTCGTTTTTGTTCCGCTCGCTGGCCGAGGCCTGCGGCCCGGGCGCCCTCGGCATTTTACTCACCGGCATGGGCCAGGACGGCGCGGCGGAATTAAGACTGATGAAGGATAAAGGCGCCATCACCATCGCCCAGGATCAGGAAAGTTCGGCGGTGTACGGCATGCCGGGCGTAGCCGTCGCTCTGGGCGGCGCCACGCATGTGCTGGCGGCAGACAAGATCGCCGATGCGCTAGCCGCGCTGATCCACCAGAAAAATGACCTGTCGAGGAGCTGAAATCATGGATTCAATCGTGCCAGTGATCGATCCGCCGGAGAAAATCCTGATTGCCGAAGACAGCCCGACCCAGGCGCAAAGATTGCGTAACATTCTCGAACAGCAGGGTTACGAAGTGAGCGTCGCCGCCAATGGCCGCCTGGCTCTGGAAATGGCCCGGCAGTTGCCGCCGGCACTGATTATCAGCGATGTGATCATGCCAGAAATGGATGGCTACCAGCTGTGCCGCAGCATCAAGGCGGACCCTGCCCTTCACAACATCCCGGTGATCCTGGTCACCACCATGTCCGATCCTCAGGATGTGATTCGCGGACTGGAGTGCGGGGCCGATAATTTCGTTCTCAAACCATATGACGAACGCTATCTGCTCAGCCGGGTGCAATACGTGGTCCTCAATCGCGCATTGCGCCGGACCGAGGACGCGGGGATGGGAGTGGAAATCTATTTCGACAGCCAGCGCCATTTCATCACCGCCGATCGGCTGCAGATTCTCAACCTGCTGCTGTCCACTTACGACGCGGCCATCCAGCGCAACAAGGAATTGAACGAGAGTAAAGAGGCGCTGGAAATCAGCAATCAAGAACTGGAGAGCTTCAGCTATTCAGTCTCGCACGACCTGCGCGCGCCGTTGCGTGCGATCGACGGCTACGCCAACATCCTGGAGGAGGATTACGCCAGCCAGCTGGACGAAGAAGGACTAAGGTATCTATCGGTAATCCGCAACAACACCAAGCGCATGAGCACCGTGATCGACGAGCTGCTGGCATTCTCCAGGCTGGCGCTGCATGCCATCATTGCGGATGAGCTGGATATGAATCAACTGGTGCAGGAAGTCATCGAAAGCACTTGTCAGGACCATCAGGAATACCGGGCGCACAAAATCGCGGTGAATTCTCTGCCGCCGGCCCAGGCCGATCGCGGGCTGCTGCGCCAGGTGTGGGCAAACCTGATCTCCAACGCCCTCAAATACAGCAGCAAAACCGCAGCGCCAATGATAGAAATAAGCGGCCGCAGCGATGGCGTTGAAAATGTGTACTCGGTCCGGGATAACGGCGCCGGCTTCAGCATGGAATACTACGACAAGCTGTTCGGCGTATTCCAGCGCCTGCATCGGAACGAAGATTTCCCCGGGATCGGCGTCGGCCTGGCGATCGTCCATCGGGTGGTGACGCGCCATGGAGGACGAGTATGGGCCGAGGGCAAGGTCAACCACGGCGCCGTGTTTTATTTTGCGCTGCAAGCCGGAGAAAAAAAATGAAGGATCTGGAACAGGTCGATGTTCTGCTGGTGGAAGACAGCGATGCAGACGCGGAGATGACGATACGCGTCCTCAAAATCAGCTGCGCGACCATCAAAATTGCGCGCGTCCGCGACGGTATCGAAGCGCTCGACTTCATTTTCTGCAGCGGTGCTTACCAGCGGCGTCGCAAAGACCATCCCAAACTGACCTTGCTGGATATAAAGATGCCTGGATTGAGCGGCATCGATGTGTTGCGGCGCGTGAAGTCGGATGAACAGACAAAATCCATCCCGGTGGTGATGTTCACCTCGTCAGGCGAAGAGCGCGATCTGCTGGAGTGCTACCAGCTGGGCGTCAACAGCTACCTCACCCAACCGGTAGACGCCGCGGCATTCACGAAGGTGCTATCGCAAGCTTGCTGCTACTGGACCAATTTGAACAGGCGTCCAAACGATTTGTAACAAAAAAACGGAGAATCTATGACTGAGGCGATCAAGGTATTGCTTGTCGAAGATGCGATCGAAGATGCGGAACTGTTGATTCGTGAAATGCGCAAGGGCGGGCTGGAGATCGACCCTCTGCGGGTGGATACGGACGCAGGACTTGCGCACTCGCTGCATCACTTCGACCCGGACGTGATCCTGTGCGATTACTCTGTGCCGGGCGTCAGCGGCATCAGTGCGCTGGCCATGGTGCAGCAGCAGAGGCCCGATATTCCGTTCATATTCGTGTCAGGGACCATCGGCGAAGAACGTGCGATAGAGGCGCTCAAGCAAGGCGCCGTCGATTATGTACTGAAAGACAATCGGGCTCGGCTGCTGCCGGCAATCGAGCGCGCGCTCAAGGAAACCGAGGCGCGCCAGGCGCTGCACAGGGCCGAGCAGGAACTGGCTGATAGCGAAGAGCGCTTTCGCTCCATCGCAGATGCGATCGTCGAGTGGATCTGGGAAATCGATGTCAATGGCAGCTTCACCTACTGCAGTCATGCCAGCAGCACGATCCTGGGTTATGCGCCGGAAGAACTCATCGGCACAAACGCCAACAACTACATGCTTGAAGAGGACGGCAAGTCGGCCGGCAATCTGGCACAAAGCGCCTTCGCCAACAGGCACGGCTGGCGCAATCTGACGTTCCGCTGGAAACATAAAAACGGCAGCACCTGCTGGCTCGAAAGCAATGCGGTGCCATTGCACGGAAGCGACGGTGAACTTGTCGGTTATCGCGGCGCCGATCGCGACATTACCGATCGCGCCTGGCAGCAAGAAAAGAACGAGCGTTTGAACCGTTTTCACGCCATGCAAAGCGGCATCAATTCGGCGATCACACGCATCCGCGAGCGCAATGCGCTGCTACGCGAAGCCTGCCGGATCGCGGTCGAAAAAGGCGGGATCAAGCTTGCCTGGAGCGGCTTTGTCGATATGGAGTCGCATGCATTGACGCCCGTCAACTGGGTTGGGGAAGACGCCGAGATCTTGAGCGGATTTCATCTGACCGTGCGCGACAACAAGGTTGAAACAGGATCGATCGTGAACAAAACGATCGACCTGTCCAAGCCTGTCGTCGGCAACCTGCTCGACTCGGACATGCTCCATCCGCAACGCGCAGAGATGCTGCTTCAGCGCGGCGTCCGCTCGATTGCCGTACTGCCGATGGTGATAGGCGGACGCGTGGTTGGCGTCTTGGCGCTCTATTCCTCGCAGTCGAATGCATTCGACTGCGAGGAAGAGGCCTTGCTCCAGGAACTGGCCGACGACCTTTCTTTCGCACTCGATTATCTGGAAAAAGAAACCGCATTAAACTACCTCGCCCTGTACGACGTGCTGACGGAGCTGCCCAACCGCAAGCTGTTTTTTGAACGTACAGCGCAATCGATCCAAGCCTGTGAGCAGACACGCGGCAGGCTTGCGCTGGTCGTATTGGACATCCGGCGCTTTGACCTGCTCAACGACACGTTTGGCAAAGCCAAAAGCGATCAGGTGCTCAAGCTGCTGGCAAAACGGTTGAGCACAGATGAGCGCATCAACTGCGCGCGCATTGGCGGCAACACGTTTGCCATGGCGCTATCGGATCTGCACAGCGATGCAGACGTCGCGCACGCATTGAAGAAATATGTATTCGACACCCTGGCTCGGCCGTTCTCGGTCGAGAATCAGGAAATAAGCGTCACGGCAAGATGCGGAGTTGCACTATATCCGGCTGATGGCGCGCACGTCGATGAACTGCTGGGCAACGCCGAAGCCGCCTTAAAGAGAGCAAAACTATCCGGAGCGGAATATATCTTCTATACAGAGAGCCTGAATGCGCGTATTGCCCAACAGCTTGTCCTGGAAAGTCAATTGCGCCTAGCCATCGTGGACAAGCAATTTATTTTGCACTACCAACCCAAGATTGCCGCCGACGACGGCCGTCTGGTCGGCCTCGATGCGCTGATCCGCTGGAACAGCCCAAAACACGGACTGCTTCCGGCGCGTGAATTCATTACGATCCTGGAACAGACGGGAATGATCGCGGAGGTAGACAAGTGGGTGCTGCAAAAGGCGGCATCCGACTATCGCGACTGGTACAGACAGGGCTTCAATCCACCCTCGATTGCTGTCAATATTTCAGCAGACCAATTGCGGCACCCCGATTTTCTGAAAACCGTCTGTGACGCGGTGGCGGGACGCGATGGCGAAGAGCCGGCTGCAATCCATCTGGAAATCGCCGAGTCTGCTCTCGCCGAGAACGTCGATAGCATCATCCCATCCTTGCTGATACTGAAAGACAAAGGCATCGGCATTGCCATCGATAATTTCGGAACCGGCCATTCGTCGCTCAGCTACCTGGCCAAGATCCCGTTGAACGCGATCAAGATCGACAGCGCCTTTATCGCGGATCTGACCACCCATACCGGGCAGATAACCATCGCTTCGACCATCATATTGCTGGCGCACGCACTCAAGCTTAAAGTCATTGCCAAGGGCGTGGGGACTATCGAGCAGCGCACCCAGCTGCAGTTTATGGGATGCGATGAGCTGCAAGGTTATTTACTTGGAAAGCCAATGACCGGAACCGAGGTTGAAACTCTGCTGTCCAGTTTGAGCAGAGCGCGAGGGACGGGACATGAACGACCAAACGAGCGCTGATGAGATGCTGCCTCCGATCGGCAGTTCGCTTGCCGAGCAGATCTTCGCCGGCAAGGGAGAGATGGCCAGTCTGATACGCGCCACGGACTGGTCCAAGACGCCGCTTGGCCCGGTCGAAGCGTGGCCGCAGAGCCTTCGAACCGCCGTCAGCATCTGCCTTGGCTCACGCCATCCGATTGTCTTGTGGTGGGGGCCGGAGCGATGGATGTTCTACAACGACGGCTACCGGCCGCTGCTAGGCGGAAGAAAACACCCTCAGTACCTGGGCCGCCCCGGGCAAGAGTGCTGGGCCGAGATCTGGGACATCATCGGCCCCATGATGGACCAGGTCATCGACAGCGGCGAGGCCACCTGGTCGGAGGACCTGCTCTTGCTGATGCTCCGCAACTCCTACCTGGAAGAGACCTACTATACGTTCTCATACAGCCCGATTCGCGACGAGACGGGGCGGCCGAGCGGTATCTTCAACGCATGCTCGGAGAGCACCGCGCGCGTTCTCGACAGACGCCGCTTGAAGACGCTGCGCGAGATGGCGATAGAGGCGCGAACCACCGACGAGGCCGCCCGGCTCTGCGCCGAGATTCTAGGGCGCAACCCGCACGACATCCCTTTCGCCCTGGTGTACCTCGCGGATAGCACCGGCAAGCAGCTCCACCTGGCCGGCCACGCGGGCCTGGAGCCAGGGACCGCTGCCAGCCCGCTGACGGTGGACATGGCGGACGCGGACGCCATCGGCTGGCCCCTGGCACGCGTGGCTGGACATGGGCAGGCGGAGACGGTAGAAGATCTGGCCGATCGTTTCGACTGCTTGCCCAGGGAACCCTGGGATGAGCCGGCGCACCAGGCGACGCTCCTGCCCATCGCGCACCCCGGTGCGCAACAGCTGGCCGGGGTGCTGGTACTCGGGATCAGCCCGCGGCGGGCGTTCGACGATGATTACCGCGGCTTCTTCGATCTCGTCGCCGGGCACGTCGCCACCGCCGTATCCAATGCCCGCGCCCTTGAGGAAGAGCGCGAGCGTGCCGAGAAGCTCGCGCAACTGGATCGGGTGAAGACCACTTTCTTCAGCAACGTGAGCCATGAGTTCCGCACCCCGCTTACGTTGATCCTGGGGCCTCTCGAAGACGCCCTTGGCGATCCAGGGCGGGTCCTTCGAGGCGAGAGTCTTGAGGCCGTGCATCGAAGTGCGCTGCGTCTCTTGAAGCTCGTCAACAGCCTGCTCGACTTCTCGCGCATCGAAGCCGATCGCCTCACGTCGTCGTTCGAACCCACCGACCTCGCCGTCCTCACCGGCGGCCTCGCCGGATCCTTTCAGTCCCTCCTGGAATCGGCAGGACTGAAACTGGTTGTCGACTGCCCGCCGCAACCAGAGCCTGCCTATGTCGATCGAGCTCAATGGGAGAAGATTGTCCTGAACCTTATCTCGAATGCCTTCAAATTCACGTTCGAGGGCGAGATTGCGATCCGGCTGCACGCGGCCGACGGCCGAATCGCGCTATCCGTAACCGATACCGGCACCGGCATCCCCACCGCGGAGCTGCCCAAGATCTTCGAGCGTTTCCATCGTGTCGAGGGAGCGCGAAGCCGGAGTTTCGAGGGAACCGGGATCGGACTCGCCCTGGTCCACGAGCTTGTCAAGCAACATGGCGGCGAGATGCGCGCGGAGAGCGTGGTCGGCCAGGGCAGCACGTTCGTCGTGACCATCCCCACCGGCGCCGATCACCTCCCCAAGGATCGGATCTTGTCCGAGTCCCGGCCCGCAGCGGAGAGCGCCGGAGCAGCGCCGCACCTGCTGGAAGCCGCGCACTGGCTCAGGGGCGGAAACGCCGCCATCGCCGGCACTGCCACGGCCGGCGTCCCAAGCCTCGTCCAGCCCGCCGCCTCGGCCGCCTCGACCGCCACCTCTGGCGCACGCGTCCTGGTCGCCGACGACAACGCCGATATGCGTGAATACCTGGTCCGGCTGCTGGCGCCGAGATGGGTGGTTGAAGCCGTCGTGGATGGGCAAGCTGCTCTCGACTCGGCGCTCGAAGGGCCGCCCGACCTGGTTCTCAGCGACGTGATGATGCCGCGCATGGACGGCGTCGCCCTGCTGCGAGCGCTGCGGGCCGATGCAAGAACCAGCACGGTTCCGGTAATTCTACTTTCGGCACGCGCCGGCGAAGAGGCAATCATCGCCGGACTCGAAATCGGCGCCGACGACTACCTCGTGAAGCCGTTCTCCGGGCGCGAACTCATCAGCCGGGTCGCTACCCACATGGAGATGGCGCGGGTGCGCCGCGTGACGGCAGACATCGCGAACGAGCTGGCAGAGACGCGCGCGGCCCTGCTCAAGCATGTCGAGCGCAAAAACCAAGAGCTGGAAGCTTTCAGCTACTCCATCTCGCATGACCTGCGGGCGCCCCTGCGCGCCATCGACGGCTTCAGCCAGGCTCTTCTGGAAGATCACGCCGAGCAACTCGATGCAGAAGGCCAGCACTACCTGCAACGGGTGCGCGCCGCCGCCAAGCGGATGGGCGAGCTGATCGACGACCTGCTTGAGCTCTCGCGAGTGGAACGGGCGGATCTGCGCCGCGAGCCGGTCGATCTCGCTAGCCTTGGCCAGCGTATCGGCGACTCGCTAGCCAACAGCGAGCCGGACCGCAAGGTGGCGTTCGTCGTCAATGACGCTCTTGTCGTGGATGCAGACTCGCGCCTGCTTGAGATCATCCTGGAGAATCTGCTGGGGAACGCGTGGAAGTTCACAAGCAAGACGTCCTCTCCCCAGGTCGAGCTTGGATCGGTAATGAAGGATGGCCAAACCACCTTCTACGTGAAAGACAATGGCGCCGGCTTCGACGAAACATACGCGGCACGTCTCTTCGCGCCGTTCCAGCGCCTTCACTCGGAACGTGAATTCCCCGGGACCGGCATCGGTCTCGCCACCGTCAGACGAATCGTGGAACGTCACGGTGGACGTGTGTGGGCAGAAGGAAAGGTCGATCAAGGAGCCGCAATCTATTGGACGCTGCCATCGCCCAGACACGGGGCGTTGCCGGGAGGTTCCGCAGCGGATCCGCCGAGCGTGGATTCGATGCGGTAGCTTCTGCTGAATTTCGACACGGGTTTAGACATTCGCACGTCGCCCGTGAGTGCGGGCGATGCGAGCGGCCCGCTCAAAAAAGGTGTCGACGGTGGCAACGACAGTTCAATCTTGTTACTGATATGAAGCCATTTTCTCGGACTAACCGTACATGCAGCGCCAGATTTTATCGCGACTAAGCCGCCTTTAAAGAACCGCAATCGGCCAGGAGCCGACGGTCGCACAACGGACCAATTTGATGGCACGGTAGTAACTTCTCTTGGCATTGTGTGCATGCTGCCATGCCTCACTTCGTTCACCGTCAGGTTTTAGAAAATGCATATTCGAGGTATTGAAGGCGAGTTTAGCCTTACCCTGCTTCACAAGACTCCAAGTCAGAGTCCGGAAGAACCTGAAGCTGGAACCATAGTGTTGCCGTTCCGGCAGGCCTATGCTTCCAAATCAAGTCGGCAAAACAATACTTCCAGTCTTCGCAAGAAAAATGTTTCTTATTCATATTTGAAACTCAATTTCCTACATCACTGCTGGTCGGCTGATACTTAATCTGATCGGCAGCCGCATTCGTGCTGGTTACTTCGACAAATAGAACTATGTCACTCGACATATTCTGAAACAAGGCGCACCGATACGGTGCGCAACTCGCCGCACTGTGTGCACCTGAACCGGGCTGCAGCAAAACTCCGCCGTGTCATCAAAACATTTTTTTCGAATGTCTTCTAGCGGTGGTTACAGCCGGTAACAATCAAAGCGTCAACCATACAACGAATCGTCACGTTGAAAAAAAATGGAACAGGACACGCTCGTGTGGTCCGCCATATTTAAAGCGGAAAGATAGCAAGCATGGAAATTAATAAAAAACAATTCACAGCTGCGTTGTCGTCGTCACTCATTATCAGGCCCCGTGGCAACGACGAAAAAATGCCTGCCCATGCCAAGCCCCCTACGCAAGGTCTGGAGCGCGCGACGCATGCTCAAGAACACCCTGTCCACATAAAGAAGAGGAAAAATGACGTGTAAGAATTTTAGGCCGTAAAACAGGACGCCTTTTTGGATTCACTCGCAGGCACCACAATCACGCCGAGCCAAAGGAATGAACCGTCAGCGGCCAAGATTACTTGTGGCTCAACCAGCAAAATCACTTTCAAAGAAAATGATTTTCCTACATTAGGGGAAAAAATTGGATTTCTCATTCAAAAAAATAAGTAGCTTTTTAGGTGTCGCAATGGTGTTTTCACTCGGCGCGATGTCTGTGCAAGCAGAATCCTTCGTCCATCCTGGCGCTTTACATACCGCAGCCGACTTTGATCGCATGAAAACCAAAGTAGCTCAAGGTGCCCAGCCTTGGCTCGACGGTTGGAATGTTCTTATCAAGAATCCGCATGCGTCACTGAATTGGACACCTCGTGCTGTGGATGTGGTTTATCGCGGAAAAGATGCCGACGGCCATCATGAAAATTATGGCTCGCTATTCAATGATGCTGCCGCAGCTTATGCTCTTGCCTTGCGCTGGAAGATCAGTGGCGATGACGCTTATGCCGATAAGGCGGTCGCCATTTTGGACGCATGGTCGGGAAAATTGACCGAGATAGGCGGCAACTCAGACAGATTCCTGGCGTCCGGGATCTATGGCTACCAGTTCGCCAACGCGGCAGAGATCCTGCGCACATACAAGAAATGGCCGGAGAATAACTTCGACCGTTTCAAAACGATGATGCTCAGTGTCTTCTATCCGATGAACCACGATTTCCTGGTCAGGCATAACGACGCGAAAATTGACCACTACTGGGCCAACTGGGACCTCGCCAACATGGATTCCATGATAGCCATCGGTATCCTCGCCGATCGCCGCGACATCTACAACGAGGCGATCGACTACTTCAAACACGGCAAGGGCAACGGCTCCATCGATCATGTGATATGGAAGATCTACCCGGAGGGGCTGGGGCAGACACAGGAGAGTGGGCGCGATCAAGGTCACAATACACTCAACGTTTCCTTGCTAGGTGCGTTTTGCCAGATGGCGTGGAATCAGCATGACGATCTGTTCGGCTATGAAGACAACCGCGTCCTGAAAGGTATTGAATACATTGCCAAATACAACCTTGGCCAGGACGTCCCATACACGCCGTACCGCAACAGCGATGTAACCCAGGAAGTGATTGCCAGCGCCGGTCGCGGCGATACTCGTCCAGTCTGGGAATTATTCTATAACCACTATGTGGTTCTCAAGGGACTGGATGCGCCGTATATAAAGATGTTCGCGGAAAAACTACGTCCTGAAGGTGGCGGCGGCAATTACGGCCCGAACAGTGGCGGATTTGATCAGCTAGGGTACGGCACTCTGACTTACACTTTGCAATAAGAGCATCTCTTCGGATTGAGGTGGTTTTGCCATTGCTGGCAAGCCACCTCAATCCACTCCAAAGCACGGAGATGATCCAGGCAAAGCCCGCGGCGCAATTGATGTTCCCGTTAAATTGCTGATCGAGCTTTATAAACAATCCCCCAAAATCTGTTTCATGTAAATTGCCGTGTGGTCCTGGGTTATTTATTCGCCTGCAATCGCCTTGATTATTGGGCGGGACATGCCGGACATTTTCACAAAAACCTTGTCTAAATCCATGAAAATAAAAACGGTGACAACAAATTACTCCTCCCGAACGGGAACTGCCGCAGGCGGCGCCGGCATAGAAATAAGACCACTTAGCCCGGCCTGTTGTATTGCAGAAGCAATGGCTTGATAGCCTTCCGCACTGTCACGGTACAACGGCACAATAGAAAAATCTTTGTCCGCCGGATTGTTCGGAACAAGAACCTCAACCTCAGCGCCCGCCGCCTGGAGTCGAGAGGAAATTGACAAGGCGCGCTCTTTGGAAGCAAATATGGCCGTGACATAGCGATGCTTCGCCACTGACGGCAGCAGCGTATCCGAATCCGATGAAGAGTTCAGTTGTACGGAGGGAGATATTCTGTCCGCCGATTCCGACGACTGCGGAAATTCCTGTTGAGTTACTGCGCCTGGCGTGACAAACAAATTATTTGAACTTGTCTCAGCAAACTTGACCTGGTATTCATTGTTCTCGCTTTGCCTTAGGATCAGACCTCGTTCCTGAAGAGATTTTTGGAAAAGAATGAAAATTTCATCAGGTGAAAGCGGATCGATTGAAGCCAGATTAATTTTTCCGTGCACGTCTGGATTCAGACGAATCGTTCTTCCCGAATATTGACTAACCAGACGCACCGCATCAAGCAATCCAATATTGCGCCAAATGACATAAAAACGATCATCACAAAAAGCCGCAGTTGTATACGAAAACAAATAAAGGGCTAGTAGATATGCAGTGTTTTTTTAATGTTGATGTCTTAAACATAGCCCCAAACAAATAGTACGACGCTCCCATGGATACTTTTCAAAATTGGATTTCCATCGAAGAGCTGATTGTCGGCAGATATCCTGTTGATACCTGCCGACAATCAAAACATCACATCAACGCGACAATCTGCGCTGCACTCAACGCACCGCGATAAATGCGGAATTCATCCATCAACCCATTGAAGTACGGAGTGCCAGTAGACTGACCGCGACCGATCCAGTTCTGGCTAGTGTTACCCATGCGAAACGGCGCCAACGCGATCGCAGGATTGCTGCCGACCACACTGCCATTGACATACATGGTACCGACACTGCCCGCCAGGGTGACTGCAATATGTACCCACTGTCCAGTCGGAAAAGCGGTGGTGCCATCGATGATTTGCTGACCGCCGCCGCCACTGAGCGTGATTGAAAAGCGCGGCCCGGCATTGCCATTTTTCGACGTCAGCAGCATTTCATGGCTGCCGCCGTCGCTAAAGTCGAGCACACGCGCTCCGCTGTTTGATGTCCGCAAATAAATCCAGGCTGCGATCGAGAAATCGGAGATATCGGTCAAGAGGTTGGCCGGTAGACTGACATAACCGTCGCTGCCGTTGAACGATGCCGCCATGCCCTTTTTTCCGGTTGCCCAGGTAACCCCGTTGACCAGCACCCCATTGTGCCCTTGGCCGCTGGAGTCAGCAGCTGTGGTGCCGCTGCCGTCATCGAACGTCAGATAGGTCTGTAGTTGCACGGCCGTAATCGCAGTGACCTCGTTAGAGGCTGCGCTGACCCCGGATGGTGTTACTGCGGTGACGACATAGTAGTAGGTACCTGCGGCAAGGCCGCTGTCGGTATAGGCCAGCAGATCGCTGATGCCGGTTGCGATGGTTGTGTAAGGCCCGCCGGCAGTCGTGCTGCGCTTGACGTTGTAGCTGGTTGCGTACGCACTACCCCACCAGGACAGGATCACCTGGGCGGCACTCGCACTGGCGATCGCCGTGAGGCCACTCGGCGCTGCGCCGATGGCAATCGGATCACGCGTGAAGGTCAATGTTCCATAACCAAGCTGGTCGTAGCCACCGCTGTCAGGTCCATAGTTGCCACCGCCACCTTCCGGCTGTACCAGTGCTGCAAATTTTTGGGAATAGGGAGCAGCCAGCCCCTTGCGATTAACATAGTGGTTATAAATTAACGCCCACTCTGGCCGCACGGTGCCCTGTGCGCCGGTAGCGAATGCGGTATCGGTTACATTGGTGTTCTGGTAAGTTGCGAACGGCACAGCATAATAGGTCGTTCCAGATTCGATCAAATTACCCTTGGCGGCATATTCGGCGCCGGCCAAGACCCGGTTGTTATCGTAGCCATACAAGTCGACGCCCTGATTCCAGGCCATCTCACAGATGGTGGTCAGCAACGAAATACTGAGCGTGTTATGCCCCTGGTCGCGACCTGCCTCTTGTGTTTGTCCCAGATGGCCGGGATGGATATAGTAGATGGTTTGCGCAACGGCGCCGTTGCCTGCGCCGGTCTTGAAATAGTCAACCGCTTCGTTGAATATGGCCTTGTCGTCGCAGAGGACACCGATGGCCATGATCGACGCTATGCAGCACAGCTGCCAGTTGGAATAAACCGTCAATGGCGCCAGGCTGACATTCAGTCCATGATCGTTCTGCACATAGAAAATGGTGCGCATCATGTTCTGGAAACTGGCAAAATCCGCCGCTGCCCAGCCCGAATAGGTGCGCATGATCTCACCGGCATTGGCGAACTGGTAGCCCTGGATACCGGACGCCAAGAAACCGTCGATGCTGCCGCCTATGCCGGTCAGCTTCGCAGACCACGCATTCATGATTTGCACCGCTTTGTCCGCATAGGCGGTGTCTCCCGAGATTTTCCAGCGCAACGCACAGGCATAGGCGGCAGCGACATCGTTATATAGCGAGCCGAAATTCTGCGCATGCACGCCGTCGCTACCCCGATAGACCACCGTCTGTGGATTTGGCGTATACGACAGGCTCGCATGGCTATTCAAAATCAGTACATTCCAACCGTCGATCCACGGCGATGCCTTCGCCGCTACCTTCTGGCTCATGCGATCAAAGTCGGCTTGTGTGTGCAGCAGGCCGGGATGGACAAATGCGTTGCTTACGGGTGTTGTCGGGGTGGTCGTTGTTGTCGTTGTTGTCGTTCCGCCGGAGGTGACGGGCGTGCTGCTCGTCGCGGGTGCTGTTGCGGGAGTGGTGGTCGCGACAGATGTGCTGCCCGTGCTACTTGAGGTCGTCGTATCGCCACTGCCCCCTCCACCGCCGCAGCCCGCTAGCAGCAGGACGCCAAGGCTGGAGATAAAATTGCGCCGCGAGATGCCGCTGGCGTGCTGTTCATCACTGGATGCGTCATTTGCATCGACAAGTGCCTGCAACAATTTGCCGTCGGTGCCAACTACTGGATTACTCATTCTCTTACCTTTCAATTTTATATTTTTCGATCATCTGAAACCGCATGAGGCATGAGCGCTAGCGATTTGAAATATGTACCTTGACGAGCTTGCAGTAACGCCATTCGTCAAGTTTTAAACTTGACGCGAAGCAGCAAATATTGCGCCTACAGGAAACATTTCGGAATAATAGGCAACATGTCCGAAACAATGTTAGCGCTAACAATTTTGGTCAGTTTTTTTGTCATCCAAACAAATTTTTGT
>NZ_JAGQEG010000113.1 GCF_018305005.1 Collimonas silvisoli
AGTACATTCACTACTATAATCACGACCGCATCAAATTGAAACTAAACGGGCTGAGTCCTGTGCAATACAGAACCCAGCCCTTAGCAGCCTAGCAAATCAAACCGTCCAACTTTATGGGGGCAGTTCATTGAAGTCGGCTTTGTTATTTTCAAGTCTGAGCTGTCAGTGTTGCCGGTTTCAGTTTCGATTCCAGCATTTTCCCCTTGCGCGCCCGCTTGCCGATATGCGGCGCCAGTCCGGATGCCGACAACGCCACTTGCTGCGCCTTGCCGCCACGGCCGACGCCGGTCACCAGTACGCCGCGCTGGCTGATCGGTTGCGCCGCCAGCAATTTCTCGTTGCTCTCCAGTTCCATCAGGATCACGCCGCGGCCGCCATTGCTGAGCGTCTTGCATTCGTCCAGGCCGAACACCAGCAAGCGGCCTTTTTCCGATAGGCAGGCGACAGCGCTGACACCGTTGCTCACTGCCTGCGGCGGCAGAGGCAGATCGCCTTCATCCAGCGCGACGTAAGATTTGCCCGCCTTGACCCGGCTCAGCATATCGCCGATCTTGGCGGTGAAACCATAGCCGCCGGAGCTGGCCAGCAGCAGCATCAGATCGGACGGGCCGGCAAAATAATGCATGACGCTGCTGCCGTTAGCCAGGTCGATCAGGGTAGTGATTGGCACACCGTCGCCGCGTGCGTTGGGCAAGGTGGCCACCGATACCGAATAGATGCGGCCGTTGGAGCCGAAGGTCAGCAGATTGTCGACGGTGCGGCATTCGAAGGCGCCGTACAGTGCATCGCCGGCCTTGAACGTGAACTGACCGGCGTCATGGCCGTGGCCGGTACGTGCGCGGACCCAGCCTTTTTGCGAAATGATGACGGTCACCGGTTCGTCGACGATCCTGGTTTCCACCACGGCTTTTTCGGCGGCTTCAATCAGCGTGCGGCGCGCATCGCCAAACTGTTTCTGGTCGGCTTCGATTTCCTTGATCACCAGCCGTTTCATCGACGCCGGATTGTCGAGCAGATCGAGCAGGGTGGCTTTTTCATTGCGCAGTTCTGCCAGTTCCTGCTGGATCTTGATCGCCTCCAGGCGCGCCAATTGGCGCAGGCGGATTTCAAGAATATCTT
Source organism: Collimonas silvisoli (assembly GCF_018305005.1). GTDB lineage: Bacteria > Pseudomonadota > Gammaproteobacteria > Burkholderiales > Burkholderiaceae_D > Collimonas > Collimonas silvisoli. Next base: position 1,120 of record NZ_JAGQEG010000113.1, read on the forward strand.
CAGCCTGGCGGTCGGACAGATTGAATGCTGTGATCAGGGCCGGCTTAGGCTCATCCGATTCGCGGATGATCTTGATGACCTTGTCGATATTCAGCAGGATCGCTTCGCGGCCTTCCAGAATATGGATGCGGTCCTCGATTTTTTGCAGCTTGAATTGCGAGCGGCGGGTGATGGTGGCAAAGCGGAAGGTGATCCACTCGCGCAAGATCATGCCCAGGCCCTTCTGGCGCGGACGGCCATCGCCGCCTATCATCACCAGATTGATCGAGGCGCTGCTTTCCAGCGAGGTATGGGCCAACAGCATGTTGGTGAATTCGGTCTGGTCCAGATTCTTCGATTTCGGCTCGAACACCAGGCGCACCGGCGCATCGCGCCCGGATTCGTCGCGTACCGTATCGAGCACCGACAGGATGGAGGTCTTGAGCGCCAGCTGTTCCGGTGTCAGGGTTTTTTTGCCGAGCTTGATTTTCGGATTGGTCAGCTCTTCGATTTCTTCCAGGATCTTTTGCGAAGAAGCGCCGGGCGGCAGTTCGGTGACCACCGCCTGCCATTGGCCACGCGCCAGGTCTTCGATTTTCCAGGTGGCGCGCACCTTCAGGCTGCCGCGTCCGCTTTCGTACATTTCCGAAATCGCGCTGGCCGAGGTGATGATCTGGCCGCCGCCGGGGAAATCCGGACCGGGGATGATTTGCATCAGCTCGGCATGGCTTAAGTTAGGGCTGCGGATCAGGGCCACCGCGGCTTTTGCGACTTCTTGCAGATTGTGCGATGGAATTTCGGTAGCCAGGCCGACCGCAATCCCCGAAGCGCCGTTCAGCAGGACGAAAGGCAGGCGCGCTGGCAGCAGTTTCGGTTCTTCGGTCGAGCCGTCATAGTTGGGTTGGAAATCGACCGTGCCCATGTCGATTTCTTCCAGCAGCAGCCTGGCGATCGGCGTCAGGCGCGCTTCGGTGTAACGCATCGCCGCCGCGCCGTCGCCGTCGCGCGAGCCGAAGTTACCCTGGCCGTCGACCAGCGGATAACGCAGCGAGAAATCCTGGGTCATGCGCACCAGGGCGTCATACACCGATTGATCGCCGTGCGGATGCAGCTTACCCAGCACATCGCCCACCACCAGCGCCGATTTGCGCGGTTTGGCGGCGGCGTTCAGGCCCAGTTCGCTCATTGCATACAGGATGCGGCGCTGTACCGGTTTCTGGCCGTCGGAGACGTCGGGCAAGGCGCGTCCTTTGACTACCGAGATGGCGTAGTCAAGGTAGGCGCGTTCAGCGAAGGTGGCAAGGGTTAAGGATTCAGCGTCCGGGGTTGGTGCATCTGGCGTAGCAAACAGATCGTTTTGGTCAGTCATGTATAGAAGAGTGGACGGTTATTCGATAAAAGGTGGCGCCGCCGCGGGTATTGCCGCGGCAGGCGGAATCGATGTCGCGGCTGGCGTCAGGCCGGCGGGCACGGGGGGCATATTCGCGCGCCCGGGAATCACCAGGCGGATGCGCTTCAGATTGCCGTCGTTGCCGGCGGCGGCTTGCGCAAATGCCGGTTTGTACAGTTGATAGAACTGGCGCACCAATTGCACATAATTACGTGTCTCGGGATATGGCGGCACTTGATTATTGTACTTTTGCACCGCGCCTTCGCCGGCGTTGTAAGAGGCGATCACCAGCTCTTGCTGAGCGGGATAGAGCTTCAGCAAATCGCGCAGATAGCGCGCACCCAGGCGGATATTGGTGCGTGGATCGGTCAGTTTTTTCTCGACCGGTTTATTGCTGTCGCCGGTCAAGCCGTAGCGCTCGGCCGTGGCCGGCATGATCTGCATCAGGCCGATCGCACCTTTAGGCGATACCGCGCCGGGATTGAAGCCGGATTCCGCCGCCATGACCGCCTTCAACAGGGCCGGCTCCAATGCAAATTCTTGCGCTGCCTGTTCTACCAGCGGTTCGTATTTTTTCAGATTCGGATGTTGCGACAGATAGCGGAACAGCGGGCTGCTGCGGATTTTCGGATCAAGCGGCTTGGCGCTGCCGGCTGACAATTGGGATGAATCGAAAAAGCCGTCGCCGCGCATGAAAAGTTGATAACGGTTATCCAGTTTTTCAGTCGAGAAATGGCCCGTGCCATCCGCATCGATGTAGCCGAAGATATCCGCGCGCGCGCCGCCGACCATGGTCAATAGCGTGAGCGTCAGCAGAGTAGCTGTGAAGAATCGGCCGAAATGATGGCGGAGCTGCGTCATTTGCTATCGACAGCCAATCTTATGTTCTGTGGCGTTACGGTGTTCATGGAAAACAATGTCCTTTGAATTTGCCAGCGCGCGTATTGAAAAGCCCTGGGCAAGGCGCAAATTCTTGGCGCGCACGCAATATTGCAGGAATGATCGGAGTTGCGGGTAAGCAGGCAAGCCGCGCTGAACTACGGCAGCAGGCAAGATTTACAACCGCGCTAAAACTCCGGCCATGATAATACGTTTTGCCGTTACGGATGGCCGGCGCCGATAAAAGCGCCAGGTTTCCGAATAGGCAACTAGCGCACTATATATCCGCCTCGGCCTCATTCCCATGCTCTTCGATCCAGGCCCGGCGCGCCGCGGCTTCGCCCTTGCCCATCAGCATATTGAAGCGGTTTTCAGAAGCTTCCAGATCGAAGCTGCCGAGCGCAACCGGCAGCAATCTGCGGGTATCCGGATTCATCGTGGTTTCCCATAGCTGTTCCGCGTTCATTTCGCCCAGCCCTTTGAAGCGCGAGATGGACCAGGCGCTATCCTTGACGCCGTCCTTGCGCAATTTATCCTCGATGGCTTCCAGTTCGCCATCGTCCAGCGCGTAGATCTTCTGCGCCGGTTTCTTGCCGCGCGCGGGCGCATCGACCCGGTACAGCGGCGGCCGGGCGATGCAGATATTGCCGCGCTCGATCAATTGCGGGAAGTGGCGGAAAAACAGGGTCAGCAGCAAGACCTGGATGTGCGAACCGTCGACGTCCGCATCGGACAGGATGCAGATCTTGCCATAGCGCAGGCCGCTGAAATCGATGGTGTCGGTTTTGCTGTGAGGATCGACGCCGATGGCGACTGCAATATCGTGGATTTCATTGTTGGCGAACAGGCGGTCGCGTTCGGTCTCCCACGAGTTCAGCACCTTGCCGCGCAAGGGCAGAATCGCCTGGAATTCTTTGTCGCGGCCCATTTTTGCGGAGCCGCCGGCGGAATCGCCCTCGACTAAAAACAATTCATTGCGGGTGATATCGCTGGATTCGCAATCGGTCAGCTTGCCTGGCAAGACAGCGACGCCAGAGGATTTCTTCTTCTCGACTTTTTGCGCCGAACGCAAGCGGTTCTGGGCTTGTTTGATCACCAGATCGGCCAGCTTCTTGCCGTACTCGACGTGCTGGTTCAGCCACAGTTCCAGCGCCGGACGGGTATAGGTGGACACCAGCCGCACCGCATCGCGTGAATTCAGGCGTTCCTTGATCTGGCCCTGGAATTGCGGGTCCAGCACCTTGGCGGACAAGACGAAGGAGACACGTGCAAACACGTCTTCCGGCAACAGCTTGACGCCCTTCGGCAGCAGCGAGTGCATTTCGACAAAGCTTTTGACAGCGCCGAACAAGCCTTCGCGCAGGCCGGATTCATGGGTGCCGCCGGCCGAGGTCGGGATCAGGTTGACATACGATTCGCGCACGATGGCGCCATCTTCGGTCCAGGCCACGACCCAGGCCGCGCCTTCGCCTTCGGCAAATCCTTCGGCGTCGGCATTGGCGTATTGTTCGCCTTCGAACAGCGGAATCAGCGGCTCGGCATTGGAGGATTGCGCCAGCGATTCCATCAGGTAGCCGCGCAAGCCTTGATCGTATTGCCAGGTCTGGCTGTCGCCGGTCTTGGCGTTCAGCAGCGTCACTTTGACGCCAGGCAGCAGCACCGCCTTGGAGCGCAGCAAGCGTTGCAATTCCGGTTGCGAGATGGCCGGCGAATCGAAATATTTGGGATTCGGCCAGGCGGTGACGCGGGTGCCCGATTTCTTATTGTCGTCGCGGCCGATCGGACGCGACTTGAGCTTTTCAGCCACGTCGCCGTCGGCAAACACCATGTGATGCACGCCGCCTTCACGCCAGACGGTGATTTCCAGGCGCGAGGAGAGGGCGTTGGTGACCGAAACGCCGACGCCGTGCAGGCCGCCGGAGAACGAGTAAGCGCCGCCGCTGCCTTTGTCGAACTTGCCGCCGGCATGCAAGCGGGTGAACACGATTTCTACCGTCGGTACTTTTTCTTCCGGATGCATGCCGACCGGAATGCCGCGGCCGTCATCCTCGACGCTGACGCTGCCGTCGGGATTCAGGGTGACCAGGATATTCTTGCAAAAGCCGCCGAGGGCTTCGTCCGAGGCATTGTCAATCACTTCCTGAATGATATGCAGCGGATTTTCGGTGCGGGTGTACATGCCAGGGCGTTGCTTGACCGGCTCCAGGCCCTTCAGTACACGGATCGATGATTCGCTATAGTCAGATTGCGGTGATTTTTTGGTTGCCATTCAGTGGTGTAGAAGTTAAATGTGAATTGTTGTTAATTTGAAACCAATTGCGGTGAAGCCGAGATCGCTCGTTATTATCCTTGCGCATTCTAATGAAAAAGCGGCTTGCTTGCGTAAGCAAGATGCGTGGAAAGGAATATCCTCGGCAGACACCGGGGCAGGACGAAGCGTTAATTTGGTTGATGACCGGCAATTCAATGTTGTTGTTTTGCACAATATGTTGATAAAAAACAAAAATCAAGGAGGGACACTGATATCATATTTCGTCAGTATTCGCGTAGAACGGGCATGCAAAAATGAAAAATCATAAGGCATCATTTGTCATCCGATTCATCGGGTTTTCCGCCCGTGAAATCAATATTTTCGACGCCACTTTTTCAGTCGAGCAAAACCGCCAGAAGCAATATTCCCGTTTATCCGTCGACAGCCTGCAAGAGCCGGATCTGTATCTGGTCAACGCCGACGATCTGAAAGCCCTGGCTGCCCTGGTCGACATGGAGCCGAATAATCTGCGGCCGGTATTGCTGATCGGCGCTCCTCATGTGGAACTGCCGTTCGCCTCGATCGAGCGGCCGATACGCTGGCTGAAATTGTTCGATGCGCTGGACACCTTGATGGAATGGCGCCTGATCATGCTGGCCAAGCAAAATCCAGCCGATGCGGCATTGATCCATAATGTGCCGGAGCGTCGCCGGCGTGAGCGTCTCGATCTGGATTTGACCGATCCGCTCGAATATGAACGCATGCGCAGCATCCCGCCGCAGAGCGACCGTATTCTGGTGATCGATGATCATTCAACGTTTCGCGATGACCTGGCAATGACTCTGGCGCACCATGTGGTGCCGGTTGAATGGGCCGGCGATCCAGAGACCGCGGCCGAGGTCTACGTGCGGCAGAGCATTTCGGTAGTGTTGATCAATCCGCAGCTAGGGTGGTTCGATCCCTATGATTTGTGCGCCGCCATCAAGCATCAGCATCGCAGCAGCAGAGTCGCGGTTATTTTCCTGGTCGACAAGAACTTTGCCTACGACCATCTACGGGCACGGCAGGCTGAATGCGACGGTTTCCTGAGCCGGCATCTGGAGCAGCCGCAGATATTGCTGGCGTTGGGGAAATTTCTGTCGCTGCGGCGCTAGAAAACGTTGTTCGCCCCCACGCTGTTCCCCCAATAAGCATTACTTGCTTAACAAACGCATACCGCGTTCCAAGCCATCCATCGTCACCGGAAACATGCGGTTGCTCATCAATTGCCGGATCACTTCCACCGATTGGCGGTATTGCCACAAGCCCTCGGGTTCAGGATTGAGCCAGATGAACTTGGGGAAAGTCTTGGTGAAGCGCTGCAGCCATTCGGCGCCGGCTTCTTCGTTGTTGTATTCGACCGAGCCGCCGGGCTGCAGGATTTCATAAGGGCTCATGGTGGCGTCGCCGACAAAAATCAGTTTGGTGTCCGGCGTGTACTTGCGCAAGATGTCCCAGGTCGGGAAGCGCTCGGCATGACGGCGTTGATTGTTTTTCCACACATAGTCGTAGACGCAATTGTGAAAATAAAAGAACTCCATGTTCTTGAATTCGGTCTTGGCGGCAGAAAATAATTCTTCGGTGCGGGCGATGTGGTCGTCCATGGTGCCGCCGACGTCCAGCAGCATCAGGACCTTGATGTTGTTCTTGCGCTCCGGCCGCATCTTGATGTCGAGGTAGCCGGCATTGTTGGCTGTGGCGCGTATGGTGTCGTCCAGCGCCAGCTCTTCCGCTATGCCTTCGCGCGCGAACTTGCGCAATCTGCGCAGGGCCACCTTGATGTTGCGGGTGCCTAGTTCGAGGTCGTCATCGTAGTCGCGGTAGGCACGCGCATCCCACACTTTGACCGCGCTGCGATTGCCGCCGCCGCCGCCGATACGGATCCCTTCCGGATTGCTGCCGCCATGGCCGAACGGCGAAGTGCCGCCGGTGCCTATCCATTTGTTGCCGCCTTCGTGCCGTTCTTTCTGCTCTTCAAGCAGCTCCTGCAGACGCTCCATCAGCTTGTCGTAACCGAATTTCTCCAGTTGCGCTTGCTGTTCCGGCGATAGTTCGCGTTTCATGCGCTGGATCAGCCATTCGAGAGGGATCTCGGCATTTTTCTCGAAGACGGTTTGAATCCCCTTGAAGTAGCGGCCGAACGCCTGGTCGAATTTGTCGAAATGGGCTTCATCCTTGACCAGCGTGGTGCGCGCCAGATAATAAAAATTATTGAGCGTAGGAGAAATAACGTTTCGCTGCAGGGCTTCCAGCAGAATCAGGAATTCCTTGATTGACACCGGAATTTTGGCGTCTTTCAAGGAGAAGAAGAAATCGATCAGCATGGCGTGCTTTATCTATCGATGTTATCTATTTTTTCTGGCCATGAACACCAGTCGTTCAAAAAGGTGCACATCTTGCTCGTTTTTTAGCAAGGCGCCGTGCAGCGGCGGCACTACCGCCTTGGCGTCGCTGCTGTGCAGCGCTTCCGGTGGAATGTCTTCCGCCAGCAACAGCTTGAGCCAGTCCAGCAGTTCCGAGGTCGACGGTTTCTTTTTCAGCCCCGCCACATCGCGCACCAGGTAGAAGGTCTCCAGCGCTTGCGCCAGCATGTCTTTTTTCAGATGCGGGAAATGGACGTTGACGATGTCCTGCATCGTCCCTTTGTCCGGGAACTTGATGTAGTGGAAGAAACAGCGGCGCAGGAAAGCATCCGGCAATTCTTTCTCGTTATTCGATGTGATGATGACAAGCGGACGGTGCTTGGCGCGCACCATTTCACGTGTTTCATAGACGTAAAATTCCATGCGATCAAGTTCACGCAGCAAATCGTTGGGGAACTCAATGTCGGCTTTATCGATCTCATCGATCAGCAACACCACCTGTTCGTCCGCGGTAAATGCTTGCCACAAGACACCCTTGACGATGTAGTTGTGAATGTCCTTGACCCTGGCGTCTCCCAGCTGCGAATCCCTCAGGCGCGATACGGCATCGTATTCGTACAAGCCTTGCTGGGCTTTTGTGGTCGACTTGATATGCCATTGCAGCAAGGGCATATTCAGTGCGGCAGCCACTTCTTCTGCCAGCATGGTTTTGCCGGTGCCCGGCTCGCCCTTGATCAGCAGCGGTCTTTGCAGTGTCAGCGCAGCATTTACGGCCAGTTTCAGATCGTCGGTGGCGACGTAGCCGGGGGAACTTTCAAAACGTGTCTCAGGTCGCATTGTGGTTAATCATGAGGGGGCAAATAAGGCCGAGTATAAACGAGATGGCCGATTGGCTGGCCCGAGCCTGACAATGCCTTGCCTTGATAACGAGACAAGCACCTTCTCACCGTTATAAGAATAGCCAATGAAAATTCTGTTTCTCCGTCTGCGGGTAATGTGGCGCCGGTTTCGACACGGCGAGCGGCACCTGCAAACCGATAACCCGCATTACGCCATCCAAGTCGACGCTTTGATGCGCCGCGCCAATCCATTTTATTCCTGGCAAGAACGCGCTAACTGGATCATCGATATTGTCCAATGGCTGCGCCATGTCCCCAAAGTCTCGATGCTCGACGACGACGCCAAGCTGCGGGTCAAGCAGCAGCGCCTGCATTTTCTGCTGGCATGGCTGGACAGCAATCGCGACGTCCGCCGGGTGGTACAGGCCACGCTGCAGAAAACCTTGCGCGAAGCCGCCGGCCCCGAACTGTTTTGCGCCACCGGGTTGCCGCATGAGCCGGCGTTCTTTAGCGAGCTGACCGAGCATGCCATCAAGCTGGTGCTGCCGAAACCGCCGTTCGAGGCCGATTTGTCGTCCTTGTTTACCGCCTTGTTTCCGACTCCGGAAGATGCCGACTGGCTGTTGGCGCTGGATAGAGAAAGCGTGGCGCAAATCTGGAAACTGATTGCCGACGACGGCATTGCCCACAATTATCAGCAACAGATCGACGAAGCATTGATCTATCTGGCGGCGACCATATTGGCGGACGGCATCAGCAAGGCTTTCCGCCAGAAGCTGGACCCCAAGATGCCTTTGCAGGCAACCCCGTTCATGGTCTTGCGGCGCGAGCTGGAAACCTATTTGTATGTCAGCCCAAGGGATGAGGCGGCCTTGCGCAGCGTGCGCATGCTGATCGCCGTCTGCCAGGCGCAGACCGACAGGATTTACGCCCATCTCGACGAGCATGGCGTCTCGGTCAGCCTGGTCTACCGGGTCGAGCGCATGCGTGCGCAACTGACGCGGATGGCGCTGCTGACCGATCTGCGCTCGGTGATTTACGGCACCGGTGCAGCTGGCCACGCAGTTGGCGAAGATACCGAGCCGGGCGCAGGGCAGATCCAGGCTTTGCTGGGAGATCTGATCGCAGCCCATCATCAACGCTCCTCGGTACGCGGGCTGATACAGCGCAGCTTCTCTTTACTGGCGCGCAAGATGGTTGAGCGCAATGCCGATCATGGCGAGCATTACATTGCCCGCGATAGCAAAGAGTACCGGGCCATGCTGAAAGCCGCAGGGCGCGGCGGCGTCATTACCGCGTTTACCGTGCTCGGCAAATCGCTGGTCTCGGCAATTGGCGCGGCCAGGTTTTTCGAGGGGGTATTCGCTTCCTTGAATTATGCCGTCAGCTTCACGGCGATCTCCGCTGTCGGCGGCGTGCTGGCTACCAAGCAGCCGGCGGTGACGGCGCCGGTGCTGGCCTCCAAGATGGGGCAACTGGATACGGTAGAAGGCTTGCGCGCACTGCTCAGTGAGATCGCCTTGCTGTTGCGCTCGCAAGCCGCCGCGGTGTTCGGCAATCTGATGGGGGTAATTCCGGTGATGCTGCTGATATCCGGTCTCATCATGCTGGCTACCGACGCGCCGATGATGACGGCGCAGCACGCCAGCGCCAGCTTGCACAGCCTGTCTGTGATCGGGCCGACGCCTTTGTTTGCCGCCTTCACCGGGATCTTGCTGTGGCTGTCGAGCCTGGCCTCGGGGTTTGCCGACAACTGGTTTGCCCTGCGTCGCCTGCGTGAAGCGTTGACCTATCAGCGGCGCCTGGTGTTTGTACTGGGCGCGATGCGGGCCGAACGCTGGGCCGCCTGGCTGGACCGCAATGTGGCGCAGATTGCAGGCAATATCTCACTCGGCCTCCTGCTGGGGATGACGCCGGTGCTGGCCCAGTTTTTCGGCCTGCCGCTGGATGTGCGGCATGTCACGCTGGCCACCGGCACCCTGACCGCCGCCGCCAGCAGCCTCGGCTGGCAAGTGCTAGCGTCACCGCAATTCTGGCTGGCGATAGCCGGGATTGCCTGTATCGGCGTGTTGAATGTCGGCGTCTCATTTGCCTGTGCGCTGACGTTGGCTTTGCGCGCGCGCGATGTGCCGGCCCGCATCAGGCGGCTGGTGTTCCGGGCGGTATTGCGCCGTTTCAGCGCCTCGCCGCGTTCTTTCCTGTTTCCCGAGCGGCCGGCGCCGGCATCGGGTGCGACCGGGCCGATGGCAGATGGCGCCGCTGCCGACAGCGTCGCCGGCGATATCTCCGCCTCCGCGCAACCGACGGAGCCACCTCCCGCACCACCGCAACGTCAGCCCAACAGCCGCCATGGCTAAAGCTGCTTAAGCCAAGGCCAACTGATTATCCGGGCAGCGTTAATGCTGCAATTTTGGCATTGGCAGGCGTGGACTGTGCGTGTTTCTTGGGGTAAAATTAGCCGGTTTTGGTGTAGGGTGGCGACGGCAGTCGGCGTCGGGCAGGGCTACCTTATGTAGTACGTGCGACAGTATACGCGGCAGGGTATAGGGACTATATCTGCCGCCCGCGCTGTATTTCTTTCAGTATTTGAGGCAATATTCGCGGCAAGTTCGCAGTAAAAGGGGCCACGAAAAACCGTAGTAAGCGGTGCAGGGCAGGGGCGGCGGGAGATGCGCAACCATACGGAATACCGTGTGAGCGTTGCTGTGCCAGTGCCGGGATTGCGCCGAGTATCAGGTTTCGAGTAGCTCTTTAAACCGGTTTCGCTACAAATTACCCAGCTAATATGAAAAAAATAATTGCACTTCTCGCGCTCGCGAGTCTTGCCAACCTGGCCGCAGCCGCGGACGTGGTCGGCAACGCCAAGGCCGCTGAAAACAAGATATCGATGTGTATCGGCTGCCATGGCATTCCCGGCTATAAAGCGACCTTCCCGGAAGTCTATCAAGTGCCCATGCTTGGCGGCCAGTCGGCGCAATATATTCAAAATGCGCTGATGGCTTATAAAAAGGGCGATCGCAATATGCCAACCATGCACGGTGTCGCTGCCAGCCTGTCCGAGCAGGACATGGCCGACATTGCCGCATATTATTCGCAGCAAAAATAAGGGACCCACACAATGAAAAAGATCTTTGCTGGCGTGGCGTTTCTGCTTTCCACTAGCGCATTCATGCATGCCCATGCTGCCGGGAATATCGCAGCGGGCGAAGCCGCAGTGAAAAAATACTCCTGCGCAGCCTGCCACGGCGCCGATTTTCATAGCCCGACCACACCGGATATCCCAAGGCTGGCCGGTCAGCCTCAGGATTATCTGCAGCACGCCTTGATTGCCTACCAACGCGGCAATAGCGGTCCGAATGGCCGTAACAATGCGGTGATGGGCGGCCTGGCCAAGTCGCTGTCGCATCAGGAAATACAAGACATCGCAGCCTATCTGCACAGCCTGCCGACGACGCTGGTGTTGCGCAAGTAAGGTTACCAAGTAAAGTCTAGCCGGCGCCGGACAATGTAAAAAACCACGCAACGACTGTTGCGTGGTTTTTTTTATTTGTCCGCGTGCGGGAAATCGGAAGCCAGCTGGCCCCAGCCGAAGAAATCGCGGCCCGAGTTGCTGGCGGCGATTCAGGACGCCGCCAACAAGATTCCTGGCAATAACTACGAATTCTCGCAACCGATCCAGCTGCGTTTCAATGAATTGATTTCCGGTGTGCGCAGCGATGTCGCTGTCAAGATATTCGGTGACGACATGGCGCTCTTGAACGATGCCGCCGATAAGGTCTCGACGGCGCTGGGCAAGATCAGCGGTGCTGCCGATTCTGTATCAGCTATTTCACCGCCGTGATGAAGAGGAAGCGGGTCAGGCAGCCGAGGAGAACCTTGCCCGGCATTGAACCCGTCACGCCAAAGTTTCCTGTCCAAAAGCCTTTTGGGTTTACGCGCCTGGATCAAATCCAGGCATTTTTTTTACAGGGTTCTTAGAATGTGCTCCATCCGGCGTCGCTGTGAGTAGGCTCCTTTTTGAATTACTTCAGGATAACTTCGACGGTGAGCTAAACGCGTTTCCTGACACAGTCGATATAGGCGGCGCCATCCGGCGGCAAGCCGCTGCGTTGCGAATTCCAGATCATCTCGCCCAGGCATTCCATGATGTGGTGATGGGCTTCGTGCTCCGATTGCAGGCGTTGGGTCAAGGCGGTCGCTGCGGCGCGTATGCCGGGCGGCTGGTCGATCGAGATTTGCTCGGCGATCGACAGATGCATGGAGAGGTGCAGGAAGGGATTGGTGCGGCCGTTCTCGACCGCGTAATCGGCGCTCAGTGCGGCGTCGACATCTTTCAGATCGTCGGCATATTCCGGATGTTGCGCCAGCCAGTCGCTGGCGATGGCTTCCAGCGGCGTCAGGATTTCATTGGCGCGATGCTTGCGATAGGTTTCGCAGAAAAAACGTCGCACGTCGTCTTGAGATGGATTGAACATGATGTCAGCTGATCAGTTGGGCAACGCCGAAAGCGACCGCCGCGGCGAGGCCGCCGACCACCAGGGTTTGCAGCGCCGATTTGAGGGCGCCGGTGCCGGTTACGCTACCTTTCAGGTAGCCGAAAATAAACAGAGCCATCAGAGTAACCACGGTTGAGGCGGCCAGGGCGCCGTGAACCGACGTCATCAGCATATACGGCGCCAGCGGAATCAGGCCGCCGACCAGGTAGGACAGGGCGATGGTCACGGCGCTTTTTCTGGCTGCCGCCGGTTGCGGCTCTTCCAGCCCGAGTTCAAAACGCATCATGAAATCGCGCCAGGCCAGCGGATTGCGTTCCAGTCCGGCCAGCATCGGCTCGCATTCCTGTTTGGTGACGCCATATTGCGCCATGATGTCGATCACTTCCTTGCGCTCGCGATGCGGTACGTTCAGAATTTCCTGTTCTTCGCGTTCGCGCTCGGCGTAATAATGCTGGCGCTGGGTGCGTCCGGCCAGGTAACCGCCGAGGCCCATGGCGATCGAACCGGCGGCGATTTCCGCCACGCCGGCGGTGACCACGATCTCGATGCCGACCGCTACGCCGCTGATGCCGGCGGCCAGCGCAAACGGCACCGTCAAGCCGTCAGCCATGCCGATGACGATATCGCGTACGGTGTCGCTGGCTTCGAAATGGTGTTCGGTATGCGGGTGAGTGCGCTGCATCGATTCAGATCCCTTTTTCCGGTAGCGGCGTTTTTGCCTTGAAGTCGCAGAGGTCGGCAATATTGCAGTTCCAGCATAGCGGTTTGCGGGCGATGCAAGTATAGCGTCCATGCAGGATCAGCCAATGATGCGCATCCAGCAGGAATTCGGCGGGCACCAGTTTCATCAACTTGTGTTCGACTGCGTCGACATCCTTGCCGGGCGCGATGCCGGTACGGTTGGCAACCCGGAAGATATGCGTGTCTACCGCAATCGTCGGCACGCCGAAGGCGGTATTCAGCACCACGTTGGCGGTCTTGCGGCCGACCCCTGGCAGGGCTTCCAGTTGTTCGCGGGTGCGCGGCACCTGGCTGTCGTGCAGGGTCATCAGCATGCGGCAGGTTTCGATCACGTTCTTGGCCTTGGTGCGATACAAGCCGATGGTCTGGATATACGGAATCAGGCCGTCGACGCCGAGCGCATGGATTTGCGCCGGGGTATTGGCAACCGGGTACAGCTTGCGGGTTGCCTTGTTGACCGAGACGTCGGTGGCTTGCGCCGACAGGATCACGGAAATCAGCAATTCGAACGGCGAGGTGTATTCCAGTTCGGTAGTCGGATGCGGCATGGCGGCGCGCAGGCGGGTGAATATTTCCCGGCGTTTTTCGGCATTCATTGCGAGTCCTTGGCGGCTTGTGCGGCTTGTTGTTCTTTCTTCAGTCGAGCCCGTTCGATGGCTGCCTGAATGATCGCTTTCTTGCGCTGTTGCTCTGCTTGCTGTTCCGGCGTGGCAGCGGCTTCTGCGGCGACAGCCTTGAGTTTTTCCGCGGCCTTGGCTGCCAGGCGATCGTCGTTTTCCTGTTTTTCACGGGCTAACCTGAATATGCGGAAATCGTGACGCGCGCGGGCTTCATCGGCCTGTTGCTGGCTCCAGGCGTCCCAACCGGTGCGGGCGCCGCTGACGTCGACCATGCTGATGCAATCGACCGGGCAAGGCGGCAGGCACAGCTCGCAGCCAGTGCAGAGATCGTTGATCACCGTGTGCATTTGTTTGGCGGCGCCGGCAATCGCGTCCACCGGACAAGCCTGGATGCACAGTGTGCAGCCGATGCAGGCGGCTTCGTCGATGACTGCCAGCGGCCGCGGCCGTTCGACGCCGTTGACCGGGTTCAGCGGGATGATCGGTTGCTGCAGCAGTTGCGCCAGCCGGGCCACGCCTTGCTGGCCGCCGGGCGGACACTGATTGTAGCTGGCGCTACCGTCAGCGATCGCTTCGGCATAGGGACGGCAAGCCGGATAACCGCACTTGGTGCATTGCGTCTGCGGCAGCAGCGCTTCAATACGGTCAGCGAGGGAAGGAGACGGCGGAACTGGCACAGGCGGCGGCGAACTGGATGATGACAACATAGACTCTATTATCCGAGTAAACCGGCGGTGCGCCAAATGAAAAAAGCCGTTCCGGGTCAAGGAACGGCTTTTATAACGGATTTACGCTGCGCAAGCGACTGGCGTTAAGCGTTGTCCTTGATAAATGTGCTTATTTTCGGGCAAATCACTTCGCGCCAGCGGCGGCCCGAGAAAATCCCGTAGTGGCCGCATTTCTCTGCGGTGAAATGCTGTTTTTTGGCTTTCGGGATGGCGCTGCACAAATCGTGCGCAGCCTGGGTTTGCCCTGGGCCGGAAATATCGTCCAGTTCGCCTTCGATGGTAAACAGGGCGACACTCTTGATATCTTGCGGCCGCACCAGCTTGCCTTCGACTTTCCAAGTGCCATGCGGCAGGGCGAAGTCCTGGAACACGGTCTTGATGGTTTCCAGGTAGTAATCGGCCGGCATATCCAGCACCGCGTTGTACTCGTTATAGAATTTGCGATGGCTGTCGGCGGATTCGTTGTCGCCTTCACGCAGGTGCATGTAGAAATCCCAGTGGCTCTGGGCATGGCGGCTTGGGTTCATCGCGACAAAGCCCGCATGCTGCAAAAAGCCCGGATACACCTTGCGGCCGAAACCAGGGTAGTTGGACGGCACACTATAGATCACGGTGTTTTCAAACCAGCTGAACGCTTTCTCGGTAGCCAGGTTATTGACGTCGGTCGGCGATTTACGCGGATCGATGGGGCCGCCCATCATGGTCATGCTCTTCGGCAGGCGGCTATCCTTGGCAGTCGCCATCAATGCGATGGCGGCCAATACCGGCACGGTCGGCTGGCAGACCGAAATCACGTGCAGATCCGGCCCCAGCTGGCGGATGAAATCCTGGACGTAATAAATATAGTCATGCAAATGGAAAGGGCCGGCGCTGGCCGCAACCATGCGGGCGTCGGTCCAGTCGGTGATATAGACATCGTGCTCAGGCAACAGGCCGCGCACGGTATCGCGCAACAAGGTCGAATGATGGCCGGACAGAGGGGCGACCAGCAATACGGTCGGTTGTTGGAGAGCGCTCAATTCCTTGTTGCTCAAATTCTTCTTGAAATGCAACAGGCGGCAAAACGGCAGAGTGGTAGTGACTTCTTCTATGATCGCGACTGATTTGTCATTGATCAGCGTGCTGTCGATTTCGAATTCTGGCTTTTCGTACTGTTTACCCAGGCGATACATCAATTCGTAACCGGCGGCGATGCGTTGTGCGAACGGCGTGTGGGCCAGCGGCGAGATCGGGTCGGTGAACAATCTGCTGCTGGCGTCGGCCCATTGCACCAGAGGATGCAATAAAGACCGGTTGAATTCGTGAAATTGATAGAGCATGCCTTACCCTCTTGGTGGATCAGTACAAAAAAATTGCACTTAATGCAATACAAATGCCATTTTACCGTATGCACAAAAATGCCGCAAAAATCCTGTAGTTTCACAACAACTACAGAAAATAGGATAAACGATTTGGTCGCAAATATACCACTTGCTTTCTTTAAACAGCGCAGTTGATGCACAGTTTGAGTGCTTACTTTCAAAGTATCTTCTCAAGATTTCCGCGGGGCAATGAATTTCGTTGTTTTCTGTAAACGGGGCGGAATTGCCATCCGGATCCGGCGCGTGTTTTTG
>NZ_JAGQEG010000114.1 GCF_018305005.1 Collimonas silvisoli
AAACTGCTTGCGGGACAAGTTTCGCCGGTCATGCTGGCCGGCCTGCTATACCTCGGCAGCGGCCTCGGCCTGTCGCTCTGGTATGCGCTCCGGCACAGAATACGGCGCCGATCTTTACGCAAGCAAGCAAGCGACGGCGGGTTAAGCAAAGCAGATTTGCCGTGGCTGGGCGCGGTGATTTTAAGCGGCGGCGTCGGCGGTCCGATCCTGCTGATGCTTGGCCTTGCGCTCACCCCGGCCTCCAGCGCTTCCTTATTGTTGAATATGGAGGGCGTCCTGACCGCCGCCCTGGCATGGTTTGTTTTCAAGGAAAATTTCGATCGCCGGATCGTACTCGGCATGCTGGCTATCGTGCTGGCGGGGGTACTGCTGTCATGGCAGCAGGTGCCGGAATTCGGCGTCCCCTGGGGGCCGTTGGCGATCCTGGCGGCATGCCTGTGCTGGGCCATCGATAATAATCTGACGCGGCGGATTTCCGCCAGCGACGCGGTACAGATCGCCGCGCTGAAAGGCATGGTGGCCGGCGTCGTCAACCTGGCGCTGGCCTTGCTGCTGGGAGCGCCTGTGCCTGCGTTCGCCAGCATCGGCGCCGCTGCACTGATCGGCTTCTGCAGCTATGGGGTCAGCCTGGTATTGTTTGTGTTGGCGCTGCGCCATCTAGGCAGCGCCAGGACCGGCGCCTACTTTTCAGTAGCGCCGTTCATCGGCGCCGCGATCTCGCTGCTGGTCTTGCATGACACGGTGGGCGGCTTGTTCTGGCTGGCCACCGGATTGATGGCGCTCGGCATCTGGCTGCATCTAACCGAAAGCCACCAGCACCTGCATACGCATGAGGAAACCGAACATGCGCACAGCCACCGACATGACCTGCATCATCAGCACCAGCACGACTTTGACTGGGATGGCCGCGAACCGCACAACCACCCTCACCGCCATCTGCCGATCAGCCACAGCCACGCGCACTACCCGGACATACATCACCGGCATGGCCATTGAGTAGTCATTTTCATCAATCCCATGGAGCATGCATTTGCAAACCACCGATACCGCCAAAACAAGCATATTGCGCCAGATCCCCGCCGGCGTCTGGATACTCGGATTCGTTAGCATGCTGATGGATATTTCTTCGGAAATGATCCATAGCCTGCTACCGCTATTCATGGTGACGACACTCGGCGCCAGCGCCTTGGCGGTTGGGCTGGTGGAAGGCCTGGCCGAATCGACCGCCCTGATCGTCAAAGTGTTCTCGGGCACGCTGAGCGACTATCTTGGCAAGCGCAAAGGATTGGCGGTGTTCGGTTATGCGCTGGGGGCTTTCAGCAAACCATTCTTTGCCATCGCGCCGACGGTCGGCATCGTGCTTTCAGCCCGCCTCCTGGACCGGGTTGGCAAAGGCGTGCGCGGGGCGCCGCGGGATGCCCTGGTGGCTGACGTTACCCCAGCGCACCTGCGCGGCGCCGCGTTTGGCTTGCGCCAGTCGCTCGATACGGTGGGCGCCTTTCTTGGTCCCTTATTGGCGGTCGGCTTGATGCTGCTGTGGGCCAACGATTTTCGGGCCGTGTTCTGGATTGCCGTAATTCCCGGCTTGATGGCGGTTGCGCTGCTTTTCGTTGGCTTGCGCGAGCCTGAACATCGGCAGCGCGAAAAGCGCACCAACCCGATTCGGCGGGAAAACCTGAAGCGCCTGGGGCCTTCTTACTGGTGGGTGGTTGGCGTCGGCGCGGTATTCACGCTGGCACGGTTCAGCGAAGCGTTTCTGGTGCTGCGCGCACAGCAGAGCGGCATTCCGCTTGCCTTGGTGCCGCTGGTCATGGTGGCGATGAATGTAGTCTATGCCTTGTCGGCGTACCCGTTCGGCAAACTCTCGGACAGAATGAGTCATGGAAAGCTGCTGGCGCTCGGCCTGGCGGTCCTGATAGCTGCCGATCTGGTGCTGGCCGCCGGCAATCACTGGGGTGCGGTACTGGCAGGTGTTGCCATCTGGGGCCTTCACATGGGCATGACGCAAGGTTTGCTGGCGACGATGGTGGCGCATGCCGCCCCGGCCGATTTGCGCGGTACCGCGTATGGCTTCTTCAACCTGGTGAGTGGGCTTGCCATGTTGCTGGCAAGCTTGCTGGCTGGATTGTTGTGGGACAAGCTTGGCGCATCGTTCACCTTCTATGCCGGTGCAATTTTTTGTGCAGCGGCGCTTGCCGCTTTAGCCAAGCCGGCTAAAGCGCGCTGACTGCACTGGATTCCGACCCCACAAACCGTCACGCCTTGTGATGAATTGGGAAGGGTCTGTGGGCTCTTCCCAATTCGCAGGATCTTTTACTTCGGTTGCGCCACGACCCGTAAATACGGCTTCAATGTCTTGAAGCCCTGCGGGTACTTCTTTTTGGCGTCTTCGTCGGACACCGAGGTGGGGATGATGACGTCCTCGCCTGGCTTCCAGTTCACCGGCGTGGCCACGGTGTGCTTGGCGTTCAACTGCACCGAATCGAGCAAGCGCAACACCTCGTCGAAATTGCGGCCCGAGCTCATCGGATAGGCGAACATGGCCTTGACCTTCTTGTCCGGTCCGATCAGGAATACCGAGCGCACGGTGGCGTTGTCAGCTGCGCTGCGCTGTCCGCCGCTGGCGTTGGGGTGAATCATGTCGTAGAGCTTGGCGACTGTCAGGTCGGCGTCGCCGATCATCGGATAGTTGACCGCGTGGCCTTGCGTCTCCTCAATATCCTTGACCCAGGCGAGGTGGTCGCTGACAGGGTCCACACTCAGGCCCATGACCTTGGTGTTGCGTTTGTCGAATTCGGGTTTCAACCGCGCCATATAACCCAGCTCGGTAGTACAGACGGGAGTAAAATCCTTCGGGTGGGAAAACAGGATGGCCCATTGATCTCCGATCCACTCGTGAAAACGGATCTTGCCTTCAGTGGTGTCGGCAGTAAAATCAGGGGCTTCGTCACCTATGCGAATTGTCATTTTCAGTCTCCATAATGTGTGTGTGTCGGAATATCCCAGCCATCACGCTGCGATGGCCTTGTCAAACTCTGCATGCAGAGCCTCGATTGCGCATCCTGAAATAACCATTCTAGACAATCGTCCCGGTTTTCATAGACCTCTCTGAGATGAACGCTGTCGTCCTTGAATCCGTCCTGACTTGCCCGCAATGCGGTTTTGCCAAGCTGGAAACCATGCCTACCGAGGCCTGCCAGTTCTATTACGAATGCAGTAACTGCAAGGCGCTGTTGCGGCCTGATCCGGGTGATTGCTGTGTGTTTTGCTCCTTCGGCTCGGTGCAATGTCCACCAATTCAGATGCAGTCGAGGTGCTGTGATTAACTCATTTATGTTGATGAAACCACCACAATAGCAAAGTAAACTTGTAGATTATCCTACCTATGCGTAGGATTATCTACATGAATACCTATTTGTCGCTCATTACCAGCCTGCCGACAGAAAACGCCACGGCGCGCATGCGTGCGTGGCGCGCGCTCAAGGCATCCGGCGCCGCCGTATTGCGTGACGGCGTCTATCTGCTGCCGGAACGCGATGCCTGCCGCAACACACTGGAAACGATCGCGGCTGACGTGCTGTCAGGCGGCGGCAGCGCCTTGGTGCTGCGCGTAGAGGAACCCGACGGTGCGCATTTCATCGGACTGTTCGATCGTAGCGAGGACTACTCGGGATTGCTGGCAGACGCCGCCAAGCTACAGGCAACGCTCACAGCCGATACGGTGCTGGACGCACTCAAGCAGATTCGCAAGCTGCGCAAGACTTTTGCCAACCTTGCCGAGATCGATTTCTTTCCTGCCGAAGCCCAGCGCCAAACCGATGCGACGCTGCAAGAGCTGGAACTGGCTGCGGCCCGTGTCCTGGCGCCGGATGAACCGCACCCGGTCGACGCCACCATTTCCCTTCTGTCGGTGAGTCAATATCAGGGCCGCACCTGGGCCACCCGGCGGCGCCCCTGGGTGGATCGCCTGGCCTGCGCCTGGCTGATCCGCCGCTTCATTGACCCGCAAGCCCGGCTGTTATGGCTGGCCGCCCCCGCCGACTGTCCGGCCGACGCCCTCGGCTTCGACTTCGACGGCGCCACCTTCAGCCATGTCGGCAGCCGTGTCAGCTTTGAGGTGATGCTGGCAAGCTTTGGCTTGGAGCGACCGGCACTCAAGCGTATCGGCGCCTTGGTGCATTACCTCGATGTCGGCGGCGTGCAACCGCCTGAGTCGACAGGGATTGAAAGCGTACTCGCGGGCCTGCGCGAAGCGATCACCGATGACGATCAGTTGCTAGCGATAGCCAGCAACGTTTTCGATGGACTACTGACCGCCTTCCAACAAGAAACCGCGCTGCAACGGGAATCGTAATCATGGATCAAGCAAGCAAACCGGCTTACACCTTGTGGCAACTCATCTTGTATTTCCTGCGCCTGGGCACGCTTGGCTTTGGCGGCCCGGTTGCGCTGGTTGGCTATATGCATCGCGACCTGGTCGAACTGCGCGGCTGGATCAGCGAATCCGACTACAAGGAGGGGCTGGCGCTGGCGCAGATCGCACCTGGCCCGCTGGCCGCGCAACTGGGGATCTACCTGGGTTTCGTCCACTTCAGGATCCTCGGCGCGACGGCGGCAGGGCTAGCCTTCGTGCTGCCGTCTTTCCTGATGGTGGTCGCCCTGGGCTGGGCCTACGTCGGCTTCGGCGGACTGGCCTGGATGCAATCCGTGTTCTACGGCGTGGGTGCGGCGGTGATCGGCATCATGGCCATCAGCGCGCACAAGCTGGCCAGCAAGAACATCGGCCGCGATAAACTGCTGTGGGGCATCTTCATATTGCTGGCAGCCGTGACCATCATCACGCAGTCGGAAATCGCCTTGCTGTTCATTGGCGCCGGCGTCCTGGTCTGGCTGATCCGCTGCAAGCCCAGGTTCGGCACCTCGCACCTGGCCGTGCTGCTGCCCACGCAATTACCCAATTTCGCCCTGGCCTCCGCAATGGATGCCAATACGCTGATCCAGATTACGCTGTTCTTCATCAAGGCCGGCGCCTTCGTGTTCGGCTCGGGCCTGGCCATCGTACCCTTTCTCTATGGCGGCATCGTCACCGAGCATCACTGGCTCAACGACAAGCAATTCGTCGACGCCGTGGCGGTTGCCATGATTACCCCCGGCCCGGTAGTCATTACCACAGGCTTCATCGGCTACCTGATCAGCGGTTTGCCAGGCGCTATCCTGGCGGCCGTGGCGACGTTCATTCCATGTTATCTGGTCACTGTGATCGCCGCGCCGTACTTCAAGAAGTACGGCAAGCTGCCAGCCCTGATCGCCTTCGTCGATGGCATCACGGCGGCGGCTATCGGCGCCATTGCCGGTTCGGTGGTGGTACTGGCGCAGCGCTCCATCACAGACATTCCGACCGCGCTGCTGGCGCTGGTGACTGCAGCGCTGCTGTGGAAATTCAAGAAACTGCCGGAGCCTGTCATCGTGATTGGGGCCGCACTGATCGGAATAGCGATTTATCCCTTGATGCATCATTGAAACGATTTGGCTACATGTACCGGGCATAGCGCCTGGACTAAAGGAGCGACATCATGCAATGGATTACCCGCGAACGCCCAAAGATCGACCGCATTGCCTGCCCTTGGCTGGTGCTCCGCTTCATCGACGCAGAAGCCGAGTTTCTCTACGTGCCATCCGGCGACGTGCTACGCGTTGCCAATGAAACCGGCGCGATTCCTTATGACATACCGGGCGTTGAACTGACTCACGACGGCGAGCTGTGCAGCTTCGACGCCTTCCTCAAGAAATACCGCCTCGATGATCCGGCTTTGCTGCAGCTCGCGGTTATCGTGCGCGGCGCCGATACTTCGCGCCTCGGCTTGACGCCGCAATCGGCCGGGCTATATGCGTTGTCGCTGGGGCTATCGCAGAACTTCAGCGATGACCATGCCATGCTCAAGCACGGCATGGTGATGTATGACGCGCTCTATGCGTGGTGCAAGCACTGCCAAAGTGAAACACATAACTGGCCGCCGAAAATGTGATGCCGCCCTCCTTCACCCGATTCAGGCGCCAGCCTGGCATTGCGGCGAGCATCTAATGGGAGGGATTTCCCCCAAAATTTGCGGACGGCGCCGAATATCCCTTGACCTTCCCACAGGGGGAACGCTGACAATGCGCCATCGTCGCTAAAAATATCATCGCTTGACAACAAATATCGTTGCTGTCTACCATTTATAAAACCAAGAACTTGAATGTAATGAAACTCTCCCGCCCATCCCGCTTGATTGCCGCACTCATCGTGCTGGTCAGCATGCTGTTCATGCAGCTTGCTGTGGCGGGGTATGCCTGTCCGAGCCTCAATATCGGACAGGTCGGCGAGTCAGCGTCGATGGCCATGGATGGCGAGCAAGCGATGAGCGGATGCGCTGGCGCGGATAAGGCGCAACCCAGCCTCTGTCACGCCAATGACCAGGCCGGCAACCAGTCGCTGGACAAGCCGCCGATGCCGCATGTGCAGCCTTTTATGGCTGCCGCGCTGACGCTGGTATTCCACGATATTGAGGTCGTCGACCATTCCACCGACGCTCAACCGAATTCTCTTCTTCTGGCACGATCCACTGCGCCGCCGCTGTCCATACGCAACTGCTGTTTCCGCATTTAATCCCCCAGATCGCCTGGTCCGCTATCGCCGTGCCGCGTGCACGCCCGATGTTGTCTATCGCTGTCTGGAGGTTTCATGTCATCCCCGATGTTATTCCCGCCCGCCGCGCATCGTCCGGCACGCAACGCGGTTCTTCGGTTCTCCCTAAGAATCAGTCTCGCCGCGCTGGCAGGATCGCTGGTGTTCGCTGTCAACGTCTACGCGGCCGATCCGCCATTGACGCTGGCCGAGGCACAACGCCGCGCCGTAGAACGATCGCGCCAACTCACGGCCCAAGATTTCTCTGTCGCGGCTTCGCGCGACATGGCGGTCGCCGCTGGGCAACTGCCCGATCCAGTATTGAAAGTCGGCATCGACAACCTGCCGGTCACTGGGCGCGATCGTGGCAGTCTCAACAACGATTTCATGACTATGCGCCGGGTCGGCGTGATGCAGGAAATTACGGGTTCGGACAAGCGTCGTTTGCGCTCTGATCGCTTCGAGCTGGAAGCGCAAAAGACCCTTGCCGAGAAGACGATGGCAACCGCTGCCATTGAGCGCGATACCGCGTTGGCCTGGCTTGACCGGTATTACGCGGACGCCATGAGCGCGGTTATCGAAGAACAAGGTGCGCAAGCCAAACTCGAAATGCAATCGGCCGAAGGCGCTTATCGAGCCGGCCGTGGCAATCAAGCGGATGTTTTCACTGCCCGCAGCGCCCTGGCGACGTTTGATGATCGGGCGAGCGAAATCCGGCGCCGCGTACGCAACGCCAATACCATGCTGGCGCGGTGGATTGGGAATGTCTCGGCTCTCTCTTTGGCTGGCAAACCTGATACCAACACCATCCGGCTGGATCCAGCAACGCTCGACAGTGACCTTGCGCATCATCCAGAAATTGCCGTCTTGACCAAAAAAGTCGATGTGGCCCAGACGGAAGCAAAATTGGCAAGAGCCAACGAAAAAGCCGACTGGACTGTAGAAGTAGCATTCCAGCAACGCAGTGCGGCTTTTTCCAACATGGTCTCCGTCGGCCTGTCGATTCCGCTGCAGTGGGATCGGAAGAATCGCCAGGATCGCGAACTCTCTGCCAAGCTGGCGCTGGCGGAACAAGCCAAGGCCGAGCGCGAGGACATGCTGCGCGCGCATGTGGCCGAGACCCGCACCATGATTGACGAATGGCAAACCGACCGTGAGCGCTATACCCGTTATGAGAACGAACTGATCCCGTTGGCCAATCAGCGCACGCTTGCGGCGATCACGGCCTACCGCGGCGGCAAAGCCACTCTGGTCGATGTGCTTGCGGCGCGTCGTAACGATATCGACGTTCGCATCCAGGCGTTGCAACTGGCGGCTGAAACCGATCGCCTGTGGGCGCAACTCAACTTTCTCTTTCCGACCGATGATGCGATGACGCACACGGGGATGAACAAGGACACCCAATGAAGAATAAGAACATCCTCCTCGCCGCTGTTACTGCAAGTCTTCTCGGAGCAAGCGGCTACGGTCTGTATTCAGCGGGCATGCATCGGGGACAAACGATGACGATGACGATGGCGACGCCAATGGCGAGCGCCGCGGCATCCTCGCCAATTGGCGCAGCAAAAGCCGGCGACTCAGGCAAGAAAGTGCTGTATTGGCACGACCCGATGGTGCCGTGGCAAAAATTCGACAAACCGGGCAAGTCGCCGTTCATGGATATGCAACTGGTCCCGGTCTATGCCGACGATGCAGGCGACGACGGCCAGGTCAAGATCAGTCCACGCGTGCAGCAGAATTTGGGCATCCGTACTGCCGAAGTCACCCGAGGCAACCTGATGTCGGCAGCCACTGCTGTGGGCAGCGTGGCATACAACGAGCGCGATGTCGCCTTGGTGCAGGCACGCAGCAATGGATTCGTCGAGCGGCTGTATATACGCGCGCCACTCGACCCGGTACGCAAGGGACAAGCGTTGGCCGAACTATATGTGCCGGAGTGGGTAGCGGCGCAGGAAGAGTATCTGTCGGTCAAACGCATGCAAGGAACCGGCATGGACGGCCTGCTTGGTGGTGCGCGCCAACGCATGCGCCTGGTCGGCATGACGGATGACCAGATACGCCTGGTGGAGGCTAGCGGCAAGGTACAAGCCCGCCTGACCGTTTTCGCCCCTACCAGCGGCGTGGTGTCAGATCTGGCAGTGCGTGAAGGCATGACGGTGATGGCTGGGGCGCCAATGTTCAAAATCAACGGCCTGAGCACGATTTGGGTCAATGCCGATGTGCCGGAGAGCATGGCTGCTCAGGTACGCCCAGGCAACGCGGTCGAAGCCCGTACGCCGGCGCTGCAAGGAACGGTATTTAAGGGCAAAGTCAGCGCGATTCTGCCGGATGTGAATCCTGCTACCCGCACGCTGAAGGCGCGCATTGAGTTAGCCAACCCGTCCGGCCAGCTGGTGCCAGGCATGTTTGCGACGATTAATTTTTCGTCAGCGGCGCGCAAGGATATCCTGCTAGTACCGACTGAAGCCGTGATTCAGACCGGAACCCGCAGTGTTGTCATGGTGGCGCAAGGCGACGGCAAGTTTATTCCGGTCGATGTCGAGATTGGGAGTGAAACCAACGGTCAGACCGAAATCCGCAAAGGATTGGATGTGGGGCAAAAGGTCGTCGTCTCCGGTCAGTTCCTGATCGATTCCGAAGCCAGCCTGACGGGCACGGAAACACGGATGGAAGGCATGGCCACACCAACACCTAGCAAGGCGATTGGTCCGACGCATCGCGGCGAAGGCAAAGTCGAAAGCATCACCAAGGAAGAGATCACTATCTCGCATGGTCCGATTCCCACTTTGCAATGGGGTGCGATGACGATGGGCTTCAAGGTGCCTGCAGTTGGTTTGCCAAACAACGTTGCGGTCGGCGACACCGTCGTCTTCGAGATTCATCCGATCAAGGATGGCGCATTCGAGATCTCTACGATTACGCCGACTGCCGCCGCCCCTATGGCGAACAAGAAAGATAAAGCGATGGATGGCGCGACGAAGATGCCCGCCAAGCCGACGGGAGCTGCGCCATGATCGCCAGACTGATCCGCTGGTCCATCGTCAACCGCCTCCTGCTGCTGTTGGCGACATTGATGGTCACCGCCTGGGGCATTTGGTCGCTGGCGCGTACGCCGCTGGACGCCATCCCTGATCTGTCTGATGTGCAAGTCATTATCCGCACCAGTTATCCAGGCCAGGCGCCGCAGATTGTCGAGAACCAAGTTACGTATCCGCTGACCACCACCATGCTGTCGGTGCCGGGGGCAAAGACGGTGCGTGGCTATTCGTTTTTTGGCGATTCCTTCGTCTACATTCTGTTTGAGGACGGCACCGATCCTTACTGGGCCCGCTCACGCGTGCTGGAATACCTGAACCAGGTACAGTCGCGCCTGCCGCCGCAAGCTAAAACCGCGCTGGGGCCGGATGCGACCGGGGTCGGCTGGATCTACGAATATGCGCTGGTCGATCGTAGCGGTAAGATGGATTTGTCGCAGCTGCGCGCCTTGCAGGACTGGTTTCTCAAGTATGAGTTGAAAGCGGTGCCCAATGTCTCGGAAGTTGCCAGTATCGGCGGCATGGTGCGGCAGTACCAGATCGTGCTCGATCCGGACAGGATGCGCGCCTACAACATCCCCCAAGGCAAGATCATCGACGCCGTGCAGAAAGCCAACCAGGAAACCGGCGGTTCCGTGCTAGAGCTGGGCGAGGCCGAATACATGGTACGCGCATCGGGCTACCTGAAATCGCAGGACGATTTCCGCAAGATCCCGTTGACGACGACCGATGCCGGCGTGCCGGTGAAATTAGGTGATGTCGCCCGCATCCAGGTGGGGCCGGAAATGCGGCGCGGGATTGCGGAGCTGAATGGCGAAGGCGAAGTGGCCGGCGGCGTGATCGTCATGCGCTCCGGGAAGAACGCACTGGAAACCATCGATGCCGTGAAGGCCAAGCTGCAGAAATTGAAGGCCAGCCTGCCGCCCGGCGTCGAGATCGTTTCAACCTACGACCGATCGAGCCTGATCAAGCGTGCCGTCTCGAACCTGAAAGAAAGGCTGATCGAGGAATTCATCGTCGTCGCCGTAGTCTGCGCGATCTTCCTGTTTCATATGCGCTCGGCCCTGGTTGCCATCATTACGCTGCCGATCGGCATCCTGATCGCCTTTATCGTCATGTATTACCAGGGGGTCAATGCCAATATCATGTCGCTGGGCGGAATTGCGATTGCCGTCGGCGCCATGGTCGACGCCGCCGTGGTGATGATCGAAAATGCCCACAAGCATATCGAAGCCTGGAACCAGGCTCATCCAGGAGAAAAGCTCAAAGGCAATGATCACTGGCGCGTCATCGGCGACGCCGCCGCCGAAGTCGGTCCAGCGTTGTTCTTCTCGCTCTTGATCATCGTGCTCTCGTTCATTCCTGTATTCACGCTGGAAGCGCAGGAAGGACGGTTATTTTCTCCATTGGCTTTTACCAAAACCTATGCGATGGCGGCCGCTGCAGGGTTGGCGGTGACGCTGATCCCGGTCTTGATGGGCTATTTGATTCGCGGCCGGATTCCGGATGAACAAAAGAATCCGCTCAATCGCTTCCTGATTGCGCTATATCGGCCCTTGCTCGATATCGTGCTGCGCTTTCCCAAGATGACCCTGCTGACGGCGGCGCTGGTCGCGATTGTGACGATCTGGCCGATGACCCGGCTCGGTGGCGAATTCATGCCGCCGCTGGACGAAGGCGATCTGTTGTACATGCCGTCGGCACTGCCTGGCCTGTCGGCCGGCAAGGTGTCGCAATTGCTGCAGCAGACTGATCGGTTGATCAAAACCGTGCCGGAAGTACAAAGCGTGTTCGGCAAGGCTGGCCGTGCCGAGAGTGCGACCGATCCGGCGCCGCTGGAAATGTTTGAAACCGTGATCCAGTTCAAACCGCACGACCAGTGGCGTCCCGGCATGACGCCGGACAAGTTGACCCAGGAACTTGACCGCATCGTCAAAGTGCCGGGACTGTCCAATATCTGGGTGCCGCCGATACGCAACCGGATCGACATGCTGGCCACCGGCATCAAAAGTCCGGTCGGGGTCAAGGTTGCTGGCGTCAGTCTCCAGGAGATCGACCGCATTACCGGCGAGATCGAACGCGCCGTCAAGCATGTCCCGGGCGTGTCGTCGGCGCTGGCCGAGCGTTTGAATGGCGGCCGGTATATCGATGTGAACATCGACCGCGATGCCGCTGCGCGCTATGGCTTGAATATTGCGGATGTGCAAAGTGTCGTGTCGGCAGCGATCGGCGGCGACAACATTGGCGAAACCGTCGAAGGATTGCAGCGCTTTCCGATCAATGTGCGTTATCCACGCGAGGTGCGCGACTCGGTCGAGAAACTGCGTCAACTGTCGGTGCTAACAGACCGTGGCGCCCAAATCCGGCTGGGCGATGTCGCCGCGATTCGCATCAACGATGGTCCACCGATGCTGAAAAGCGAGAATGCGCGCTTGTCGGGTTGGGTCTATGTCGATATCCGCGACCGTGATCTGAGCTCCACCGTGCACGATATGCAGCAAGTCGTGGCCAAGGAAGTCAAATTGCCTGCGGGTTATTCCATCGCCTGGTCGGGGCAGTTCGAGTATCTGGAACGCGCCACCGCCAAACTCAAGATCGTGGTGCCGGCCACCTTGCTGATTATTTTCGTCCTGCTCTACCTGACCTTCAAACGCTTCGATGAAGTGGCCTTGATCATGGCAACGCTGCCGTTTGCACTGGCCGGCGGTATCTGGCTGTTGTGGCTGCTTGATTATCACCTATCGGTTGCCGGTGGCGTCGGCTTCATTGCATTAGCCGGCGTGTCGGCCGAATTCGGCGTAATCATGTTGCTCTATTTGAAACACGCCTGGGACGAACGGCTGACTGACGGCAATGGCAGTGAAGCCGATCTGCTCGATGCGATACGTGAAGGCGCCGTGCTGCGGGTACGCCCCAAGGCGATGACGGTAGCCGTCATCATCGCCGGCCTGCTGCCCATCATGCTGGGCACAGGTACCGGATCGGAAGTCATGCAACGGATCGCCGCGCCGATGGTAGGCGGGATGATCACGGCGCCATTGTTGTCGATGTTTGTGGTTCCCGTGGCCTTTCTGCTGTTGCGTCGGCGTCAGATTGCCAACGGCACGGCGTCGCAGGTGGAGGCATAGATCCTGATGAAACTGTTTAGCACGCACCGTTTGGGTAAGCACATCACGTATTACGTGCTGTGTATGGCTGTGCTAATCGGATTGGCATGGATTGGTCACGTGCAAGCGCTGCCGCAACAGAGTCACAGGCAAGTACCTATGGTGATCGAACAACCGATGACCATGACGGCTTGCCTGCCATGCGCTTCCTGCTACGTGGCGCCGCCGTCCGTCGCGAGCATTGTCGGAAGCGGCGATCATCCTGCTCTCGTTTCTGCCGAGACGATGACGTGTTTTGTTGCGCAAACCGATTTTGACGTAGCGGTTCCTGATGTTTCAGTGCGGACATCACTGGCGCTACGTGTTTTGTATTGTCGATGGCTGAATTAGCCCGGTGATGGTGTGAATCAGATAAAGCCTTATCTACTACCAATTTCCAGAGGAATTCATCATGAAAAAATTACTACTTGCATTGCTATGCATCAGTACCGTTGGTACCGCATTTCCCGCCTTCGCTGGCCCCGACTGGCAGTTAATTGAGCAGGCCCGTAAGGCCAAGCACGCTCAACTGGCACAGGCAGCAGCTAGTAAAGATCAACCAGCCGGAATGGATCACAAAATGGACGGAAAAATGGACCCGAAAATGCACGAAAACATGGATCAAATGATGAAGGATTGCATGGGGAAGATGGATGGTAAAGACTATCCAGCCGACATGGGCCGTCAAATGGATCCGAGCATGACCGGAAAAATGAAACATTGAAACGTCAAGAAGTCGCAATAAACGCGTGTGAAAGCAGGCGCGGCACCCATCGGTCCAGCATTTGTCAAACGGATGGGTGCAATCTGTTTCAAAACACCACTCTCAACTTTAAAAAGGAAATAAACATGAAATCGTTCGCAACCCTGTCATTGGTTCTGGCGCTGTCAGCATCCGGCGCGGCTCTCGCCCAGTCTGGCACCACGAAAAATATGGATATGAAAGACATGGACATGAAGGCCATGCCGATGGAAAAAATGAATTCCGGTTCCACCGCAAAGGCAACAACCCACGAGGCGACGGGTGTGGTGAAGGCGGTTGATACGACGAAAGGCAGCGTGACACTGGCGCACGGACCGGTCAAAAGCTTGAACTGGCCGGCCATGACGATGACCTTCGCTGTGAAGGACAAGATGTTCTTCGACAAACTCGCCGTCGACAAGAAAGTGACCATCAATTTCGCCAAACAAGGCGCGGATTACGTTGTTACCGGCGTGAAGTAACTGCTGCTATGGGCGGGCGCCTTGTTCAGCGCCTTGTTCAGATTCACGGGCGCTGTCTCCTCCTGCGCAAGTGATTGATTGAGGAAGAAGGACTTATTCATTACCTGGAGAACACCATGAACGTGAAATATGTCATTGCCATTATTCGTCCAGATGCCTTGCTGGCGCTGGAAGCCAGACTCGGCAGTCTTCACATGCAAGGCATGACCGTGACCAAGGTAAAGGGATACGGCGAGTACACCGACTTCTATTCAAAAAACCATTTGACAGAACATCTCAAAGTGGAAATCTTTGTGGATGAGTCAAAGCTTGAAGCGTTGACGAATGCGATTTTGGATGTTGCACACTCCGATATCCCTGGCGCAGGCATCCTGGCCGTGCTGGCGGTAGATGAATTTTTTCATATTCGCACGCGCTCCGAGTTTTAACCGGAGCTTGTTTTACACCTCGGACGCGAGGCTATCGCCCACAATGCGCAATAGCCCCTGGCGCCCGCTTATGCCTTCTGCGCAGTCAATACACGGCGCGAGAAAACCCAGGCCACCGCGGCAAACACAATCAGCCCCAGCCATTGCGCGGTATTTTCAAACGATGCGCCAACCAGCGCCAATGGCGAATCGCTGCCGGTAAAGCCGATGACGGCCGCCAGCAGCACCCCCACCAGGCTTTCGCCGACAATCAGGCCGGACGCCAGCAGC
The DNA here is from genome assembly GCF_018305005.1 of Collimonas silvisoli. Classification (GTDB taxonomy): domain Bacteria; phylum Pseudomonadota; class Gammaproteobacteria; order Burkholderiales; family Burkholderiaceae_D; genus Collimonas; species Collimonas silvisoli. Next base: position 14,768 of record NZ_JAGQEG010000114.1, read on the forward strand.
ACGCCGCGCCGGTTCGAAGCTTCGGCGAATTGCACGTAGGGCACGCCCTGCTTCTGCGCGCGCTTTCTCAGGATGCGTTCTATGACCCAGGCCAGCACCGTGCCCAGCACCAGGGTCGAAGCAACTGTCGGCGGCAGATAAATGCCGATCCCTACCGCAAGCACCGGCAAGCGCGCCACGCCGCGGCGGCGGCGCAGCATTTCGTCGATCGCCACCAGCACCACGCCCAGTCCGAGGCCGATCAATATCATGTCCCAGTTCAGCTGATGGGTAAAAATCCCGGTCGCAATCGCGGTCATCAGGGTTGCTTGCGGCGCCGACAAGGCATGTGCTACGTCCATCTCGGCGCGCGGCATCGCGCCGGCAAAACCGTAGGCGTTATACAGCAGCTCAAGCACCGGCGGAATCACCACGGCGCCGACCACGCAGCCGATCAGCAACGCCACCTGCTGCCGCCACGGCGTGGCGCCGACCAGCCAGCCGGTTTTCAGATCCTGCAGGTTATCGTTGGAAATAGTCGCCACGGCGATCACCGCCGAGGTGGTGAAGATCGCCAGCGCAATTCCCAGTTTGTTGCCGCTCTCGGTGGCCAGCAGGCCGTCGCCGCTGCCGACCAGCAGGATCAGCAGCGAGACCAGCACCACGGCGACGATGCCAACACCCGAAATCGGGCTGGCGGAGGAACCGATCAGACCGGCCATGTAACCGCAGGCAGCGGCAATCAGGAAACCGAAGACGACCGCAAACAGGACGCTGTAGGCAACCAGCCCCCACACCATGCCGGCAGACAGGGGGGCAGCGCTCAGGAAACCGGCGAAAGTCGCCGCCAGGATCGCCACCAGCACTAGCGTGATACCGATGATCCAGCCTGGCGCCATGTCGCGCTCGGTACGCGGAATATTGATGCGGCCGTTACCGCCGCGCAACGCCTGGAAGGAAGTCTTGACACCTTCCAGCATCGGCCTGAACAGCGTGATCAGGGTCCATACCGCAGCCACGCCGATGGTGCCGGCGCCGATGAAGCGCACGTCCTTGCTCCATAATCCGGTGGCATATTTGGCCAGCGTCACGCCGTCCGGCATGCTGTGCATCGACGTCAGCACCGGCACTGCCACACCCCAGGCAATCAGCAGGCCGATCAGCATGGCGATGCCGGCCACGATGCCGATCAGGTAACCGGCGCCCAGCAAGGCCAGCGAAAATCCAGCGGACAGGCGCACCACCGCCGGACCCGCTGCGAACCACAGATTGATGCCTTCGCCCAGCACCCGGAAGCCGGATGAGAACAAGGTCACAACGGCAGCGGTTAAGCCGCCGGCCATGATGTCGACGATGCCGGTTTCAGTCTTTGCCCCGGCCTTGCCGGTGGCGGCGTCGAGTTCGACATCGGCGCTGCCGACGCGCAGGATTTCCGCGGCCGCCACGCCTTCCGGATAAGGCAGGTCGCTTTGCACCACCATCGCGTGCCGCAGCGGAATCGTGAACATCACGCCCAGCATGCCGCCGGCGGCGCAGATCGCCAAGGTCTGCCAGTAAGGGAAACCCTGCCAGTAACCGATCATCACCAGTCCAGGCAGGATAAAAATAATCGAAGACAAGGTGCCGGCGGCCGAAGCCTGGGTTTGCACCATATTGTTTTCGAGGATATTGGCACTCTTGAACATCCGCAGCACTGCCATGGAAATCACGGCAGCCGGAATCGCGGAAGAAAAAGTCAGGCCGACTTTCAAGCCCAGGTACACGTTGGAAGCTGTGAATACTACCGTTATCAAGGCGCCGAGAATGATGCCGCGCAGCGTCAGCTCGGGCAGGGAAACATTGTCGGAAATGCGACCGCTTAATGGACCAGTTAATGAACCGGTTAATGAACCAGTTGAGGGTATCGGAACAGACATCGGAACTCCATCACCAAAATTACAATCTG
>NZ_JAGQEG010000115.1 GCF_018305005.1 Collimonas silvisoli
CAAAACGGCCTCAGCCGCCAAGGAGCGCCTGCAAATCATCATTGCCCGCGAACGGAATGGCCGCCAGGGCCACGATTTCCTGCCGGCGTTGCATAAAGAACTGATCGAAGTCATTTCGAAATACACCAAAGTGAACGCCGACGACATCAAGATTTCCCTGGATCGCCAGGGAAATCTGGAAGTGCTGGACGTCAACGTGGTGCTGCCGGACGCATAAGTCAATATTTAAGATTGAACTCGGCGCAATACGGCAGCGGCAAAAATCTGCTCAATGACCGCTCCGGATCCCTGACCCGGGCAGGCGCCCGTTATTGAGCGCCATTGGTGGAATTTTACAAATCCCGTCATACACTGTTTATGAAAATCATGTATGACGTCAAAACAAATGCTGCTGCAGTTAAAGTTTTGGCAAGGGCTTTGCGGAACGCATCCGACATCACTGAATCTTTCAATTTTTGTGGCAAATGAAAGACATCGGAAATATATAAAATATTTGTCTACAGCAATGTGGCAATAAGATTAATATACCCCTTGTATTCGCCACAAACCGATGCCGGCCACCAGCGCTGAAGTCACCTAACATAGTTAAAATATGAGAATTGCTGTCCTTGATGACGACCCCAGTCAAACCGATTTAGTTTGTCAGGTGCTCACATCCAGTGGGCATATTTGCCATCCGTTCCAGAGCGGGAAAGAAATATTGAACCAGCTGCGTCGAGAAAGCTACGACATGCTGGTTCTGGATTGGCAGGTTCCCGACCTCAGCGGCCCCGAGGTCTTGCGCTGGGTGAGAGACAAACTTCCCAAAACCATCCCAGTCCTGTTCATCACCAGCCGCTCCGGCGAAGATGACATTGTCGAAGGGCTGGCCGCCGGCGCCGATGACTACATGATCAAGCCGATCCGCCGCAGCGAGTTGGTGGCGCGCGTGCAAGCCCTGTTGCGACGCGCCTATCCGATTCAGAATTCGAGCGAACAAATCGTATTTAACGATTATTTGTTTGAAACCCGCTCAGGTCGCCTGACCCTGGCCGGCAAGCCGATCGAGATCACGCAAAAGGAATTCGACCTGGCGCTGTTGTTTTTTCGCAACCTCGGCCGCCCTCTTTCGCGTGCCTACATCCTCGAAGCAGTCTGGTCGCGCGATGTCGATATTCCGTCCCGCACCATGGATACCCACGTCTCGCGGGTGCGGAGTAAGTTACAATTACGACCGGAAAACGGCTATCGACTGGCTCCGGTTTATAGCTACGGTTATCGACTAGAACAACTAACAGGATAAGGCGCGTTTCGGTTGCGCTGATAGACAGACATGCGCAGCACTTTTAAAAAAATAGCTTTCCTGGCTCTTTTCTTTACCGGGCCGTCGCCGCTATTTGCTGCCGCGCCGGCATCGGACCCATCTGCTCTGCAGGTGGGCGCTGCGACCATCACTTACCGGGCACAACTTGGCGATACCTTAAGCGTGATCGCCGAACAGCTTACCTCCAACAAGCACAACTGGGTGTCACTGGCAAAGCTCAATCACATCGGGAACGACCGCACGATCCCGGTCGGCACCGCCATCATCATCCCGGTAGCGCTGCTGCCGGATGACCCCAGCAGCGCCCAGGTATCAGCCATGTCCGGCAACATCGATGCCATCGCTGCAGATGGCCGTCCGATCGACGTCAACATCGGCGCCATATTGACCGAAGGCGCCATCATCAATACCGGCAGCAACAGCTTTCTGACACTCAGCCTGCCCGATCAATCGCATATCGCACTGCCGTCCAACAGCCAGGTAAAACTCAGCAAGCTGCGCACCGCACGCTATACCAAGAGTCCGCGCACTGAAATTACCCTGCTGAAAGGCCGGGTCGAATCCAAGGTCTCGCCGCTGGACAAAAACAAAGGCCGCTTCGAAGTCCATTCGCCACTGGCGGTAGCTGGCGTGCGCGGCACCGATTTCCGGGTCGATCTGGTCGGCGACAGAGTGATGACCGAAGTGTTGAGCGGCGGTGTTGCGGTGGCTAAGAAAAACCAGCCGGCAGCGCTGACCTTGCGCCCTGGCCAAGGTAATGTGACCAGTGCCAAAGGGGTAGGCAAGGCCGTCGCGCTGCTGTCTGCACCGCAACTCAGCGGTAGCCCTCAGTTGCAGGAACGGCCAACGGTACGCTTTAACGTCACCCCGGTAGCCGGCGCGCATGGCTACCGCGCGCAAATCGCCACAGATGCCGATGCGCGCAATGTCGTTGGCGAAGCAGAGTCGGACAATACCGAAATCAAGATCAACGGACTTGAGGACGGCAATTATTTCGTCCGCATTTCCGCGCTCGATCAAATGGGCCTGCAAGGCATCCCGCATGCAACCGCATTTAAATTAAAAGCCCGGCCAGAGCCGCCCATCTCGATCGAACCAAAAAACAAATCGCGCAGCGAAGATGTGATGTTCAGCTGGGCCGAAATCAGCAATGCGCAAGCCTATCATTTGCAAGTCGCCAGCGATGCCGGATTCAAACAACTGGCAATCGATCAGCCGGCAGTCGCCGCAACGCAATTCAGCGCCGGCAAACTGGCGCTGGGTACTTACTACTGGCGCGTGGCGACCATCGTCGAACAAGCCAACGGCCGCTATCAAGGCCCCTACGGCGACCCACAGAGTTTCAAGCTGCTGCCGGCCTTGCAAGTTCCCAAGATTGCCGATGCAATCGACGGCGACCTGTCGTTCCGCTGGAGCTCGGAGCCGGGGCAAAATTTCGTGGTCGAGATCGGCCGCGACGCCGCCTTCTCGACACTGCTTTTGACGCAAGCCACGGCGACACCGGAAATCACCGTCCCGCACCCAGCCAACGGCACTTATTTCATCCGCATCAGAGCGATTGATTCCGACGGTTATGGCGGGCCCTTTTCGCCGTCGCAAAAAGTGTACATCGGCAGCCGCTGGGTCACCAGCGACGACTCGCCCTTGCTCAATATCGGCGGCAATACCCCGGCCGGATATTAAGCTGGCCGCGACCATGCGATCTCTCGCCAAGCGTTCATGATCAAGCAGGTTATTCCGCTCATCAAACGGGTGGCGTTTCGCCAATGGCTGGCGATCACCATACTGATGCTGATCGTGGCCGGCAGCATGGGTTATGTGAACGGTCTCGGCCGTCTCGACAGAACCTTGTACGACCAGTTCATGCGCGCCGATTCGCGGCCCGCGCGCGACGACATCATCATCGTCGCTATCGACGATTACAGCATCAGCAAGCTGGGGCGCTGGCCTTGGGAGCGCAATCTGCACGCCAAACTGCTGAACCGGATCATGCACGCCAATCCGCTGGCGATCGGGCTGGATGTGATCATGCCGGAAGCCGAGCAGGGACAGTCGCCCGGCCAACGCGCCGATGACCGGGCGCTGGCCAAAGCGCTGGCCGCCAGCAAGCTGACGGTGCTGCCGATTGTCGTCGCCAGCGCCGGCCCCGGTCTCAAGGCCCTGCTGCCGACGCCGGATTTTCTCAACGCCGCTCGCGGCGTCGGCCACATACATCTGGAACTCGATCCGGACGGGGTGGTCCGCAGTGTCTTTCTGCAAGAGGGCCAGGACAACCAATGGTGGCCGCATTTTGCGGTCGCGCTGGCCGGCGTCGCCGGACAAAAGATAACCGATGCCAATGGCAATCTGCCCGGCGCCCGGCTAGATGAGGCACCGGCCCAGCTCGGCCCGCACAAGGCAGACAGCTGGCAGCGCGATTATCAGATCCAGATTCCGTTCGCCGGCGGCAGCGGCCATTTCCGCTCGGTGCCGTATGCCGCAGTATTGCGCGGCGACGTTCCCGACCAATTTTTCACCGGCAAATATGTATTGATCGGCGCCACCGCGCTCGGCATGGCGGATACTTTTCCGACGCCGGTATCGGGCACCTCAGGCGTCATGCCAGGCATCGAAATCAACGCCAACATCCTGGCCAGCCTGCTCGACCATAAGTCGATCAGCATCGCCCGGCCTTTGCAGACCACGCTGTTCAGCATCGTGCCGGTCCTGATCGCCCTCTCCAGCTACCTGCTGTGGACGCCGCGCATCTCCTTGCTGATCACGGCTGCCTTGATGCTGCTGACAATGGCGGCCAGCTATTTCCTGTTGACGCTGGGTTTCTGGATTGCCCCGACCGCAGCCTTGATCGCGCTGGCCATCGCTCATCCCATATGGAACTGGATCCGCCTCGAATCGGCGATTTCCTATCTCGGGCAAGAGTTCATGCTGCTGGATCAGGAGCCGCATTTGCTGCCCGAGGTGAATACAGAACCCGCACCGCAACAGGTGGAAGATTTGCTTGAGCAGCGCATCAATGCCATGCGCGTTGCTGCGCGCCGGGTGCGCGATTTGCGCCAGTTTATTTCCGACAGCCTGAATAGCCTGCCGGACGCCACCCTGATCACTACCGTCGACGGCCACGTGCTGGTGTCAAATCAGTTTGCCAGAGACTATTTTGCCACGGCCGGCATACGGAATATCGACGGCGCGCTGTTGCCCTATCTGTTTTCCAACATGAACACGCCGCAGGCAAGCAATACCTCGGCCGGCCATACCTTCAGCTGGTGGGATCTGATCGATCTCGAACATGTCTCGACCCTCACCAGCGGCACTACGGTACAAGACCAGCAAGGACGCGACCTGTTGATCAAGAGCGGCCCCTGCCACTCGGCCCACCAGGTACTGACCGGCTGGATCGTCAGCATCGTCGACATCACCATTATCCGCGCCGCCGAACGCAGCCGGGATGAGACCCTGCGTTTTCTGTCGCATGACATGCGCGCTCCGCAAGCATCGATCCTGGCCTTGCTCGAATTGCAAGGCAACCCCTCCTCGGCGCTGCCGCAAAAGGAATTTTTCGCCAGGCTGGAACAAGCTGCGCGCAAAACCTTGGGGCTGGCGGATAATTTTGTCCAGCTGGCGCGCGCCGAATCGTCCGAATACCGGCTCGAAGAGGTGGATTTCCAAGATGTGCTGTATGACGCCGTCGATGAAATGTGGAGCCTTGCCAACAATAAGAAAATCGAACTGATCACCGATATCGAAGGCCAGGAATTCCTGACCAATATCGACCGCTCCCTGATGGCGCGAGCGCTGTGCAACCTGATTTCCAACGCCATCAGCTATAGCTTGCCGGATACCAGGATTACCTGCACCCTGCGCCTGAAATACGTCAAACTGCTGCCGCAGGTCATCTGCCGGATCAGCGATCAGGGTTTTGGCATTGCGCCGCATGACCAGGCCAAGTTATTTCAACGTTATCAACGTGTCAGCGCCCCCGGCCAGCCGCATTCAGACGGCACCGGTCTCGGCCTGGTGTTTGTAAAAACCGTGGTGGAACGTCATTTCGGTGAAATTCTGCTGGAAAGCACCTTGGGCGAAGGCAGTACTTTCATTGTGACTTTACCCGCTCTCACCAACTAAGCTCCAGCCTCAGCCGGACTTGAATTTCTTCCTTGGCTACAAAGAGTATAATCTTGGGTTAACAATATTGCCCCTTCCCGCTGTCACCGGCATTTCTGCACCTGTTTCTATGCAACTGCTGCTATGCAACTGCTAACCGTTGGACTTAACCACACCACCGCGCCCGTTTCCCTGCGCGAAAAGGTGGCATTCCCCGCTGACCAGATCGGTCAGGCGGTGTTGGCGGCGCGTGCCTGGTTCAGCGGCGACAACACGCTCAGCACAACGGATGAAGCTGCGATTCTGTCAACCTGCAATCGTACCGAGCTGTACGCTGCCGGCAACTTTCAGCACGGCGGCGCTAACGCTATCGATACCTCGATTGATTCCACCGCGCATTTCCTGGCGCATTACCACCAGTTGCCCTATGCCGACTTGCGTCCGCATTTGTACACCTTGCCGCAAGACAACGCGGTGCGCCATGCCTTCCGGGTTGCTTCCGGACTCGATTCGATGGTGCTGGGCGAAGCGCAGATTCTCGGCCAGATGAAGGATGCCGTGCGTCACGCAGAAGCCGCGGGCGGCCTCGGCACCTATTTGCATCAGTTGTTCCAACGCACCTTCGCCGTCGCCAAGGAAGTCCGCAGCACCACCGAAATCGGCGCCCATAGCGTCTCCATGGCGGCCGCTGCGGTGCGTATGTCGGAACGCATTTTCGATACGATCGCCGGGCAGCATGTGTTGTTTATCGGCGCCGGCGAAATGATCGAGTTGTGCGCCACCCACTTTGCTGCGCAAAATCCGAAATCCCTGACAGTTGCCAACCGCACCCTGGAACGCGCCGAATTGCTGGCCCATCGCTTCAACGGCAGGGCGATCCGGCTGGCCGATCTGCCGACGCAACTGGGTAATTTCGACGTCATCGTTTCTTGCACTGCATCGAGCTTGCCGATCATCGGTCTTGGCATGGTCGAACGCGCCGTCAAAGCCCGCCGCCATAAACCGATGTTCATGCTGGACCTGGCGGTGCCGCGCGATATCGAGACGGAAATCGGCCGTCTCGACGATATCTTTCTGTATACCGTCGACGACCTCGGCTCGATCGTGCAAATCGGCATGGAAAATCGCCAGGCCGCGGTGGCCCAGGCAGAAGCCATCATCGAAACCCGCGTGCAGTCATTCATGCACTGGGTGGATAACCGGGCGGTGGTGCCGGTGATCCAGGACTTGCACGAATCGAGCGAAGCCATGCGCCGCCTGGAGCTGGAGCGCGCCCGCAAGATGCTGGCCAAGGGCGAAGATATCGAGGTTGTCCTGGAAGCACTGTCCAAAGGTCTGACCGCCAAGTTCATGCACGGCCCGCAACAGGCTTTGCACAATGCCCATGGCGACGAACGCGCGCGCCTGGCAGCTCTCCTGCCGCAACTATTCCGCACCAAACGTTAGCGCACCTGCCGCTACACCATCCATGGCCGCGCGTCATCGTGCTGCCTTGCGCGCTACCGTTGCACCATTCCCCTTTGATCTGCCTTGTTCTGACTGAAACCCGCCATGAAACCATCAATGCTCGCCAAGCTCGATCAACTCGTCAATCGCTTAGTCGAGGTCAACGACCTGCTGATGCAGGAGGACGCCACCGCCAGCATGGATAGCTACCGCAAGCTGACCCGCGAACATGCTGAGCTGGGGCCGCTGGTGGAGTTATACCAGTCTTACCTGCAAGCCGACGCCGATATCGCAGCTGCGCAAGAAATGCAAGCCGACCCTGACATGAAGGAGTTCGCACAGGATGAAATCCTGGCGGCGAAAACGCGCATGGAACAACTGCAGGGCGATCTGCAAAAGATGCTGCTGCCTAAAGATCCTAACGACGAACGCAATATTTTCCTGGAAATCCGGGCCGGCACCGGCGGCGACGAGTCGGCGCTGTTCGCCGGCGATCTGCTGCGCATGTACACGCGCTTTGCCGAGCGCAACCGCTGGCAGGTAGAGATGGTGTCGGAATCGGCGTCGGAAATCGGCGGTTACAAGGAAGTCATCGTGCGCGTCATCGGCTTTGGCGCCTACTCCAAACTCAAATTCGAATCCGGCGGCCATCGCGTGCAACGGGTGCCTGCCACGGAAACCCAGGGCCGCATCCATACTTCCGCCTGCACCGTGGCCATCATGCCGGAGGCGGATGAAGTCGGCGATGTCGACATCAATCCGGCCGATATCCGCATCGACACTTACCGCGCCTCCGGCGCCGGCGGCCAGCATATCAACAAGACCGATTCCGCGGTGCGCATCACCCACATGCCGACCGGCATCGTGGTCGAATGCCAGGACGATCGCAGCCAGCACAAGAACAAGGCGTCCGCCCTGAAAGTGCTGGCGGCCCGCATCAAGGATGGTCAACTGCGCGCGCAGCAATCGAAAGAAGCCGCGACCCGTAAATCGCTGATCGGCTCGGGCGACCGCAGTGAACGGATTCGCACCTACAACTTCCCGCAAGGCCGGATGACCGACCATCGCATCAACCTGACCTTGTACAAACTCGATTTCATCATGGATGGCGACCTGGAAGAGCTGACCAATGCGCTGGCGGCGGAGCATCAGGCCGACTTGCTGGCGGCGTTGGGCGACGCGATTTGACGGCTCGGACAATCCACGCGCAGCCGATTTGAAAATCGCATATGCTACGGGATGGCATGGGAACCAAGCACTGCGACTTGCATCAGATGCACGACAGATAAGCTCTCTTCGACTCAACTCCATAACCACAAAATGAAAACATCCAAATCCGTTTTGCTTGCAGTCGCCTTCATCGCCCTCGCCATCCTGGCTGGCGCATTGTATTTGCAGCATTATCAGGACATGCAGCCTTGTCCGCTGTGCGTGATACAGCGCTATGCATTCGCGGCGATCGCGCTGATTTGCCTGATTTGCGCCGGTTTGCCGGCCGGTGCGCAAAAAGCCGGTGCCGGAATAGGAATTCTGGCAGGGCTGGGTGGCGCCGGCACCGCCATCTGGCACCTGTGGATCATCGCCCATCCGTCGGTCTCATGCGGCAGAGATGCGCTGGAAGCGCCAATGAATGCGCTGCCGCCTGCCTCCTTGCTGCCGTCCGTGTTCAAGGTTGACGCTTACGCACTCTGCACCACCCCTTACGATCCGATCCTGGGCCTGTCGATCCCGCAATGGTCGCTGTTGTGGTTTGCAGTGCTGGTCGTGATTCTGGTTGCCACGCTGTTCAAACGCAACGGCGTCAGCCGCTACTAACGTCAGCGATTAAATGGCAGGTATTCCCGATACGTTTCAGATAGAAGCCGGCAGCAGCATCGCCGCGGTATTGAAGCAGGCGCCGCTAAACCCGCTGGAGAACCGCATTCTGCTGATGCATGGGCTACAGCTGACGCGGATACAGTTGATTACCCAAGACGAACAGATTATCGATGCGCAGCAGGCGCAACAACTCTCGGCCTTGTTTCGTCGACGTCTGCAAGGCGAACCGATTGCGTATATCGTAGGCCAACGCGAATTCTATGGCTTGCAATTCGAAGTCACGCCGGACGTCTTGATCCCGCGTCCTGAGACCGAGCTGTTGGTCGACCTGGCGTTACAGCACGTGCCTGCAGCCGACAATCAGCACACTCAGAACGCGCTGAGCGTGCTGGACCTGGGCACTGGTTCCGGCGCCATCGCGGTCGCCATCGCCCACAGCCGTCCCGATCTTAAGCTGACTGCACTGGATCTGAGTGCCGCGGCGCTGGCGGTAGCTGGCCGCAATGCGGCGCGCCATTTGAAGCCAGGCCAAACAACGTTGCAGCTATTGCAAAGCAACTGGTATAGCGCGCTGGCGGACCAGCGCTTCGATGTGATCGTTGCCAATCCGCCGTATATCGTTGCCGGCGACAGCCATCTCAGCCAAGGCGATTTGCGCTTCGAACCGCAAGATGCGCTGACCGACCATGCGGACGGCTTGAGCGCACTGCGCAGCATTATCGACGGCGCCGGCCGCTATTTGAAAGACGGCGGCTGGCTGTTGATGGAGCACGGCTACGATCAGGCGGCAGCGGTACGCGCCTTGCTGCAAGCACGGCAGTTTGAGGCGGTACAAAGTTGGGCAGACATCGCCGGCATCGAGCGTGTCAGCGGCGGCAGATACGGCTGACGCTGGGCAACAAAAAAGCGCGGCATGCCGCGCTTTTTTACATCCATGCAGGATCAGGACATCAGTCCTTCTCACCCCAGATTGCCGGATACACAAAACCCGCGATCACCGCGCCAACCAGCGGCGCCACCCAGAACAACCACAGTTGCTGCAACGCCCAGCCGCCGACGAACAGGGCTTGGCTGGTGCTGCGCGCCGGATTCACCGAGGTATTGGTGACCGGAATACTGATCAAGTGAATCAGGGTCAGGCACAGGCCAATCGCAATCGGTGCAAAACCAGCCGGCGCGCGCTTGTCGGTTGCCCCCAGAATCACGATCAGGAAGACGAAGGTCATCACCACTTCGGAAATCAAAGCCGCGTTCATTGAATACAGGCCAGGCGAATGTTCGCCATAACCGTTGGCCGCAAAGCCGCCGATCTCCGCGCCCGCCTTGCCGGTGGCGATCAGATACAAAACACCCGCGGCGATGATGCCGCCGATTACCTGGGCGACCCAGTAAGGCAGGATTTCACTTTTTGGAAAACGGCCGGCGGTAGCCAGCCCGAGCGTCACTGCCGGATTCAGGTGGCAGCCGGAAATATGGCCAATGGCAAACGCCATCGTCAATACTGTCAGGCCGAAAGCCAGCGCGACGCCGTGGAAACCAATCCCGAGGCCGGGAAATCCCGCTGCCAGCACCGCGCTGCCGCAGCCGCCAAGAACCAGCCAGAATGTGCCGAGCGCTTCTGCGCCCAGACGTTTAGAAAGATGCATGTTCGACTCCCGAAGAAATACTACTGTGTGTTTTACCTTCATTAACAAGGGGCTTTAGAACTCTGCCCTGTCGCATACGGCCACAAGCATATTTGCTGACTCATCGACAAACAAGAAAAATATTGTTATTTAACAATGTTTTTCATTTACAAGCTATCTCCATCAATTTCCGATCTGACCGGCCCCGACCGCGGCCTATCCCGTGCTTTGACGGCGCAAATAGTACCATCGGGAAATATATTGTGGCGATATGGCAAGCATTTAAGCGGCAGAAATTTCGGGGTGCTTTCTTTTCGGACTGTCAAGACTAGCGAAATTATCTGGATTGCGTATGATCCAACGCTTGATTTTCATTCTTAAGACTCCTCATGCTGCCTTCGATCGAACAACGTCTCGCCCTTGAACTTGCCGCCAAACCGGCGCAAGTCGCCGCTGCCGTCGCCCTTCTGGACGAAGGCGCCACCGTGCCTTTTATTGCGCGCTACCGTAAGGAAGCCACCGGCGGCCTTGATGATATTCAATTACGCTTGCTGGAAGAGCGCCTGCGCTATCTGCGCGAGCTGGAAGCGCGCCGCGGCGCGATCCTGGCCTCGATTGAAGAACAAGGGAAAATGACCCCGGCGCTGCTGCAAGCGATCACCCTGGCCGAAGACAAGACCCGGCTCGAAGACCTGTACCTGCCATACAAACCGAAACGCCGCACCAAGGCGCAGATCGCCGCTGAAGCCGGTTTGACCGAGTTGGCGGATGCGCTGCTGGCGAATCCCGATCTGAATCCAGAGCAGGAAGCCGACAAATATCTGAAGCCGGCATTCAGCACCGACAACGGCGACAACCCCGGCGTCGCGGACGCCAAGGCCGCACTCGACGGCGCCCGCCAGATTCTGATGGAACGGTTTGCGGAAGACGCCGCGCTGCTGCAAGCGCTGCGCGAATACCTGACCGAGCACGGCGTGGTCGAATCCAAGGTGGTGGAAGGCAAACAAGACGCCGGCGAAAAATTTGCCGACTACTTCGATTATTCCGAAACCGTCGGCACAATTCCATCGCATCGGGCATTGGCGCTGTTCCGCGGCCGCCGCGAAGAAATCCTGAATGTCGTGCTGCGCCTCGATACGGAAGAAGAAAAACCGAAATGGGATGCGCCGCACAATCCCTGCGAAGGACGCATCGCCGCCCGTTTCGGCATCAGCAACAAGGGCCGCAACGCCGACAAATGGCTGAGCGACACGGTGCGCTGGAGCTGGCGCGTCAAGGTTTTCATGCATCTGGAAACCGAGCTGATGACGAAGCTGCGCGAAACCGCGGAAGTCGAAGCGATCAATGTTTTTGCCCGCAATCTGAAAGCGCTGCTGCTGGCGGCGCCGGCCGGACCGCGCGCCACCATGGGTCTCGATCCCGGCCTGCGCACCGGCGTCAAAGTGGCTGTGATCGACGCCACCGGCAAGGTGGTCGACACCACCGCGATTTATCCGCACCAGCCGCGCAACGACTGGGACGGCTCGCTGCATACGCTGGCGCAACTGGCGGAGAAGCACAAGGTGTCGCTGATTTCGATCGGCAACGGCACCGCCTCGCGCGAGACCGACAAGCTGGCGCAGGATCTGATCAAGCTGCGGCCGGAACTGAAGCTGACCAAGATCGTGGTGTCTGAAGCCGGCGCGTCGGTCTACTCGGCTTCCGAATTCGCCTCGCGCGAATTGCCGGATATGGATGTCTCGCTGCGCGGCGCGGTGTCGATTGCGCGCCGCCTGCAAGATCCGCTGGCGGAACTGGTCAAGATCGATCCGAAATCGATCGGCGTCGGCCAGTATCAGCATGACGTCGGCCAGACCCAGCTGGCGCGTTCGCTGGATGCGGTGGTGGAAGATTGCGTGAATGCGGTCGGGGTTGATGTCAACACCGCATCGGCACCGCTGCTGGCGCGCGTCTCCGGCTTGAACGCCAGCGTGGCCCAGAGCATCGTTACTTATCGCGACATGAAGGGCATGTTTGCCTCGCGTGCAGCGCTGCGCGAAGTGCCGCGCCTGGGCGAAAAGACTTTCGAACAGGCTGCCGGTTTCTTGCGCGTCATGAACAGCGACAATCCTTTGGACAGCTCCGCGGTGCATCCGGAATCTTATCCGCTGGTGGAAAAAATCCTGGCTGACATCAAGAAAGACGTCAAGGGTGTGATCGGCGACGACAAGCTGCTGAAATCACTCAACCCGGCCAAATATGCCGATGAAAAATTCGGTGTGCCGACCATCGCCGACATTCTCAAAGAACTGGAAAAGCCAGGCCGCGACCCGCGCCCGGAATTCACCACTGCAACTTTCAAGGACGGCGTCGAAGAGATTCGCGACCTGCGTCCCGACATGATTCTGGAAGGCGTGGTCACCAATGTGGCGGCGTTTGGCGCGTTTGTCGATATCGGCGTGCACCAGGACGGCCTGGTGCATATTTCCGCGCTCTCCAATACTTTCGTCAAAGATCCGCACACAGTCGTCAAAGCCGGCCAGGTGGTCAAGGTGAAAGTGCTGGAAGTCGACGAGAAGCGCAAGCGGATTGCACTGACCATGCGTTTGACCGATAACGCGCCGGTCGCCGGCGCCAAGCCGGAGCAACGCCCGGATCGCAACGACGCCAAGCGCTTGTCCCAGCAACGGCAAGCAACGCCGGCGCCGGCAAATAGCGCCATGGCGGCGGCTTTTGCAAAGTTAAAGGGATAGCAATATCTGTGCGATCGGACGGCCCATCCCGTGCTAACGCGGGGCGGGCCGTTCTGTATCGCTGCCATACCACCTTGGCGTTGCGTTGCCGGCACAAAATCAGACGACAGCCAATTTAGCGCCGACAGGCCCTAATCGCGGCGCTCATCGTATAATCACGGCACATCGATTTCCAACAGGTTTTATTTTGTCAGCCGCTCCTAACACCTCCTCCTCACAATTCATGATGTCCCCGATCGCGGCCGATATGGAAGCGGTCAACGCGGTGATTCGCCGGCAATTGCATTCGGAAGTGCCGCTGGTGAACCAGATTGCCGAATACATCATCAGCGCCGGCGGCAAGCGCCTGCGCCCGGTGCTGGTATTGCTGATGGCCCAGGCATGCGGTTATAGCGGCGACAAACACCACGAGCTGGCGGCGGTGATCGAGTTCATTCACACCGCCACCCTGTTGCACGATGACGTGGTCGACGAATCGTCTTTGCGGCGCGGACGCCAGACCGCCAACGCCCTGTTCGGCAACGCCGCCTCGGTGCTGGTGGGCGATTTCCTGTATTCGCGCGCCTTTCAGATGATGGTGGCGGTCGACAATGCGTGCGTCATGCAGATCGTCGCCGACGCCACCAACGTCATCGCCGAAGGCGAAGTGCTGCAACTGCTGAACATGCACAACCCGGACGTCTCCGAAGAAAACTACCTGCAGGTGATTCGCTCCAAGACCGCCAAGCTGTTTGAAGCGGCGGCCCAGCTCGGCGTCCTGATTGCCGGCGCCGGCGATGACGTGATTGAAGCTGCGGGCGAATACGGCCGTTCGCTCGGCACCGCGTTCCAGTTGATCGACGACGTTTTGGATTATTCCGGCAACGCTAGCGATATCGGCAAGAATGTTGGCGACGACCTGCGCGAAGGCAAGCCAACCCTGCCCCTGATCTACCTGATGGAACACGGCAGCGCCGAGCAACGGGCGCTGGTGCGCAGCTGCATCGAAAACGGCGATGAAAAGCATTTCGATGAAATCCTCGCCGCCATCACCAGTTCAGGCGCCTTGAACTACACCCGGCACGAAGCAGAGAAAGCAGCGCAGCGGGCAGCAGCAGCGATCTCAGGCTTGCCAAATAGTCAGTTCAAAGATTCTTTGCTACAATTATCTGCGTTCGCGGTAGATCGGAATCACTGAGAATTAAGCATGGGGACTGTTGCATCGCCGCCGCGCGAGTCGACAGCCCGCAAACCTGTTCAAATCATTGAACAGCTAGATCGGGGTGTAGCTTAGCCTGGTAGAGCGCTACGTTCGGGACGTAGAGGCCGGAGGTTCGAATCCTCTCACCCCGACCATACAACACGTTGGTTTATTAACCCTTTCATTTTTACGGTGACCCTTTGGATGCCGTGCCCATATGGGTGCAGATACTTGCACTAGTCGTCCTCATCTTCTTGTCGGCTTTTTTTGCAATGGCGGAAACCGCACTGGTTGCCGCCAACAAACACCGCCTGCGCCATCTGGCCAAGCGCGGCAGCAAGTCCGCCGCCACCACGCTATGGCTGCTGGAGCGCACCGATAAGCTGTTATCGCTGATTCTGATCGTCAACACCCTGGTCAATGCCTTGGCCACTGCATTGGTGACGGCGATTGCCATTACGACATTTGGCAATCACCAGAAAGTGATTACCGTTGCCACTGCGGCGGTTGCCTTCCTCCTGATCGTATTCGCCGAAATCACACCGAAAGTGATAGGCGCGACCTATCCCGAACGCATTGCCTTGCCGACCAGTTTCGTGCTCAAACCCCTGATGACGATAGCCAAACCGCTGATCTGGTTTGTCAATCTGTTCGTGTCGGCCATCCTCAAGATCCTGCATATCAAAACCGGAAAATACGCGCAGGAACAACGGGTATCGCCGGAAGAGCTGCGCTCCATCGTGCTGGAAGGCGGTAATTTCATGCCGCAAAAGCACAGGAGCATTTTGCTGAATCTGTTCGATCTGGAAAAAATCTCGGTGGAAGACGTCATGACACCGAGGGCGCAAGTCGAAGCGCTGAATCTGTCGGCCTCGGTGGACGAGATCAAGCATCAGTTGACCACCTGCTATCACAATAAACTGCCGGTATATGAAGGTGAAATCAACCAGATCGTTGGTATTTTGCATGTCCGCAAGGCAATGGCATTGCTGAATCAGGAAGAGGAACTGACGGTCGAGCATTTTCGCCAGCTGCTCACCACTCCCTATTTCGTGCCGGAAGACACCGACGTTTTCACGCAGCTGCAGTATTTCCAGGAAAACCATGAGCGCCTGGGCATCATCGTCGACGAGTATGGCGAAGTGCAGGGACTGGTCACTCTGGAAGACATCATTGAAGAAATGATTGGCGAATTCACCACTTCCAAGCCGGGTGCCGCGCGTGCCGACAGTTTCTCCTGGAACCCGCAAGGGCAATGCTTGCTTGAGGGCGCAACTACCCTGCGCGATATCAACAAGCGTCTTGGCTTGAATTTCCCGCTTGATGGTCCGAAGACCTTGAATGGCTTGCTGCTCGAATGGCTACAGGATATTCCCGACAATAACGTCAGCCTGAAAATTGCCGGATGCATCATAGAAATCGTGCAGGTGCAAAATCAAGCGATCAAGGTTGCCAAATTGATGCGCCCGAATAAACTACAAGAACGATGATAAGAACTGCTACACAGCAACTTTTATGACACATTTCTCCACAAATCCTTTACAAGTGAGTTTCCCGTAGGGCATCATTGGTCGGTTTGAATGGTTTCGCACACCTTTTGGTATTGACCCTCCTATGGCAGCAGTATTTCCCAACGCTAATTCGACTAGTCCGATCTCCGGACTTGCCCGTGCTTTACTGCAAGCCGGACGTCTGTCCGTGCCGCAGATCGAGGCCTTGCACAAGAAAGCTAGCGATAGTCAAACGCCGTTTATCGCCTCCTTGCTGGAAAGCGGTCATCTGGATGCACGTTCGCTTGCCTTGTTTTGCGCCGAGACCTTTGGTTATCCGCAGCTAGACCTGAGCGTGCTCAATTTAAGCATGCTGCCGGAAAAAGCCATCGACGCCAAACTGATGGAAAGCCATACGGTGCTGGCGCTGGCGAAACGCGGCAACAAGATCTATGTTGCACTGTCCGACCCGACCAATATCCAGGCGCTGGACCAGATCAAGTTTCAAACCGAGCTGACGGTTGAGCCTATCATCGTCGAGCATCCGACCCTGCTCAAGCAGATTCAGAAGCTGGTCAAATCGGCCGAACAAAGCCTGAGCGAGATGGTCGGCGACGAGCAGGAAATCAACTTCGTCGAAGAAGATTCGGCGGCCGTTGCGGATGCAGCAGCGACCGATATCGACGATGCGCCGGTGGTCCGCTTCTTGCAAAAAATCTTGACCGACGCCATCAACCAAGGCGCGTCCGACTTGCACTTTGAGCCATTTGAAAAATTCTACCGGATCCGTTTCCGGGTCGACGGCGTATTGCGCGACATGGCGCAACCGCCGCTGTCGATCAAGGAAAAACTGGCGTCCCGTATCAAGGTGATCTCCAAGCTGGATATTTCCGAAAAACGGGTGCCGCAAGATGGCCGCATGCGTTTG
>NZ_JAGQEG010000116.1 GCF_018305005.1 Collimonas silvisoli
CAAACACCGACTTCGAAACCTGGATAGCAGACTTCAGCACCGCATTGCCGCAAGCCGATATCCGCTTCTGGCAAGAGGGCGATACGGCCCCCGCCGATTACGCGTTAGTGTGGCGGCCGCCGGCAGCCATGCTGCAAGGACGCCATGACCTGAAAGCCATCTTCAATCTCGGCGCCGGCGTCGACGCCATCCTGCAACTGGGCGATGCCTTGCCAGCCGGCGTACCGTTGATCCGGATCGACGACGGCGGCATGGCAATTCAAATGGCGCACTATGTGACGCATGCGGTGCTGGGTTATTTCGGCCGCTACGATATTTACCGGCAACAAGCTGCGCGCCGCGAATGGCGGCCGCTGCCGGCGCCAGACAAGCGCGATTTCAGTATCGGCATTCTCGGCATGGGTGTGCTCGGCTCGCGCATCGCCGAGGCCTTGGCGCATTTCGATTTTCCATTGAATGGCTGGAGTCGTAGTCCGAAGAGTCTGCCTGGAGTGCGCAGCTTTGTCGGTGACGGCGAGCTCGACGCTTTCTTACGCGCATCGCGGGTGTTGGTGTGCATCCTGCCGTTGACTGACGCCACGCGCGGCATCGTCAATCGGCAAAATCTGCTGAAACTGCAAAAGAGCGCAGATGGCGCGGACGGCGCATACCTGATCAATGTCGCTCGTGGCGGCCATGTGGTGGAGGCAGATCTGCTGGCGCTGATTCAGGAAGGGCAGATCGCCGCGGCGACGCTGGATGTATTCGAGCAAGAACCGTTGACGCCGGAACACCCGTTCTGGCAAGAGCCGCGCATCAGCATCACGCCGCATATATCGGCTGTGACGGTGGATGTAGACACGGTCCAGCAGATTCGCAACAAGATATATGCGTTGGAACAAGGCCTGAGTGTGAACGGCGTAGTCGACCGCAGCAAAGGTTATTGAAAACTGAAAACAGGTGACGACATGAGATTCCCCAACAAGGTAAAAATCGTTGAAGTCGGCCCGCGAGATGGTTTGCAAAACGAGAAGGAAACCATCCCGGCCGATGTCAAGATAGCGCTGGTCGACCAGTTGACCAAAGCCGGTTTCGTCAACATCGAAGCGGCTTCCTTCGTCTCGCCGAAGTGGGTGCCGCAAATGGCGACGTCGAGCGAAGTGATGGCTGCCATCCAGCGCAAGCCGGGCGTGATCTACTCTGCCCTGGTGCCCAATATGAAAGGCTTGGAAGCCGCACTGGCGGCGGGCGCCGACGAGATGGTGATCTTCGGCGCGGCGTCGGAAGCGTTCTCGCAAAAGAACATCAACTGCTCGATCGCCGAATCCATCGAACGCTTCCGCGAAGTCGCGCGGGTCGCCAAGCAAGAGGGCAAGCGCCTGCGCGGCAGCATCAGCTGCGCCTTCGGCTGCCCGTATCAAGGCGAAGTCGCGATCGATTCGGTAGTCGATGTGCTGCATCGCTTGCGCGATCTCGGTTGCGATGAAATCGATATTGCCGACACCATCGGCGTCGCCACGCCGAATAAAGTGCACGCAGTGATGGGAAGGCTGGTGCAGGAATTCCCGATCGAACGCCTGTCCGGCCATTTCCACGACACCTATGGCCAGGCGCTGGCGAATATCTACGCCAGCCTGGAAGTCGGCATTTCGATTTACCATTCCTCGGTGGCCGGCCTGGGCGGCTGCCCGTACGCCAAGGGCGCGACCGGCAATGTATCGTCGGAAGATGTGTTGTATCTGATGCAGGGACTCGGCATCGAAACCGGCATCGATCTCGACGCCGTGGTCGACGCCGGGCAGTTTATTTCGGCGCATCTCGGGCGCAAGGCGGTCAGCCGCGCCGGCAATGCGATTGCGGCCAAGCGCATAGCTTAGTTACTGGGCCATAATTTTTCAAAAAGACGAGCATCAAATGGATAAACTTCCCGATAGCGCACAGCGCGTCGCCGATCTGCTGACGGAAATAGGGCATGACAAGCAAGTTGTCATGCTGCCCGAAACCGGCAAGACTTCCGCCGAGGCCGCCGCCGGCCTTGGCTGCCGCGTCGCCGAGATCGCCAAGTCGATCGTGTTCCGGCGCTTGACCGATGACGCCGCCGTGATGGTGGTGGCGAGCGGCAGCAATCGTGTCGATGAGAGCAAGGTGGCGGCGCTGGTCGGTCCGCTCGGCAAGGCGGATGCACGCTTCGTCCGCGAGCGCATCGGCTACGCCATCGGCGGTGTTTGCCCTATCGGCCACGTCGGCAAGACAGTGATGCTGATCGACCGGGATTTGCTGGAACTGGATAGCGTCTGGGCGGCGGCGGGACATCCGCACGCGGTCTTCAATCTGACGCCGCAGCAGTTGGTGGCGATGACTGCGGCGCCGGTTGCGGATGTTGCGTTGCGGGCTTGAATCTAAATTTATCGACGGTGATCGTGCAGGAGGCGGTTATCACATTGACAGCCCGGAAGCCAATGCACACGCCTTCTTTGGCGGCTTTGCCAGCCGCCGCACGCTGCTTCAGGTATCCTGAGAAGTCTTAGCGGAAACGAGGAACAGCCTCATGGCAAGCAGCAATCCAACGGCCTTGGTCATGACTGGCGACAGCACCGTCGCAGGTCATGCCGAGTCACCTTGCATCAACGTTTGCGTGATGAATGCCGGCAGCGGTTTGTGCGAAGGCTGTTGGCGCACCTTGGATGAAATTGCCGCCTGGTCGAGCGCCAGCGACGAGCAAAAACGCAGCATCTGGCAACACATCCTGCAACGCCGGAAGGCGCTATGACAGTGGCCATGACCGCGCCCTCATTGCCGCCGACCATGCGCGTGCTGGAGCGCGGCTGGCTGTCTTCCAACAACATCCTGTTCCTCGGGCGCGAGCAGACGGCGCTGGTCGATAGCGGTTACCTGAGCCATGCGGCGCAAACCGTGGCGCTGGTGGCGCATGGCTTGCAAGGCCGGCCGCTGGACCGCTTGCTGAATACCCATCTGCATTCCGATCATTGCGGCGGCAACGCCGCCTTGCAACAGGCTTACCGTTGCCGCACTGCGATTCCGTCAGGGCAGGCCGAGCAGGTGCGCAATTGGGATCGGGATGCACTGAGTTATACCGGCACCGGCCAGCAATGCGCCCGTTTCACCTTCGACCACACGCTGCAGCCCGGCGACGTGGTCACCCTGGGTGATTTGCAGTGGCAGGTGCTGGCGGCGGCCGGCCACGATCCGCATTCCCTGATCTTTTATTGTCAAGAGCATGGCATTCTGATTTCCGCCGACGCCTTGTGGCAAAACGGCTTCGGCGTGATCTTTCCGGAACTGGATGGCGACTCCGGTTTCGCCGAAGCGCGGGCGACCCTGGAATTGATCGCCACGCTGGAGGTGCGGCTGGTGATTCCAGGCCACGGCAGTCCGTTCAGCGGCGTCGGCGCCGCACTCGACACTGCCTTTTCGCGGCTCGATTATCTGGCCGCCGATCCGCAGCGCAACGCCCAGAATGCCATCAAGGTTTTGCTGAAATTCCTGCTGCTGGAACGACAACAGATCAAATTGACGGAAGTCCGGCAGATGCTTGCCAGCCTGCCCTTGGTAGCGGCTGCCAACCGGCGTTATCTGCAGCGCAGCGAAGCCGATTTGAGTGAATGGGCCGCCGCGCAACTGCTGCGCGCCGGGGCGGCAGAAATCCGTGATGGATTCTTATGCAATCGACATTAACTCTATCTTCTGGCGGTGGCCAAGAGGCATGACAGGGGCCGGATTTTAGAGGACAAAATCTAGCACGATCGTACTTTTTATTGTCGTTTTTCGCCCTATAATCAAACTCTTCCTACCCAATACTAGAGGTCGTTATGGCATTGCCCGCTGCGTTGCAAAACCTGAGCCTACCCGTCATCGGCTCGCCGATGTTCATCGCTAGCGGTCCGGCGCTGGTGGCCGCGCAATGCAAGGCCGGCATCGTCGGCTCGTTCCCGGCGTTGAACGCCCGCCCGGCGGAATTGCTGGATGTCTGGCTGACCGACCTGCAAGCCGAACTAGCCGCCTACCGGGCCGAGCATCCGCACGTAAAAGTAGGGCCGATCGCAGTCAACCAGATCGTCCATCAATCGAACGACCGCCTGGCGCATGACGTCGCCGTCTGCGTCAAGCATCAGGTGCCGATCATCATCTCCAGCCTGCGCGCGCCGCCGCCGGAAATGATGGATGCGATCCACGGCTACGGCGGCATCGTGCTGCATGACGTGATCTCGATCCGCCATGCGCAAAAGGCGCTGGAAGCCGGGGTCGACGGCTTGATCCTGGTGGCGGCCGGCGCCGGCGGCCATGCCGGGCCGTTGTCGCCGTTTGCGCTGGTGGGCGAAGTACGTAAATTCTTCAAGGGACCGATCGCCTTGTCGGGCGCGATCGCTACCGGCGATGCGATCCTGGCAGCGCAAGCGATGGGCGCCGATTTCGCCTACATCGGATCGCGCTGGCTGGCCACCAAGGAAGCCCATGTCGACGATGCTTATCGCCAGGCGATCGTGGAATCGACCGCGGCCGACGTCGTGTACACCAATCTGTTCACCGGGGTGCACGGCAATTACCTGAAGAAATCCATCATCGCCGCCGGCCTCGATCCGGACAACCTGCCTGAAGCCGATAAATCGAAGATGAACTTCGGCTCCGGCGGCAGCGGCGCCAAGGCCTGGCGCGATATCTGGGGCGCGGGCCAGGGCGTCGGCCTGATGGACGATGTGCCTAGCGTGGCGCAGATGGTCGATCGTTTGCAGACTGAATACCAGGCGGCGCGCAAACGCCTGGCCCTGTAATTGTCGGAGTAATTCCGGTGCGGGCCACGCAGCTTGCGTGGCCCGGAAATAAAAATCCAAAGCCTGTCACAAAATCTCTGCCGATCCGTCTTACCATGACGAACGAGGAGCAGAACATGCATCAAAACCCCAATCCTGACAGCCAATTCAATCAGCACCGCAGCCGTCTGTTCGGCATCGCCTACCGCATGCTGGGTTCGCGCGCCGACGCCGAAGATGTCGTGCAAGACGCTTATCTGCGTTGGCACCAAAGTGCCGCGCCGGAGAATGCCGAGGCATGGCTGGTCACGGTGGCGACGCATTTATGCATCGACCGCCTGCGCAAGGCCAAGCTCGAACGCGAGGTGTATACCGGGCCGTGGCTGCCGGAGCCGCTGATAGCGGCAGATATCGAGCGCCATACGCCGGAATCGATTGCCGAATTTTCCAGCGATGTTTCGACCGCTTTCCTGGTGGTGCTGGAACAGCTAGGCGTCGAGGAGCGCGCCGCTTTTTTGCTGCATGAAGTGTTCGACGTCGATTACCAGGACATCGCACAGATGCTCGACAAGAGCGAAGCCGCCTGCCGCCAGCTGGTGCATCGAGCCCGCAGCAGAGTGAGGCGGCCGGCGCCGCGTTTCAACGTCAGTCGTGAGGCCCATTTACAGTTGCTGGAAAAATTCATCATCGCCAGCAAGAGCGGCGATCATGCTCACCTCAGCGAAGTATTTGCGGCTGACGCCACCTTCACCGCCGACGGCGGCGGCAAGATCATCGCCGCGCTCAAGGTGCTGCATGGCCTGGAGCGGCTGGCGCGTCTGTTTCTTATCATGGCGCGCGATTATGCCGGACGGGCGGAATACAAGATCGTCAATATCAATGGCGAGCCGGGCGTATTGCGTTATATCGATGGCGAGCTGGACGCCGCTTCCTCATTCGAGATCGAGATGCAAGAGGGAGCGGACGGCCAGCCGGTGGCGCGCATCAAGGCAATGTATCTGGTGCGCAATCCGGACAAATTGCATATGTCCTGACTTTTTTATCGGATTGCTGTCACAAACGGAGGACATGAGTCGTCTTATAGCCATGAGAATCCCCTCATGCCATTCGATATAAGGAACATCATGTCCAAGCAACGCCTGCCCTATGAAACCCTGCTGCCATCGGCCTACAAAGCGATGAACGCATTGAGTATGACAATTCACGCCGCCGGCATCGGCAAGCAGCTGATCGACCTGGTCTTTTTACGTGTATCCCAGGTCAACGGCTGCGCCTATTGCATCGACATGCATGCACGCGATCTGCTGGCTGAAGGAGAAAGCTGGCAACGCATCAACAGCCTGGTCGGCTGGCAAGAGACGACTTTCTACAGCGAGCGCGAACGCGCCGCCTTGGCATGGGCTGAGGCGGTTACCCTGATCGCCGGCAACCATGCGCCGGACGCCTTGTTCGACGCCCTGAAAGCGCATTTTTCAGATGTGGAAATTACCGAACTGACCTACGCCGTGACGCTGATGAACGCCTGGAACCGGCTGGCAATTGCTTTCCGCAAGCAGGTCAAGCCTGCCGAACTGGCGCAGCCGGCGCGTTAACTGCATTAACGGCAGCCAGCCAGTCGGACAAGATTTGCAGCAGCTGCTGCGGCTTTTCCAGCGGCGTCATGTGGCCGCAGTCTTCGATCAGCACCATGCTGGCGGCAGGAATCTGCGCCGCCATCTGTTGCGCTTCGGCGACGCTGCTGAGCTGGTCGTTGCTGCTGGCGACAATCAGCGCCGGGCAGCGGATATTTTGCAGCTCGCTGAAACCGTCGCTGCGCAATGCCGATAACTGGCGGATGAAAACTTCCTTGCCGTTGCGCAGCGCCATCGCCTGCAGCCGATCCAGCAACACCCGGTCATGGGCGCGATCCGGATGCAGCGACGACGCCAGCGCGCGGCTGGTCAATCCCTTGAACGGCACTTGCCTGGCCAGTTCCAGCTGGACCCGGTTACCGGCGATTTCGCGCGCGTCTTGCTGGCGTGCCGAAGTGTTCAGCAAAGCCAGCGCGAGCACCCGTTCCGGCGCTTGCTGCATGATCGCCTGCGCGACATAACCGCCCATCGAAAAACCGATCAGGACGAAGCGTGGCGGCGCTTGTTGCAAGACACGCGTGGCCATCGCATTGATCGAGTCATCCTGGCCGAGATCGCCGAAATTCAGTTGGCCCAGTTGGACCAGGCCGTCGCGCATATCGTCCCATAGGGTCTGGTCCAACATGAAGCCGGGCAGCAGCAATAGCTGCGGCAAGCTGTGGTTCTGGTCGGCAGGCAGCGTCATTATTTCTTGACCACTTCCTGTTCCACGACCATGTCGAGGGTCCATTTGATGGAGCTGGCGTCGGCTGGCGGATTGGCCACTTGCTCTTCCAGAATCCGCAGACGATAGGCGATGCCGGGTTCAAAATTGAAATCCTGGATGTCGCCATACCAAAGCTGCCAAGGATCTTCCTTGCGTTCGCGGATCTGCAAGCAGGTGGTGCGCATCACGCCGGTGCTGCAAGGCGCCTTTTGCGATGCTACGTAGATGAATTTGATTTTCGCTGAGGCGCTCGGCTTTTCACGCGCATGGAAACTCAGGGTCTGACCATCCAGGGTTTTCATTTCCATCTGCTGGCCGTCGATCTTGTATTGGTTCACGGCTTGCAGCTTGTCGAGGAAATCGGCTTCGAATTGCATCGCCGGCCCGGGGCAAGCCATGTGGGTTGTTACCGCCTGGACGATCGTCAATTGGCCGGGTGCGTGCACCGAGTAGGGCGCCGAGAAGCGATTGCAACCGGCACGGCCGCTGACGCGCCCCTGACCGTTCTCCAGACTGAAATTCAAGATCACCGGTTCGCCGTTGTCGCCATGCGGCACGGTGTGCCCGCTCCAACGGGTCAGTTCCCAGCGCGATGCCGATAACCCAGCATCGGTGCTGGTTGCGAGTTGTGCGGCCGGTTGTACAGCAGTGCCGGCACAAGCCGCCAGAGTAAGACCGGCGGCGCCGAGCGTCAGGCAGCGGATCAGGGAATGCGGGAACGAGGCAAGCGTCATATCGACTCCATGCAGAAGGTTGGCGTACAAACGCAAGCCGACATTTTAGCGTAATGACATTATTCCAGCCATCGGGCGCGGACTGCCGCCAGCGCCACCGCGATGCACAGCACGCCGACCAGCGACAAGGCCGCCGGCAAGCCGAAGCCATGCGCCAGAAAGCCGATGACCGGCGGCCCGATCAGGCCGCCGGTGTAACCCATGGTGGTGACGCCGGCCAGCGCCGTCGGGCCGTGACGGCCGGCGGCGCTGAAGATGAAAGGGAAGATGGTGGCAACGCCCACGCCGGTCAGAGCAAAACCGGCGATGGCCAGCGGAATCTGGCTGGCGAGCAAGGCGATCAACATGCCGAGGCCCGCGGTCAAGGCGCCGCCGGCGACCACGCGGCGCGCGCCGAAGGATTCTTTCAGCTTGTCGCCGATCATGCGCGTCAGCAGCATCATGCCGGCAAACAAAGCAAAGGCCAGCGGCGCCACGCCGTCGCTGGCAAACAGAAGGTCCTTCATGTAGACCCCGCTCCAGTCGGCCACCGAACCTTCGACAATGGCGCCGCCAAAGGCCACCACGCCGAGCGCAATCAGCGGGCCGTGCGGCATTGCGAAGTGTTTTTTTCCGGCGATATATTGCGGCCGGTCATTCGGCAAGGCGCGGTAGCAGCGGCGCATCGGGATCGCCGCGCATACAGCGATCAGGCTAAAATGCAGCAACGGTCTGACGCCCATGCCGGCGATGGCGCTGCCGAGCAAGGCGCCGGACAGCGTGCCGACGCAAAACCAGGCATGCAGCTGCGACATGATCGAGCGTCCGGCGATCTTCTCGGCTTCGGCGCCGAGCGCGTTGATCGCCACATTGAAGCAACTGGAACAGGCGCCCAGGCAGAGCATGGCCAGCATCAGCAGCGGCAACGTCGGCGCCAGCGCAAGGCACGGCATGGTGATCAGCAGCAGCAGACCGGCATACCAACTGGCGCGGCGCGCACCGTAGTGGCCTATCAGCCACGCCGCCAGCGGGAAAGAAGCAACCGCACCGATGCCGCCGCCCAGCAGGAACAGGCTGAGGCTGGCCGGATCCAGTTGCAAGTTGTCGCGCAGCGCCGGGATGCGCGAGACCCAGCTGGCGTATATCACGCCCAGCAACAGGAACAGCAGCGGCAGGGCCGCGCTACGCATACGCGTGTTGACGGCGGCGGGCGATGCGATCGAGTTGGACATTGCGGGAGGAGTTGAAAGCCGATGCAGACGGCGGAATGGCCATGGACGACAGGCAAACAAGCCCTCGCCCATGGCCCTGGATGATCAGAAGTCGGCCGGCATGTCTTGCAGATGCACTTGCAGGGCGTCCAGCAAAACCTGGCAAGCCTCATCGGTACCCACCGTGATGCGCAGGAACTGGGCGATGCGGGCGCTGCTGAAATGGCGCACGATGATGCCGTCGCCGCGCAGGCGGGCCGCCAGCTTGGCGCCATCGTGGCGCGGATGACGGGCAAACACGAAGTTGGCGGCCGACGGCAGCACCTCGAAACCGAGCGCGGCCAAGCCGGCAATCAGGTGCTTGCGGCTAGCCATGACAGCTTGCCGGGTTTGGTCAAAATGCGCCTGGTCCTTGATCGCCGCGGTGGCGCCGACGATTGCCATGCGGTCCAGCGGATAGGAGTTGAAACTGTTCTTGACCCGTTCCAGCGCGGTGATCAGGTCCGGATGGCCGATCGCGAAGCCGACCCGCAAACCGGCCAGCGAGCGCGACTTGGACAAAGTCTGCACCACCAGCAGGTTAGGGTAGCGCGCCACTAGCGGGATTGCGCTGTCGCCGCCGAAATCGACATAAGCCTCATCCACGATCACTACGCAATCGGGCTGGCCGGCCACCAGCCTTTCCACTTCAGCCAGCGGCAACAGGCAGCCGGTGGGTGCGTTCGGATTCGGGAAAATGATGCCGCCGGCGGCGCTATTCAGATAATCGTCAACCCGCAGCGTAAAGTCTTCGGCCAGGGGCACGGTCCGATAGGCAATCTGGTACAAGCCGCAGTAGGTCGGGTAAAAACTGTAGCTGATGTCCGGGAACAGGATCGCCTGCTCGTGCTGCAGCAAGGCTTGGAAGGCATGCGCCAGCACCTCGTCGGAACCGTTGCCGACAAATACGTGGGCCGGCGTCACGCCATGCGCGGCGTTTTGTTCGGCCAGCGCCAGTTTCAGCGGCTCCGCATCCGGGTTGGGATACAGCCGCAGGCTGTCGCCCAGCTCGGTGCGCATGGCCGCCAGCGCCAGCGGCGACGGGCCATACGGGTTTTCATTGGTATTGAGCTTGACCAGCTTGCTCAGCTTGGGTTGTTCGCCGGGGGTGTAAGGCGTCAGGCGGCTGACGATAGGGCTCCAGAATTTGCTCATTGGGTGGCTAAAGGAAGTAAGGGCTACGATAAGGGCTACGGCTGCGCGGGTTGGCGAATCAGCCATATGGTAGCAAACCCGGCGCAGTCTGGCTGGGCTTTGGCGGGTTGTGCCGAAGACAACTGGTAACATAGCAGGCTCGATTACAGGTAACAGGAGCTGTCCTTGAATATATTAGCCGTCAATCAACTCGCTTCGATCTGGAACTTACTTCTTGAATCGTCCTTGCGCTACGGTCTCAATGCCGTGCTGGCCATCTTCACGCTGGCGGTCGGCTGGTGGCTGTCCTCGCGCTTCGCCAACGCGCTCGACCGGGTAATGACGCGCGCCAGCCTGGACGCCACCTTGCGTCCGGTGCTGCGCAGCTTGCTGCTGTGGCTGATACGCCTGGTCACGCTGGTTGCGGTGCTCGGCCAGTTCGGCGTGCAGACCGCCAGTATCGTCGCTATTCTCGGCGCTGCCGGCCTGGCGATCGGTCTCGCCCTGCAAGGGACTTTGCAAAACATAGCGGCCGGCATGATGCTGCTGTTCCTGCGGCCGTTTCAGGTCGGCGAATACATTTCCAATGGCAGCATCGAAGGCAGCGTGGACGAAATCGGTTTGTTTGCGACCAAGCTGACCAAGGCCGACGGCGTCTGCCTGTTCGTGCCGAACAATCAATTGTGGAATAGCGCGCTGACCAACTTCAGCCGCAACAACACGCGCCGCATCGATATGCCGATTGGCATCAGCTACCAGGACGATCCGGCCGCCGCGATTCAAGCCTTGCAGAAGCTGTTGCTGGCCGATGAGCGGATTTTGACGACGCCAGCGCCTTTTGCCGTCGTCACCGACCACATTGACAGTGCCGTCATGCTCAATATCAGAGCCTGGACCACGACCTCCGAATACTGGGCGGTGCGCTGGTCGATTGCACAAAATGTGAAGGCTGCGCTGGCTGCGGTGAATTGCTCGATCCCGTTTCCGGTGCGCGAGTTGCATATCAAGCACGATAAGCGTGAGACGGAAGACAAGCTGGTCGCCTGACCTTAGCTTGATTTCTGGCCCGCTTTTTGCTGGTGAATTTTTGGCAATACAATCTGCCCAGGCAAGATTTTCCTTGCCTGGATCGAAGGTATAACAGATATGCATAAACCTATGCGTAGATGGCATTAGATCGTATTGCCAACTTTCCGTTACAGTTTCGCTGCGCGGCAGCGCGTTGCAGAATGTCGGACTGTCGCGCGACCGTTTCCAGCTTAGCCT
The DNA here is from genome assembly GCF_018305005.1 of Collimonas silvisoli. GTDB lineage: Bacteria > Pseudomonadota > Gammaproteobacteria > Burkholderiales > Burkholderiaceae_D > Collimonas > Collimonas silvisoli. The sequence continues at coordinate 11,449 of NZ_JAGQEG010000116.1, forward strand.
GCGGTCCACAATTACTAACGAAATCAGGAGATTTATGTCTACCCGCAAACTTACACTGCGCACTCTTAATCGCACCTTCCATTCTTATGCGGTGATGATGTTCGGCGCCTTATTGCTATCGACTTCCGTGGCGCATGCGCAAGACAGCCAGGCCAAGCTGCCTAACGTGATGATCCTGGCGACCGGCGGCACGATTGCCGGCACCGGCGCCGACAGCACCACCACCGTCGGTTACACCTCGGCCACGGTCGGCGTCGAAAAACTGATCGCAGCAGTGCCTGAGCTGAAGAAAGTCGCCAATGTCAAAGGCGAGCAGGTATTCCAGATCGCCAGCGAAAGCATGACCAACGACCACTGGCTGAAGCTGGCCAAGCGCGTCAACGCCTTGCTGGCGCAACCGGATGTGGACGGCATCGTCATCACCCACGGCACTGACACCATCGAAGAAACCGCTTATTTCCTCGACCTCACCGTCAAGAGCCGCAAACCGGTGGTGATCGTCGGCGCCATGCGCCCATCGACCGCGATCTCGGCCGACGGCCCGATCAACCTGTACAACGCGGTCCTGCTGGCCGGCAGCAAAGACGCGATCGGCAAGGGCGTACTGGTTTCGCTCAACGACCAGATCAATGCTGCCCGTGAAGTGACCAAGACCAATACCTCGACCACCGACACTTTCAAGTCGACCGAACTCGGCATGCTGGGTTACATCCAGGGCAACAAGGCGTATTTCTACCGGCAATCGACGCGCAAGAACACGGTCGACACCGAATTCGACATCAGCAAGCTGGATGTGCTGCCGCAGGTTGACATCATCTACGGCTACGCCAACATGACCCGTGCCGCACTCGACGCTCAAGTCGCTTCCGGCGCCAAGGGCATCATCCAGGCCGGCGTCGGCGATGGCAGCGTTGCCGCGCAAATGAAAACGCCATTGGTCGAAGCACGCAAGAAGGGTGTGATCATTGTCCGCGCCAGCCGCGTCGGCCAAGGCATCGTTGCCCGTAACGGCGAAGCCAACGACGACGAACTCGACTTCGTGGTGGCCGATACGCTGAATGCACAAAAAGCACGGATTCTGCTGATGCTGGCGCTGACCAAGACCAACAACACCAAAGAAATCCAGCGCATGTTTTATACCTACTGATCGTAGCGTTTGCGCTGAAGCGATGGCAAGCGCCATCGCTTCAGATTCAGATGCAGGCAACAAACAGCCGGCTAAATCGAATGTGATGATTTAGCCGGTTTTTTTACGTTTGCGGCGCTGATCGTTTCCTGCGGCAGCAGCAAGGGCCAGGCGCTATTTCCCTGCCGAATGGTGCTAATATGCGCGGACCTACAAGCGACACTCTCAGACCAAGCAATGCATCCAGATCAAGCGCCAGACAAGCCACTGCTATCGCTGGTGGTTCCTTTTTACAATGAGAGTTCGGCCATTGCGCATTTCTTTCAGCGGATAACGCCTATATTGGCGGCTCTCGACACGCTGGATTATGAGATCGTCTGCATCAACGACGGCAGCGCCGACGATACCCTGGCGCAGTTGATCGCCATCGCCGAGCGCGACAGCCGGGTAAGGGTGATCGATCTGTCGCGCAATTTCGGCAAGGAAGCAGCCTTGACCGCAGGCCTGAACGAAGCATTGGGCGATGCGGTGATCCCTATCGACGCTGACCTGCAGGATCCGCCCGAATTGATTCCGCGCCTGGTCGAGCAATGGCGCAATGGTTACGAAGTGGTGCTGGCCAAGCGGGTTAACCGGGATAGCGATTCCTACCTGAAGCGCAAGACTGCCCAATTGTTTTACCGTCTCTACAATGCCGTGTCGGACATCAAGCTACCTGATAACGTCGGCGATTTCCGCCTGATCGACCGCCAGGTGCTGGAGGCGCTCAAACAGCTGCCGGAAAACCGGCGCTTCATGAAGGGGCTGTTTGCCTGGGTCGGCTTCAAGACGGCTACGGTTGAATACGTGCGTGAAGCGCGCAGTGCCGGGGAGACCAAATTCTCCGGCTGGCGCTTGTGGAATTTCGCGCTGGAGGGCATCACCAGTTTCAGTACCGTGCCGTTGCGCTGGTGGACCTATTGCGGTTCTGCGATCTCGCTGTTCGCATTCATTTACGGCCTGGTGATCATTTTCAAAACCCTGATCCATGGCATCGACATGCCCGGCTACGCGTCTATCCTCACGGTTGTGCTGTTTCTTGGCGGGATCCAGTTAATCGGTATCGGCGTTCTTGGTGAATATCTGGGCAGAACTTACCTGGAATCGAAAGGGCGTCCGATTTACCTGATTCGCCGCCGTTATCAAAAAGCCGAAGACTAGCGCTGCCATGACCATGCAGCGCTGGATGCGTTTCCTGATCTATACCGCCGCCGGTGCGGTCGGTACGGCATGCCAATACGCCGTCCTGATCCTGCTGGTTCAGAGCGGCCTGGCGACACCGGTGCCCGCTTCGGCGCTGGGGGCCCTGGTCGGGGCAGTCGTCAACTACGGGCTCAACTATCGGATTACCTTCAAGAGCCAGGCCGGTCATCTAAAAGCCGCCAGCCGGTTTGGCCTGATTGCGCTGGCCGGCATCGTGCTTAATACCGGTTTGATGCATCTGCTGACCGTCCAGCTCGGGGTCAATTATCTGCTGGCGCAAGTATTGTCTTCCGCGGCGGTACTGATGCTGACTTATTCCGCCAATGCACTGTGGACCTTCGGCTCGAAGCCGCCGCCGCAAGATGCTGCATGCCACAACGCAAGCAACAACGCCAGCGACAACGCCCGACCTAATGATTAGAAAATTCCCGCCGGTGCTACTGGCAGCGCTGATCGGTCTCGCCTACGTGCCGCCTGAATATCCGCAGCAGATGGTACAGGTTGCGGTCAATGGACAGCCGATAGGAGAACTGCATTACACCGCCAAAGCGAATCAGAGCTTGCAAAATTTGCAGATTCCCGCATCATTAATCGCGAAAAATCATGGCGAACTGCTGATCCTGTTCAGCATCGCCCAACCAAGATCGCCGATGCAGGCGATGGAGAGCAAGGACATCCGCAGTCTGGGGCTGGGTGCGGAATCAATGACGATTCATTGATAGCGCTCCCTCGGCAATAATTGCCTTTACAATCGATATCTAATTAATTTTTTTCCAAAGATCAAAGCCATGCCTGAAGAATTCGAAGTCCCCAGCCCGCACGAGCAACATCTCGAACACGTCACCGAGCATGCCCATGGCAGCGGTGACAATTTCGCAGGAAGAATTGCTGTAATGACAGCCATCATGGCCACCATAGGCGCTTTGTTCAGTTATCAGGCCGGTTCCACAGAGAGCGAAGCGGCGATGAACAAGAACAACGCCGCCATCAAGAAAACCGAAGCGGCCAACCAGTGGAATTATTACCAGGCCAAATCCAGCCGGCAAAACCTGTCCGAACTGGCAACCCATATTCCCGGCGTCGACGCCGCGCATTACAGCGCCGAAGCGCAGCGCTACAAGAGTGAAAAAGAAGTGGTGCAGAAAAAGGCCGAAGCGCTTGAAGCCGAGGCCAGCGCCTGGGATGAGAAATCAGAACAGGTATTGCATCAGCATCACCGCTGGGCGCAGGCCATGACGGCGATCCAGATCGCCATTTCGCTGGCGGCGATTACCTTGCTGACGCGCAAAGAGTGGCTGAAGAAAATGGCGTATGGGGCGGCGGGGGTCAGCGTGGTGCTGGGCACGCTGGCTTGGTTGCATATTTAAGCACAAACAATTAGGGCGGAGCAGCATCGCGCTGTCCGCCCAAAATCACCTCAATGAGCAGCTCAATTAACGCGTCACAGGCTTGTAGCGAATCCGCTTAGGCTTGGCGCCTTCTTCACCCAGGCGCTTGCGTTTGTCGGCTTCATATTCCTGATAGTTACCGTCGAAGAACGATACTTGCGAATCGCCCTCGAACGCCAGGATGTGGGTCGCGATGCGATCCAGGAACCAGCGGTCATGGCTGATCACCATCACGCTGCCGGCGAATTCCAGCAAGGCGTCTTCCAGCGCGCGCAAAGTTTCGACGTCGAGATCGTTGGACGGTTCATCCAGCAGCAGCACATTGCCGCCTTGCAGCAGGGTCTTGGCCAGATGCAGGCGGCCGCGTTCACCGCCGGACAGGTTGCCGACGATCTTTTGCTGGTCGCCGCCCTTGAAGTTGAAGCGGCCCAGATAGGCGCGCGAAGGCATCTCGAAACGGCCGACGGTGAGGATGTCGGCGCCGCCGGAGACGTCTTCAAACACGGTTTTCTGATCCGCCAGCGAATCGCGCGATTGATCGACAATCGAGACCCGGGCAGTGGTGCCGATCACCACTTCGCCGCTGTCCGGCTGTTCCTTGCCGGTGATCATCTTGAACAAGGTCGATTTACCGGCGCCGTTAGGGCCGATGATGCCGACGATGGCGCCGGCAGGAATGCGGAAATTGAGGTTATCGATCAGCATGCGGTCGCCAAAGGACTTGGAGACATTCTTGAATTCGATCACTTCATTGCCCAGGCGCTCGGCCACCGGGATGAAGATTTCCTGGGTCTCGTTGCGTTTCTGGTATTCGTGTTCGCTCAATTCATTGAAGCGCGCCAGACGGGCCTTGCTCTTGGCCTGGCGGCCCTTCGGATTTTGCCGCACCCATTCCAGTTCCTTGGCGATGGTTTTCTGGCGTGACGATTCGGTCGCTTCTTCCTGTTTCAGGCGGTTGCCCTTTTGCTCCAGCCATGAGCTGTAATTACCCTTCCAGGGAATGCCATGGCCGCGGTCCAGTTCCAGGATCCATTCGGCGGCGTTGTCCAGGAAGTAGCGATCATGGGTGATGCCGACTACGGTGCCGGGGAAGCGTTGCAGGAATTGCTCCAGCCATTCGACCGATTCGGCGTCCAGATGGTTGGTCGGCTCGTCGAGCAGCAGCATGTCGGGTTTCGACAGCAGCAGGCGGCATAGCGCCACGCGGCGTTTTTCACCGCCGGACAAGATGCCGATCTTGGCGTCCCACGGCGGCAGGCGCAAGGCGTCGGCCGCCATTTCCAGCTGCAAATCAAGATTGCCGTCGCCGGCGGTGGCAAGGATGTCTTCGAGCCGCGCCTGTTCGGCCGCCAGTGCGTCAAAGTCGGCGCCTTCTTCTGCATAGGCCGCGTATACCGCATCCAGTTTG
>NZ_JAGQEG010000117.1 GCF_018305005.1 Collimonas silvisoli
GTCTCAGTGTGTTTGGACTAGGAAACATTCTACGCACAGGAAATGACGCTTGTGGGCCAAAAGGCGATGCCTGACCGTTTTTCTGCATCGGAAGCGAATATATTTTTTTCTTGCTAGAAAATTATCGAGTTAACTGCCGATTAGTTGGGAATTAGTCCGGAAAAGTCATCTTGGCGCATCAAGTGCAGCAACTTCAAGCGACCTTACCAAAGTTACCGATTACCACCTTGCGGCCTCCTTCGATCTGCGCATCCACGAAATCCGCCCATAGCTGCAGGATCTTGCGGCGCTCGGCCGCGTATTCCGCGCGGTTGTACACGCCCTTGATCCCCTTGATCGAATGCGCAAGAGCTTTTTCGATGGCGTCCGATGACAAGCCCATCTCATGCAGGTGCGTCGATGCTGTGCGGCGAAAGTCGTGGATGACAAAATGCTGCACATCGGAATTCATGGCCTTCACGGCGGCGTTGAGAGTTGATTTGGCGATGGGTCGATCATCACCGTAGCCGCGGCGCATTGGCAGTACGTAGCGGGCACTGTGCGACATCTCCCGCAACTCGGTGAAGAGCGCTACAGCTTGGCTAGATAGATGCACCCAATGCTCGCGATCTTTCTTCATCCGCTCGGCAGGGATGCGCCAGATGCCGGCGTCGAAATCAAATTCGGACCATTCAGCCTCGATCAGTTCGGATTTACGGACCATCGTGATGACCAGGAGGTGCAACGCCAACTTTGATGGCCGCGCCATGTTAGATGCATACACGGTGCGCAACACGCTACCGATCTCGTCTGGCGTGAGAACCCGGGTACGACTTTGAGGCGTTGCGATAAATCGCGCCACCAGCTGCTGTGCCGGGTTGATGGTGGCAAGCTGTCTCGATACCGCGTATTCATACATGCGCTTGATGACGTTGCGGGTGACGAGCGCAGATTGTGGCGACCCGCGACCCTTGATCCGGTCGCAGATGGCCAGCACGTCACCCGCTGTGACGTCCGACAGCGCCTTGTTGCCGATGGCGGGAAATATGTCCTTATCGAGCTGGCGCCGGGTGGTATTGCGGTAGGACTCTGATTTGCTCGCTATCTCTGCTTGATACCAGTAGTCGGCAAATTCCCGTACCGAGTTGAGAGTCTTGGCTGCGCCCCGGTCTTTCTTGGCGTCAGCGATCGGCGAAATACCAGCGGCCACAACTTCGGCGTAACGCCGGCGTCGCTCGCGTGCATCCTGCAGACCGACCGCTGGATAGTCGCCGATAGTGACGACGGGTTGCTGGTCGCCATGGAGTGTATACCGGTACCTCCAGATCTTCGCGCCCGATGTCATGATCTCGAGCGTCAAGCCCGCACCGTCCGACACGGAATAGCGCTTGGCTTTCGGTTTCAAGGCCTTGATGCGGGTGTCGTTAAGGGGTACAGCGGCTTTTGGCATTTTAAGTACACAGTCCAGAATGTAGCGAGGTTTGTGTACTTAAGTGTGTACTTAAAACCCCTGGATGTCAATGGACGACATGGGATGATGCGAGACGATAAATCTATATTTCATGCGGGTTTTAAGGTAATTCGCGGACGTCGTTGGACGTTGCTGGATGACTACTTATTTTCCGATACAAAACCGCGAAAAAATCACCCCCAGCAAATCATCCGGCGTGAACGCCCCGGTAATGCTGCTGAGCCGGTCCTGCGCCAGCCGCAATTCTTCCGCAAACAGATCAAGCGACTGATCGTTGACACGGTTGTCGATGGCTGCGTGCTGGTCGGCGATTTCCAGGTGGTCGCGGGCCGCCTTGAGGGCGATCAGATGGCGTTCGCGCGCTAGGTAGCGTGATTCGCCGGTTTGCTGCCAGCCGGCGATGCGCAGCAGTTCTGCGCGCAGCAGGTCGATGCCGAGATGGTCGGTGGCCGACAGGTAAATGTGGGTGGCGTCGTTCATCACATCGACCGCCGGTTTGTGGCCGGACTGGTCGATCTTGTTCCAGATGCGGATCACCGGCGCGCTGCTCGGGAAACGGGCGACGATTTTTTCATCGGCCAGCGCCGGGCCGTGGTTGGCGTCCAGCATGTGCAGGATCACGTCGGCCTTGGCTACCGCCGCCCAGGTGCGTTCGATGCCGATCCGTTCTACCTCGTCGCTGGCGTCTTCGGCGTCGCGGATGCCGGCGGTGTCGATGATGTTGAGCGGAATGCCTTCCAGCTGGATGGTTTCGGTCACCTTGTCGCGGGTGGTGCCGGCGATCGGCGTGACGATGGCGACATCGGCTCCGGCCAGCACATTCAACAAGGACGATTTGCCGACATTCGGCTGGCCCGCCAGCACGATGTTCAAGCCGTCGCGCAGCAAAGCGCCTTGCGCGGCCTGGCTGAACACATTATCCAGCGTGCTGCGGATAGTCGCCAGCTGGCCGCGGGCATCGGACTTTTCCAGGAAATCGATTTCCTCTTCCGGGAAATCGAGCGTGGCTTCAACCAGCATGCGCAGATTGGTGACCTGCTCCACCAGCGCGTGGATCACTTTGGAAAACGCGCCGGACAACGATTCCGAAGCCGATTTGGCGGCTGCCTCGGTGGACGCTTCGATCAAATCCGCCACCGCTTCGGCCTGGGCCAGATCCAGCTTGTCGTTGATAAACGCGCGCTGGGTGAATTCACCCGGTTCCGCCATCCGCAGGCCGATATCCTGGCCGGCCGCCAGGCAGCGGCTCAGGAGCATTTGCAATACCACCGGGCCGCCATGGCCTTGCAGCTCCAGCACGTCTTCGCCGGTGTAGGAATGCGGCGCCTTGAAATAGATCGCCAGACCCTGGTCGATGACGCTGCCGTCGGCGTTCTTGAAAGGCAGGTAAGTGGCGTGGCGCGGGATCAGCTTGCTTTCGGCGATGCCGCAAACGGCTTCGATCAGCGCGCCCAGATGTTTGCCCGAAATACGGACTACGCCGATGCCGCCGCGTCCTGGTGCGGTGGCAATCGCGGCGATGGGAGAAGAATCGAAAGACATGGAATTATTCTACGAGGGTTGTTGGATAATAGAAACAGCAGCAAGCAGCCGGCCACAAAAAAGCCCGTGAATTTTTGATTCACGGGCCTTTTTACGACAATCCGCAGTTACTCGCAGTTGCTGATTCTTACCTGATTTTTACCTGATTCTTACCGATTTAAGCCTTGGCCGGACCTGTACCGATCTTGCGGGTAATCACCCATTGCTGCGCAATCGACAGCACGTTGTTGGTGACCCAGTACAGCACCAGACCGGACGGGAAGAAGAAGAACATGACCGAGAAAATCAGCGGCATGAACATCATCACCTTGGCTTGCATCGGATCCGGCGGCGTCGGATTCAGCTTGGTCTGAATGAACATCGAAATGGCCATCACCACCGGCAGGATGTAGAACGGATCCGGCGCTGCCAGATCGTGGATCCAGCCCAGCCACGGCGCGTTACGGATTTCCACGCTGGCCAGCAACACCCAGTACAGCGAGATGAACACCGGAATCTGCACCACGATCGGCAGGCAGCCGCCGAGCGGGTTGATCTTCTCGGTCTTGTACAGCTCCATCATGGCCTGGTTCATCTTTTGCGGGTCGGATTTGAAGCGCTCGCGAATCGCCGTCATCTTCGGCGTCACCAGTTTCATCTTGGCCATGCTGCGGTAGCTGGCGGCCGACAATGGGAAGAACGCCAGTTTGATCAGCACGGTCAGGGCGATGATGGTCCAGCCCCAGTTGCCGAGGACTTTGTGGATCTGCGTCATGAGCCAGAAAATCGGCTTGGCGATGATCGTCAGCCAGCCGTAATCCTTGACCAGTTCCAGGCCAGGCGCGATGGCTTCCAGGTCTGCCTGCACTTCCGGACCGGAGTACAGACGCGCATCCATGCTTACGCTGGCGCCCGGTGCAATCGTGCCCAACGGCAGGATATTGCCGACTGCATACAGGTTGGTAGCGATCTTCTTGGTGAAAATTTCACGCGGCGCCTTGTCTTGCGGAATGAAGGCCGAGACAAAGTAATGCTGGATCAAGGCAAACCAGCCATCGTCAGCCTTGGTGGCGTGGTCAGCCTTGCCGCCTTCGATCTTGTCGAACGCAAATTTCTGGAATTTGCTGCCCTCGGTATACACCGAAGCGCCGGTGAAGGTGTGCACAAAACGCTGCTCGCCTTCAGGCGCATTGCCGTCGCGCACCAGTTGCAAGTACAGCGATGGCGAGATTGGCGCGCCGCTGTCGTTGGTCACCGTGTGCTTGACGTCGATCGAATAGTCGCCGCGCTTGAAGGTATAAGTCTTGGTCAGCTTGACGCCGCCTTCGGTCGATTCCAGCACCAGTTGCAGCTGCTTGCCATTGTCCAAGGTGCGCGCACCAGGCAAGGCCGTGAAAGGCGATTTGTGGTTAGGGAAAGGGCCGCCGATCAGGCCGGTTTCAGCCAGATAGGTACGGGTCGCGCTGGAGTCGAACAACACCAGGTTCTTGGTCGGATCGACCGTGTCCTTGTGCTTCAGCAGTTCCAGGCGCTTCAGTTCACCGCCGACGGTATCGATGTCAGCTTTGAAGACATCGGTAGTGACGGTGATGATTTCGCCCTTGGCTTCAGCCGCGTTGGCAGGCACGGCGCTAGCCGATGCGGCAGCAGGAGTGCCGGCAACCGCCGAAGCTTGCGGCACCGCAGTGCCGGCGCCGGCTGATGCTGCAGCGCCGGCAGGGCCGGTTGCCGCTGGCGCAGTCGGGTTGGCGCTTGGGAAGAACAGCGACGGCTGGCCGTTATGGCGTTGCCACTGGTCCCAAAGGAACAGCAGCGAGACCGAAAATACAACCCACAGGACGGTACGTTTGATATCCATAAGAGTATTTATCTATGATTCAGGAATGGCTGCAACCGCACGATCGGGAGGCCGATGCGGGTGTGGCTGCAGATGGAGATGATGATGACGGATGCGGCGGCACCGGATCGAGTCCGCCTTCATGCCAGGGATGGCATTTGCACAGGCGACGTCCGGCCAGCATGCTGCCCTTCAAGGCGCCATGCGTGCGGATAGCTTCGGCTGCGTAATCGGAGCAGCTGGGATAAAAACGGCAATTCTGTCCCAGAAACGGGCTGATGCCCAGTTTGTAGAGGCGCAACAGGAACAGTAGAGGCATTTTCATGACAGCTTTTTCCCTTCTTCTTCCAGTCCGGCGCACAGGTGCATGTATAGCCGGGTTGGAACAATACAAGCCGTGAACACAAGCCGGAACTACGTGCCAGCCGCCAGACGTTGCGACGCGAACAGTTGCTTCAGTTCGCCCTGCAGCTCTCGCTTCAAGCGCGCGGTGGTAGCCGGGCCTGCCTTGGTGTTTACCGGTTTCGATAAACGCACAACGCAGTCGATTGGCGGCAATGGTGTCAGACGAAACAACTCTCGCGTAACGCGTTTGACGGTGTTACGCGTAACAGCGCGCGGCGCCAGCCGCTTTGCCGCCACGACGCCCAGACGGGCGTGCGGCAGCGCATTGCGGCGGGTATACAACACGAAATGCGCCGTTCTATAGACAGGGCGCAAACGAAAAACGGATGAAAACTCATCCGTTTTAACGATGCGCCGGTCACGTGAGAAATCCTGGACGCTGTTCTGGGAACGGTCGCCGAGTTTATCTGTCACGCAAGCAACGCTTTTGCGTCCGGCTTGATTAAGCTGCCAGACGTTTGCGGCCTTTAGCGCGACGTGCATTGAGCACAGCGCGGCCACCGCGGGTTGCCATACGGGCGCGGAAGCCGTGAGTACGCTTACGGCGCACGACGGAAGGTTGGTAAGTACGTTTCATGTTGGTCTCGCTAATCAGCAAAAATAAATCGGATCTTCACACTCAGAGCGCTGGGTTCTTACCCTTTCGCCATTCGATCTGGACCAGGCTGCCAAGGCGTCGGACAACGAAACCGGGGCAGGCACAGAGAGCAGTCAACGCGCAAATTGGCAATTCAGCGGACAGTGAACCTTGAATTAGAACGCATTTTCTGCTTGTTTGTCAATCACTTAGCAGCCTTTTCCACAAGAGCTTTTCCGGCTGACGGCCAGCAATATTTGACCGTGCCTGTGGATAACTTGCGCCGGCAAGGGTAGAATAGCGACTTATGTGTGGCACGCCCGCCAGTTAAGCATTGCGCAGTATTGTTGTATTCATTACTGAATCAGCGTGCAATAAAAACACCAAGCCAGGGCGTAAAGAACCTCATCCCGCACACTTTCACTTAGAACGATTCATGGAAAATTTCTGGCAGAGCTGCTCTACCCAGTTGGAGCAGGAATTGACGCCTCAACAATTTAGCGCGTGGATAAAACCGCTGGCGCCACTCGATTACGAGGACGGACGATTGCGCATAGCTGCGCCGAATCGCTTTAAGCTGGACTGGGTAAAAACGCAGTTTGCCAGCCGCATCACAACCCTGGCGCACCAATATTGGGAAGCGCCGATCGAAGTGGTGTTCGTGCTCGATCCGCGCAAGTCGGCGCCGGCGCCGGCCAGTTCCAGCATGCCGGTTGCTGCCAATAATAATAGCGAGCAGTCGGGCGCCCAGTCATCCGCTGCCAGCGGCGGCAATTATGGCAACAGCAACTTCGAGCGCCTGCCGGAAGTGCAGACCGAGAACAGCGCGGTCAGCGCCAGGCGCGATCAGTCGCGCATCAACACCGCCCTGAGTTTTGACAGTTTCGTGACCGGTAAAGCGAATCAACTGGCAAGAGCGGCAGCGATCCAGGTGGCGAATAATCCCGGCGTTTCCTACAACCCGCTGTTCCTGTATGGCGGCGTCGGCCTCGGCAAAACCCATCTGATCCACGCCATCGGCAACCAGCTACTGGCTGACAATCCAAATTCCAAGATCCGCTACATCCACGCAGAACAATACGTTCGCGACGTAGTGACTGCTTACCAACGCAAAGGTTTTGACGATTTCAAACGTTATTACCACTCGCTTGATCTGCTGCTGATCGACGATATCCAGTTCTTCGGCGGCAAGAGCCGTACCCAGGAAGAATTCTTCTACGCATTCGAAGCATTGATTGCAGCCAAGAAACAAATCATCATCACCAGCGATACCTATCCGAAAGAAATCACCGGCATGGATGACCGCCTGATTTCGCGTTTCGACTCCGGCCTGACGGTGGCCATCGAGCCGCCGGAACTGGAAATGCGGGTGGCTATTCTGCTCAAAAAAGCAGCATCGGAAGGCGTCACCTTCTCCGACGATGTCGCGTTTTTTGTTGCCAAACATCTACGTTCCAACGTCCGTGAGCTCGAAGGCGCACTGCGCAAGATTCTTGCTTACTCACGTTTCCATGGCAAAGATATCAGCATCGATGTTGTCAAAGATGCACTGAAAGATTTGCTGTCGGTACAGAACCGCCAGATCTCCGTCGAGAACATCCAGAAAACCGTGGCTGACTTTTTCAACATCAAAGTTGCCGATATGTACTCGAAAAAGCGGCCGGCCAATATCGCCCGTCCGCGCCAGATTGCAATGTACCTGGCCAAGGAACTGACCCAGAAGAGTTTGCCGGAAATCGGCGAATTGTTCGGTGGCCGCGATCACACCACGGTCTTGCACGCAGTCCGCAAGATCGCCGGTGACCGCACCAAGAATCCGGAATGCAACCATGAGTTGCACGTGTTGGAACAAACCCTCAAGGGTTGATTGCGCGATTGTGCACTCTGCCTGCAATCCTGTGGATAAGTTTTGATGAGGCAATTTTTGAAGCAGCGCGCAAGTGTGGTTTTTTTGCTGGTTTGCCAGATTAAAGATACTTGAAAGAAACTGTAAAAAAACCTGAAACCTGCGCAGATTTACGCGCTTTGTGAGTCGCAGAGGGTCGAATTAAGTTACATTTACAGACTGCTTAGAAGTATTCAATGAGCAATCTAGCTGGCAGCAATATTTGATTTTTAAATAACAAGGATATAGCTATGCAATTGGTCAAAACCAACCGAGATACCCTTCTCCGGCCACTGCAGATCGTGAGCGGTATTGTCGAGCGTCGGCACACATTGCCGATTCTGGCCAATATCCTCATTCGCAAAGATGGCGAAAAGGTCTCTTTCCTGTCGACCGATATCGAAGTGCAAATCACCACCAACGCCCAGGTCGGCAGCGGTAGCGAAGTTGCCGCGACGACCGTCGCAGCACGTAAGCTGCTGGACATTCTGCGCGCCCTGCCGGACACCGGCGAAGTCTCGCTGACCCTCAGTAACAAACGCATGACTGTGCAGTCCGGCAAATCGCGTTTTGCATTGCAAACGCTGGCCGCCGAAGAGTTTCCAACGGTAGCCCAGGCAGACCATTACAACGCCACCGTCACCCTGCCGCAAAAGACCCTCAAGCACCTGTTCAACATGGTCCATTTTTCGATGGCCCAGCAAGACATCCGCTATTACCTGAACGGCCTGCTGCTGGTGCTCGACGGTAAAAACGTGATAGCCGTCGCCACCGACGGCCACCGCCTGGCGTTTTGCCAGGTCGCCACCGAGCAGGAATTTGCGCGCCAGGAAGTCATCATCCCGCGCAAGACCATCATCGAGTTGCAACGCCTGCTGGAAGAAACCGACGAACCGGTCCAGCTCGAAATCGCCAACAACCAGGTCAAGCTGTCGTTCGCCGATATCGAACTGATCTCCAAGCTGGTAGAAGGCAAGTTCCCCGACTACACCCGCGTCGTCCCCAAGGGCTACAAGAACGATTTCACCATCAGCCGCGACCAGTTGCTGCGCTCCCTGCAACGCGCCGCCATCATGACCAGCGACAAGTTCAAAGGCGTGCGCTGGGTAGTCACCCCAGGCAGCCTGAAAATCAGCTCCACCAACGCCGATCAGGAAGAAGCGATTGAAGAACTCGAAATCGATTACGGCGGCGATAGCGTCGACATCGGCTTCAACGTCACCTACCTGCTCGACGTCCTCAACAACCTGAAGGGCGACAACGTCAACATCGCCCTCGGCGATGCAAATTCCTCGGCCCTGATCACCGTGCCGGAAAACGCTGACTTCAAATATGTCGTCATGCCAATGCGTATTTAACCAAGTAGTTTGGTCGGTTATTTATGTCATCCCCGCGAACGCGGGGATCCATTTTATTGACTAAGCAACCGACACAAAAATAGATTCCCGCGTTCGCGGGAATGACGCAGCGATATTTGCCTGATCGTCTCGAAGTACCTAGTGTCCCGAATGTAGTAATTCCGAAGTAAGTTTTTCAGAAGGTAGCCATGTCATCAGCCGCTCAAGACAACACCAATCAGCCGCAACCTAATGCATACGGAGCGTCCTCGATCCAAATTCTCGAAGGCCTGGAAGCGGTACGCAAACGCCCCGGGATGTACATCGGCGACACCTCTGACGGCACCGGCCTGCACCACCTGGTATTCGAAGTGCTGGACAATTCCATCGACGAATCGCTGGCCGGCCACTGCACCGAAATCCACGTCACCATCCATTCCGACAACTCGATCTCGATCACCGACAACGGCCGCGGCGTGCCAACCGGCATCAAGTTCGACGACAAGCACGAGCCAAAGCGCAGCGCAGCCGAAATCGTCATGACCGAGCTCCACGCCGGCGGCAAGTTCGACCAGAACTCCTACAAGGTTTCCGGCGGCTTGCACGGCGTTGGCGTGTCTTGCGTCAACGGCCTGTCCAAACTGCTCAAGCTGACCATCCGCCGCGACGGCAAAGTGCATTTCATGGAATTCGTGCGCGGCGTACCGCAAAACCGCGAAACCGAAATGCAAGACGGCGTACTCGTCTCCCCCATCAAAGTCATCGGCGATACCGACAAGCGCGGCACCGAAGTCCACTTCTGGGCCGACGAAGAAATCTTCACGCACGTAGAATTCCACTACGAAATCCTGGCCAAGCGCATCCGCGAACTGTCCTTCCTCAACAACGGCGTGCACATCAAGCTCACCGACCAGCGCACCGGCAAGGAAGAAAGCTTCGCCTTCGAAGGCGGCACCCGCGGCTTCGTCGAATACATCAACAAAGCCAAGAGCGTCCTGCACCCGACCATTTTCCAGGCCACCGGAGAAAAAGACGGTGTCAGCGTCGACGTCTCCATGCAATGGAACGACGCCTACAACGAACAAGTCCTCTGCTTCACCAACAACATCCCGCAACGCGACGGCGGCACCCACCTCACCGGCCTGCGCGCCGCCATGACGCGGGTGCTCAACAAGTACATCGAAGAACATGACTTTGCCAAGAAAGCCAAGGTAGAAACCAGCGGCGACGACATGCGCGAAGGCCTCACCTGCGTCTTGTCCGTAAAAGTGCCAGAGCCGAAATTCAGCTCGCAAACCAAAGACAAGCTGGTCTCCAGCGAAGTGCGCCTGCCGGTAGAAGAAATCGTCGCCAAGACCCTTAACGACTATCTGCAAGAACGCCCAAACGACGCCAAGATCATCTGCGGCAAAATCGTCGAAGCCGCCCGCGCCCGCGACGCCGCCCGCAAAGCGCGCGAACTGACGCGCCGCAAAGGCGTCATGGACGGCCTCGGCCTCTCCTCCACACTGGCCGACTGCCAGGAAAAAGACCCAGCCCTGTGCGAACTCTACATCGTCGAGGGTGACTCAGCCGGCGGCTCCGCCAAGCAAGGCCGCGACCGCAAGTTCCAGGCCATCCTGCCGTTGCGCGGTAAAGTGCTCAACGTCGAAAAAGCCCGCTTCGAAAAAATGCTGTCGTCCGAGCAGATCACCACCCTGATCGCCACCCTCGGCACCAGCATCGGCGCCGATGAATTCAACGCCGACAAACTGCGCTACCACCGCATCATCATCATGACCGATGCGGACGTTGACGGCGCCCACATCCGCACCCTGCTGCTGACCCTGTTCTACCGCCAGATGCCGCAACTGGTAGAGCGCGGCCACATCTACATCGCCCAGCCGCCGCTGTACAAGGTCAAGCACGGCAAAGACGAGCGCTACCTGAAGGACGACGCCGAAGAAGTCTCCTACATGATGCAAGTAGCCCTGAACGACGCCGCCCTGGTGCCAAGCGAAGGCGCGCTGCCCATCAGCGGCCCGGCCCTGGCCGAACTGGTACGCCAGTACAACACCGCCAACGCCATCATCACCCGCTTAACACGTGCGATAGACGGCGCCGCCCTCACCTCCATCATGACCGGCGTCACCCTCAAGCTCGATACGCTGGAAGACGCCAAAGCATCCGCAATAGCGCTGGAAGCATCGATCAACGAGCCATCGGTCCACGTCGTCGTCAAATCCGACGAACTCTCCGACAAGCACGCCCTGCGCATCCAGCGCCGCTACCACGGCAACATCAAAACCAGCGCCATCGACAGCGATTTCGTCGCCAGCCCGGATTACCAGGTCCTGACCAACGCCGCAGCAACCTTCAAGGGTTTGATCGGTTCAGGCGCATTGATCCGCCGCGGCGCCGGTGAAAAAGTAAAAGAATCAGCCATCATCGATTTCCACCAAGCCATGGCCTGGCTGCGCGACGAAGCAGAACGCGGCGTCAGCAAGCAGCGCTATAAAGGTCTGGGAGAAATGAACCCGTCGCAACTGTGGGAAACCACGATGGATCCGACAGTGCGCCGTTTGTTGAAGGTGCAGATTGAGGATGCTATTGCTGCGGATCAGATCTTTATGACCTTGATGGGGGATGATGTTGAACCTCGGCGGGCGTTTATTGAGTTGAATGCGCTGCAGGCTGGGAATATTGATGTTTGATTTTGTTGTTTAGGGTCTTATGGCAAGCAAAAATTAAATCTCAAAGCTTGCGAAAATTCTCTATTCGAATTTCAAATGATCTTAAGCAAATTTTTCATTGCTATAAAAAACGCCTTGATTCACATCAAGGCGTTTTTTAATGGCTAGTTGAAACGGCATGCTCGCGGTTATAGAAGTTGAACACGATGGGAAAAAATATGAAGCAGAATGTGTCATAGAGAACTGTGGGCTTTATGGCGATACTGGCTACAAGAGGTGCTAACAGCGCTCAGCTAGGAAACATGAACAGGCGTCGGTCAAAATATTGCTGAGATATCTTATCCGCGAAGGCTTGCGAATTCTGCCAATTAAAGTGTTCAAGAAAGGGGCTCAATGAAAAGAGAGCTCATAAGGGGAGCTCTCGTAACAATGCAGTCCAATCATGTAGTGCCCAAGACCTGATTCTCGATCTCCCTGGGATGGGCATCAATTTCAGCCGAGAATGGAGCCCAAAAGCATGTGATATTTGTGATATGGGTAAAATCTCCGGTCATAATTTTTTGCAATTCGATTATTATTGCGGCATGTATAATAAATCGCTTCGTCATGCCAAAAATAATTGACTTATTCGCCGGCGCCGGTGGACTCAGTTTGGGGGCAGCGAGAGCTGGCTTCGACATTGCAGCAGCTGTCGAACTTGATCCTTTTGCGGTTGCCACTCATATCAAGAATTTTCCGAATTCTATCCATCTTGCCCAAGATGTATCTACGCTATCCGGCAACGAACTCCTCCAATTAGCCAAAATACCTGATGGGGGCCTTGACGGTCTTGTGGGCGGCCCTCCATGCCAAGGATTTAGCACAATGGGGAGAAGAGACGTTGCCGATTTGCGGAATAATCTATTCGATCATTTTTTCCGACTGGTAGCTGAGACCCGCCCCGCATTTTTTCTAGCGGAAAATGTACCCGGTATTCTTGACCCTCAATATGATGAAATTCGCGATCATGCCCTGGCGCATATAGATCGAAATACATACAATATGCTCCCACCGATCGAGGTAAAGGCTAGTCGCTACGGGGCACCTACTGTACGAACACGTTTCTTTTTCTTTGGTTACGATCCCAACCGTTTTAATGGTGAATTTAACGTTGGGCATTTCGAGCCGTTGCCCAACATCGCTCCTATTGTCGTAGAAACGGCATTAACTGGATTACCTAACCGTATCGACTGTAGATGGATTTCGGAAGAAGCCGGATGGCGAAGTATTGAAGACGTAGGGGACGGTTATTTTTTTGATCGTGTTACAAACTCTGTTCCCGAAGGAATTGGTGACCTCGCCTCACTGGAGCGTTATTTCGGATACGGTAAGGTTTCCGGATGTATGGGTACACGTCACAGCGACGAAGTGAGAGAGCGTTACGCGGCCCTTGAATACGGCGCTGTCGACAAAATTTCGAAATCCGTAAGATTAAATCCCGCCGGATTCTGCCCTACGCTTCGTGCTGGTACGGGAAAGGACAAAGGAAGTTATCAAGCGGTAAGACCGATCCATCATAGAAGCGCTAGAGTAATTACCCCTCGAGAAGCCGCTCGTCTACAGGGATTTCCGGATTGGTTCGTGTTTCATCGGACTAAATGGCATAGCTTTAGACAGATCGGCAATAGCGTTAGCCCCATTGTTTCTGAAATTATGTTTCAGACAATCGCAAACCAACTACGCTAAGGAGTTTGAAGTTATGTGCTTCGTTGCTTACTCGTTTACGCAGGAATTTTGGATTGAGCGGTTTGCATATCGAATTTAATCACAGCATGGGTCGAAATCCAGTATCTTCAGCGCTGGATTTTCTCAACTTGGTCAGCCCCACAATTAGTCATTTCCCCCCACATACGCAAGCAAGTTACTGCCATAAAAGAGCGTCTGTCAGGTACGTTCTTGGCACTATCTGATGGTTGAGTTCGCTAACAATCGAATGAGGTTCAATTCTTTATAGATCGAACGCTGTTTTTATCTCAAAGTATCGTGTATGTTTCGACATGTAATGTCCGTAAGTCAACATGCAAACATATGGGGTGCTGGTAATGGCAAAAAGAATTGGCAAATCGTTTAGGGTAGATACTAAGCCAAGCAAAAAAGTTGTCGTCGACAGCCTGACACGCGACATCAGTGTAGATGCATGTATTTTCGACTTGATAGACAATTCAATCGACGCTGCTCGCGATACGATTTACCTCGACCAAGAAATCGAGAGCGGGTTTGAGCAATTACCGGAATCTTTTGATGGATATAAAATCGAAATCACTCTTGGCGGCGAAGGTTTTTCCATCGCCGACAATTGCGGCGGGATCCCGGTTGATAAGCTAAGGGAAATGGTGTTGCGGTTTGGCGAGCGCTCCTCCCACAAGATGGGAATCGGGGTATTTGGGTTAGGGCTGAATCGCGCATTATTCAAACTTGGGCGAGTTAGTCACCTGAAGACGGACACAGGACTCCAACGCGCGGAGCTTGTTCTAAATACCGATAAATATTTGGGATCCAAAGATTGGAATTTACCAGCTGAGGAATTTCCGACTAGCGGACAAATTGGGACTGTTATTGAAATACTGCAGCTTCCAAGTGATATTGCCAGACGGTTCGGCGATCCTAGTGAAATCGAGACACTACGTCACGATATCGGACGAAGATATGGTCGGTTCATAGCAAGTGCATTGAAAATATCAATCAATGGAACTGCGATCAATAATGAAGAAGTAGGGATTCGAGAAAATGGTCCGTTCGAAATTAAGCGTAAATCTTATAAAACAACTGATGGCGTTTCAATCAACATAGAATGTGGCCAACACCGCGACCATCGGTTTACTGCAGAGCCAGATTACAACTCAGATAGAAATCTCCCTCTCACCAAGCAATATGGTTGGACGATCCTTTGTAATGATCGCGCAATTGTTGTCTCGGACAAAACGCCGAAGACTGGTTGGGATGGAAAATTCCACACGGAATTTTACGGTTTTGTCGGCCTTGTTCGCTTCGTAGGGCCGGAATCCGACAAACTTCCTTGGGCTACCACGAAGATAGATGTCGACCTCAACAATAACGCGTATCAAATGGCCTTGGAAGATATGCGGCAATTCGCCGAAATTTGGCGAAAAAACGCCAACAAAGCCAAAGCGACGAAGCGCAAAAATGAAGTACTGACTCCGATTCCTGGATTGCCATCGCAGTCGCAGAATTCAGAAACAAAAAAAAATGAAGATGTAGCGAACGGGAAAAAGACGAAAGGTGCAAAGGTAGATGCGCCCAAATATATTACGAAGATCGATCATAATCAGTTTCGTACTATTTTACCGCTCGATGTAGACGAGAAATATTGCTATGACAAGCATCTTGCGTTGGTTCACGAAGCAAAGAATTTAGATTTGGGTGAACTCACATATGCGGGTTTAGTGCTGATTCGAATGCTCTTCGAAGCCACCGTCGCTACTCATCTGGCTCGACATGGAAAGTACGACGCATTCAGGCAAGAAGTGTTGGACAAACGCCGTCAAGAGGGGTTGATTAAGAATGCTCAAGATGAAAAAAACATGAATCCAACAATGGATGAAGCAAGTGTTTATCTAGTAAACAATCCTAGTATCCTGGGTACGGCGAAAAGGAATCACTTGAAACATAGCTTGGGAAGAATGAAGGAGCATAAGAAAATTCTCAATAGCGCAGCCCACAATCCGTATCAACCAATCAATCGCTCGGAGGCATTTCAAATTCGTGACGAAGTTCTGCCGATTCTGCGGCATCTGATAGAAACTTGAATAGACCACTGGTTGAAATCTTGTATGCGAGCTGCATTGATTGTTTCAGCCGTCAGCATCGCTGAGCTTCTGGGGGATGCGTGTTAGGGTTAGTCGATTTCATGAGCTCTAGGCACCAATAGGCGTCCATTGCAATGGGCGAACGGATCACATTGGCGGATTAAGCAAAAGCAGCAGCAGCAGCTGCTGCTGCTGCTTTTGGGTCTAGTTCAATTCAGTTATCTCACCATCTGATAAACGTCAGTTAAACAGGCCGCGATCTACGTAAATAGTTACAACGCGACTCGATGAAAACTCGGATAGTAGCGATAAAATTTTTTGTAATTCTCAATTATTATCAAGGACTTTTGCGTACTCGGATCGAATTGAAACTTCAATTTTTTGTGAATTTCTTTGCTTGATTTCCGAGGTAATAATTGGTCGATAAATATTTTCTCGCGGGCTGTTAATGCCGGAACCATGATCTCATGGTAACTTCCCCAATGCGGAGTTGCCAATTTCCATTTTTTTATCTGAGTCTCTCGGAAAAATGCCGATCTCTCATTTCTAGACAAGATAATTCCTGCCAAAGTAAGCATTTGATGGCTGGAATCGGAGTAAGCGTACGAAGTTAGCGGCTGAAAATACATATTTTCTCTTCGGCGTCCTTCTAAAGCTTGGTTTGCGGCAAATTCCAGAGCTCTAATAAGAATCCGAGGTAGACCGTCGCCCGTCATTTGATCAGCCAAAACGTCTTGTGGCATAAAGTCGCCCAGGCGATGTACCAATTTTTCCAATCGTTTTCCGTTAATGAAATCCTTGGTCTCCCTTTGACCATTGGCGTCTTTTTGGCCAGAGGTATATAGAGACTGAGGGTTGGCGTTCAATGTGATTTTCAAAATATCATGGGGAAGTAGTTTAGATAGCAATGTCTGAAATTGCTGTATTTGTTCCCTTGTTTTGTTAGGATCTGCAAAATCCAGCCAAATGATCGAGTTGGCGGACGCTTGATATTCGTCAACGAACTCTGAGCTATCTTTTTG
>NZ_JAGQEG010000118.1 GCF_018305005.1 Collimonas silvisoli
AAGCGCCCGTCAACAGGACGGGCGCTTGCGCCAGCATCAACCGCGGCCGATAAACGGCATATTGGTCGCCATCACCGTCATGAATTGAACGTTCGCATTCAGCGGCAAACTGGCCATGTACAGCACCGCATTGGCAACATTTTCGACCGCCATGGTCGGCTCCACGGCAATCTGGCCGTTGGCTTGCAAGATGCCCTGCTCCATTCTTTCAGTCATGTCGGTGGCGGCATTGCCGATATCGATCTGGCCGCAGGCGATATTGTATTTGCGGCCATCCAGCGAAGTCGATTTGGTGAGGCCGGTGATGGCGTGCTTGGTGGCGGTATAAGCCACCGAATTCGGCCTTGGCACATGGGCTGCGATCGAACCGTTGTTGATGATGCGGCCGCCGCCCGGAGTCTGCGTCTTCATGATGCGGAACGCTTCCTGGGTGCAAAGAAAAGCGCCGCTCAGATTGACATCGACCGACGCTTTCCATTGCGCAAAATCGACATCTTCCAGCGATGCCGACTTGGTAAAGATGCCTGCATTGTTGAACAGCAAATCAAGCCGGCCGAACTGTTCCCGGATTTTTTCAAACAACGCCTTGACCGACGCCGGATCGCTGACATCGGTTGGCACCGCCAAGGCATGCGCGCCCAGCGCACCGGCGGCTGCAATCGTTTCCTCCAACGCAGCGACGCGGCGGCCCGCCAGCACCACGCTGTAATCGTTGCGCATCAAGGCCAGGGCAATGTGCTTGCCGATGCCGGAACCTGCGCCTGTGACCAGCGCGATTTTCTTCGTTGTTGCCATAGCGTGTGCTCCTTGTCCGTTTTCCCCAAATTTATCTTCCGCATTTTAACGGTGTTTCGACATAGCGCCGACAACGCCTGAATACAGCGTGCAAACTTGTAATAATCAAATGCAACTTTGATCGTTCACTGCATGATTTTGTTTTGTTAATCTGCCCTGCATGGCGGTTGCTTTTTGCGATCAGCCGCATTAACCGAAACATAAACCAGGGATCACCACAACAATGTTCGGCGTCTCCAGCCTGTTGCCGGAAAATTCGGTAGAGTGGCTCAATACGGTGCATGGCGTGACGCTGGGTCCCTATCTGAAATTGACATGGCCATCGTTCGAATTACTCTGTGCGATCTTCGGCCTGAGCCTGTATTCCGCCGCCTATGTCAGCGAGGAAATCCGCGCCGGCATGCGCGGTGTTGCAGAAGCGCAAAGACTGGCGGCGGCCGCTCTCGGCTTGAATCGTTGGCAGGGATTGCGTTACGTAATCCTGCCGCAAGCGATACGGATTGCATTGCCGCCCTTGCTTGGCCAAACCATGAATATCGTCAAGAACACTTCATTGACCATGGCCATCGGCCTGGCTGAATTGTCTTACACCTCGCGTCAGGTGGAAGCGCAAACCTTCAAGACGTTTCAGGCTTTCGGCGTGGCGACCTTGTTTTATATCGGCGCCATCGCGCTGATTGAAACAACGGGTCAATTGATCCGGCGCAGACAAAGACTTGCCGGCGGTGCGCAGCGATGAGCATGCAACTCAGTGTATTGACGGACAACCTGCCGTATCTGTTATGGGGCGCCTATCCCGACGGCCCTCTCGGCGGCGCCGCCCTGACCGTATTACTCAGCGTAGGCTCGGCGCTGGTCTCGGCGTTGCTGGGGTTGGCGCTGGGTATCGCCTTGTCGCTGGCGCGCGGCTGGCCGCATCTGCTGCTGACCATGGCGCTTGGCTTCTTCCGGGCGATTCCGGTGCTGATGCTGATTTTCTGGACTTATTTCCTGCTACCTATCGTGTTCCATATCGACGTCCCTGACGTACTGTCCGTGATGTGCGCCCTGGCGCTGATCGGCGGCGCCTATCTGGCACACTCGGTGCATGCCGGAATCAGCGGCGTCAAGGCCGGGCAATGGGATGCGGGCTTGTCGCTGGGCATGACGCGGGTGGCGGTACTGCGCCATATCGTGCTGCCGCAGGCGCTGCAAATGATGCTGCCCTCCTTCATCAATCAATGGGTAACCTTGATCAAGGACAGTTCATTAGCCTACATCGTCGGCGTCGGCGAATTGTCGTTCGTGGCGGCGCAAGTCAATAGCCGGGTGATGATTTATCCCGCCGAGATATTCCTGTTTATCGGTTTGATTTATTTTGTGTTGTGCTCGGGACTGGGCTTGTTTGCGGATCGGGTTGCGGCCTGTTTTCGCTCCACTCAGGATTGGCGGCTCGATCAGGCACGCTAATCGATTTGACAACTATTCGATTGATCTGGCAAAACTGATCTATAGCCGCATTGACTAAAGCAAGATTGAATTTATACTGTACAAATATACAGTATAATCACATCTCGATTTTGTTTTAAAAGCTTGTCATCCGGCCATGCCCATTTCTGCCAGCGCCCCATCCAGCATTTCCGCCGCCGCCCAATCGGTGGCGGCGGCCTTGCCGCACGCCTTGTGGCGTGCCGACCAGATGGGTTCTTACCAAGGTGTGGTCACCGCCTCCGGCCATCCAGCTCTGGACCGTGAGTTGCCGAATGGCGGCTGGCCGCATTCGGCATTGATAGAGCTTTTGTTGCAACAAGCCGGCAGCGGCGAACTACGCTTATTGCAGCCGGCGCTGGCGCGCATTGCCAGCCAGCGCAGGATCGTCTTGCTGCAGCCGCCGCATCTGCCGCAGATCGCCGCCTGGAACGCCGCCGGCCTGGCCAGCAAACAATTGCTGTGGATCAAGGCGGCGCGCAGCGCCGATGCGCTGTGGTCGGCGGAACAGGTGTTGCGTAACGGCAGTTGCGGCGCATTGCTGCTGTGGCAATCGCACATCCGTGGCGAAGCCTTACGCCGTTTGCATTTGGCGGCCCAGGCCAGCGACACCATGTTGTGGATAATCAGACCGCTGAGCGCCGCCCACGAATCCTCGCCCTCTCCTTTACGCTTGGCATTGCGGCCGGCGCGCAACGGCGTTGAAATCCAGCTGCTCAAACGCAAAGGACCGCAACACGAACAGGCGTTTTACCTGCCGCTGCCGGAAGTCGTGCCTGCTTCTGATTCGACTACTGTTCCGACCGTTCCGCCAAGTTCTTCTAACGTACCCAATCATGGCTCTCTGGATAGGCATACACCTGCCGCTGCTGGCGCTGGAAACATTGCGCCCGCGCTGGTCTGAACCCTGCATGCTTGCGGTACTGGAGCATGACCAGGTGCTGAGCATGACGGCCAGTGCGGCTGCCAGCGGCGTGCGGCCGGGCATGCGCCGCGGCGGCGTGCTGGCGCTGGCGCCGCAGGCGCTGTTATGCGAGCGCGACCCGGCGCGCGAACAAGGCGCGCGCGACGATATCGCGCTGACCTTGCTGCAATACACGCCGGAAGTGGCGCATGCCGAAGAAGATTCGCTGCTGCTTGATGTCAGCGCCAGCCTGAGTGCTTTCGGCGGCCGGCTGGCGCTGTGCCGCCGCATCCGCGAGAGTATCCAGGCACTCGGCTTCACGCCGCATGTCAGCATGGCGCCGACGGCGCAAGGCGCATGGCTGCTGGCGCGCGAATTGGCAGGTGACAGCCGCCATGCACCCGCTCTAGCCAGGCAACGCCGCAGCTTGCGTTTGGCCAGCATGCAGCGCCGGCTGGACGCCTTGCCGTTCACGATCTTGCCGGCCGCACGTCCTTATCAGGAATGGCTGGCCGGCATCGGTTGCCAGACCCTGGCCGACTTGCGCAAATTGCCGCGCGCCGGCCTGCAGCGACGCAGCGATAAACATATCCTGGAAACCCTGGACCGCGCCTACGGTTCGGCGCCGGAAATGTTTGAATGGGTGCAGCCGCCGCAGACATTTTCGGCATGGCTGGAACTGCCGGACCGAATCGAACATGCCGAGGCTGTGCTGTTTGCGGCGCGCCGCCTGATTCTGCAAATGATAGGCTGGCTGGTGGCGCAGCAACTGGCGGTATCGCGCTTCATGCTGTCGCTGGAACACGAGCGCGGCCGCCAGGCGATCGCGCCTACGCCGTTGGAAATATCGCTAGCCGAACCGGCCTGGCATGAAGAACATCTGCTGCGCTTGCTGAAAGAACGGTTAGGCCGGCTGCAACTCGATGCGCCGGTGATTGCCTTGCGCTTGCAAGCATCCCAGGTGGCAGCGATGCTGCCGCCGACTGCCTCGCTGTTTCCCGAACCGGGCGGCACACCCGGCGCCTACGCGCGCTTGCTGGAATTGTTAAGCGCGCGGCTCGGCAGCGAAAATGTGTTGAAGCCGGCCGCGCTAGCCGATCACCGGCCGGAAATCGCTAACGCCTGGCAAGCTGCGGCTGACAACGACCGCAGCCAGGCGCCAGAGGAAACGCTGCGGCGCATTCAGCCGCAGCGGCCATTCTGGCTCTTGCAACAACCGCTTGCCTTGACGTGGCGTAAAAACCGACCGTTTTATGGCTCGCCCCTCCGCCTGCTATCAGGGCCGGAACGTATCGAATGCGGCTGGTGGGATGGCGCGGCAGCCGTGCGCGATTACTTCGTTGCGGAAGGTGAAGACGCTGCCTGTTATTGGATCTACCGCGAACGCGACGACGATGATGTCCGCTGGTTCCTACATGGCTTGTTTGCCTGATTCGCAGGTATTGCATATGGACGAAAATTCCTCCTCAGCGCCACCACTCATGCTGCCCGAATATGCAGAGCTGCAATGCGTCTCGAATTTCAGTTTTCTGCGTGGTGCATCGCATCCGGAAGAACTGGTGGAGCGCGCCGTTCAGCTCGGATACAGCGCGCTGGCGATTACCGATGAATGCTCGCTGGCCGGCGTGGTTCGGGCACATGTGGAAGCCAAGAAGCATAAGCTGCCGCTGCTGATCGGCAGCCGGTTCCAACTGAGTCAGGCCGACGATGAGACCGACGGCAGCCCGCCATTTTCCCTCATCGCGCTGGCCCAAAATCGTGAAGGCTACGGCAATCTGTCGGAACTCATCACGCTGGCGCGCAGCCGCGCCGGCAAAGGCCATTACCTGCTCAGGCCGCAAGACCTGGAGCAGCCGGATAGCGCCAACGCCCATCTGCGCCAACTACCCGATTGCCTGCTGATCCTGTTGCCCGCGCATGGCATCGATAGCGCAACGCTGACACGCCAGGCGACATGGTTGAGCCGCACCTTTCCCGGCCGCAGCTGGATCGGCATGACCATGCTGCATCAGGTCGGCGATGAGCGGCAGCGTGCTGTGATTGAGCAAGTCGCGCATGAACTAGGTTTGCCGGTGGTAGCCACTGGCGACGTTTGCATGCACCGCCGCTCACGCAAGCCGCTGCAAGATACGCTCACTGCGATCCGGCTCGGCACACCTGTCGCCGCTTGCGGTTATGCTCTGGCGCCGAATACCGAGCAGCATCTGCGCGCCAGGCTGCGGCTGGCCAATTTATATCCGGCTGCGGCCTTGGCCGAAACGGTAAAGATAGCCGCCTTGTGCAATTTCTCGCTGGATCAGCTGCGCTATGAATATCCGGATGAAATCGTGCCGCCGGGATATACCCCGGCCAGCTATCTGCGCCAGCAAACCTATCTCGGCGCACGCGACCGCTTCACCGACGAAATTCCGGCCACCGTACAGAAACAACTGGAAGACGAACTGGATCTGATTCACGAACTGGGCTATGAAGCTTACTTTCTGACCGTCTACGACATTGTCCAGTTTGCCCGCCGCCAAGGCATCTTGTGCCAGGGCCGCGGCTCGGCGGCCAACTCGGCGGTCTGTTACTGCCTCGGCATTACCGAGGTCGATCCGGCGCAAAGCACCTTGCTGTTCGGCCGCTTTATCAGCCGCGAGCGCAATGAGCCGCCCGATATCGATGTCGATTTCGAACATCAGCGGCGCGAAGAAGTGATCCAGTATATTTACAACAAATACGGCCGCCGGCGTGCCGCGCTGACGGCGGTGGTGATCAGCTATCGGCCGCGCAGCGTCTTGCGCGATGTCGGCAAAGCGCTGGGCGTCGATCCCGGCCTTGTCGACCAGGTCGCCAAATCGCAACGCTGGTGGGATGACAAGCAGCAGCTGCAACAGAATTTCAGCGAGCTGGGCATGGCTGCCAATACCTCGATTGCAGAACAATGGGCCGATCTGTCGCACACGCTGATGGGATTTCCACGCCACCTGTCGCAGCACCCGGGCGGTTTTGTGATTTCACGCGGCAAGCTGTCGCGGCTGGTGCCTATCGAAAACGCGGCAATGGAAAATCGCAGCGTGGTGCAATGGGACAAGGACGATCTGGATGCGGTTGGCTTGCTTAAAGTAGACATCCTGGCGCTCGGCATGCTGTCGATGTTGCAGCGGGCGCTGGCGATGGTGGCGCGGCAACGCGGCGAGACTTTTGAAATGAAAGACATACCACGCGAAGATCCCGCGACTTATGAAATGATCCGCCGTGCCGACACCATCGGCGTGTTCCAGATCGAAAGCCGGGCCCAGATGAGCATGTTGCCGCGTCTGCAACCGCGTAAATTCTACGATCTGGTGATCCAGGTCGCGATCGTCCGGCCGGGGCCGATTCAGGGCGGCATGGTCCATCCTTATCTGCAAAACAGGAAAAAACGCGAAGATGAAATCATCTACCCCAAAGAGGAATTAAGGGGAGCGCTGGGTAGAACCCTGGGGATACCGATCTTCCAGGAACAGGTGATGCAAATCGCCGTGATCGCAGCCGGGTTTACCGAAGGCGAAGCCGATAGCCTGCGGCGTTCGATGGCGGCGTGGAAGCGCAAAGGCGGCCTCGAAAAATTCGAACGCAAGCTGATCGATGGCATGACCGCGAAAGGCTACGACGAAAGTTTCGCCAAAGCCATCTTCAGCCAGATCCAGGGTTTCGGCGAATACGGTTTCCCGGAAAGCCACGCCGCCAGTTTCGCCCTGCTGGCCTATGCCAGTTCCTGGCTCAAATGCCATGAACCGGAAGCTTTTCTGGCAGCGCTGCTGAACAGCCAGCCGATGGGATTTTATTCGCCGTCGCAGCTGGTGCAGGATGCGCGCCGGCATGGCGTCGAAGTGCTGCCGGTGGATATCAACTTGAGTAACTGGGAGGCCACCCTGGAACCGACAGCGGCCAGCAGGCCGGCAGTGCGGCTGGGGCTCAACCTGGTACGCGGCCTGAACTTCGACAATGCGCAAGAGATTGAAGCGGCGCGTGCGGTGCGCGCCTTCGCCGATCTCAAGGACATGGCCTTGCGCAGCGGTTTGAAGCGCGATCAATTGCAGGCGCTGGCCGCCGCCAATTCGCTCGCGCCGATGGTCGGCAATCGGCGTCAAGCTCTGTGGCAAGCGCTGGTCAGCGCACCGGAAAAAGGCTTACTCAAGCAGGCACAGGTGGAGGAACAAGAATTGCTGCTGGCCGCGCCCTCGGAAGCAGAAAACCTGGTCAACGATTATGGCTCGCTGGGCTTGACCTTGGGCCGCCATCCGCTAGCGCTGCTGCGCCCACGATTAAACGCCCAGCGCTTCATGGCGGCCGAAGTATTGAACACCTTCGGCAATGGCCGGCTGGCGCGAGCTTGCGGCATCGTCACGGTGCGCCAGCGCCCCGGCACCGCCAAAGGCGTGGTGTTTGTCACCCTGGAAGATGAGACCGGCACCGTCAATGTCGTCGTCTGGCCGGACCTGGCCGACCGCCAGCGCAAGGAATTGCGCGGGGCGGCGCTGATGGGCGTCAACGGCGTCTGGCAATCCCAGGATGGCGTCAGGCATCTGGTCGCCAAGCTGTTAATCGATATGTCGCCCTTGCTGGGCAAACTGGGGACCAGCAGCCGCGACTTTCATTGATGCTCTTGAAGCTTAATGGCCATGCGGCTTTGAGTGCGGCATATGCAGATGATCAGGATGCAGGTCGAGCAACTGATCGATGCTGGCGCCGGGGTCCTCGCTGCCATCTTCCTGAATCGCCACCAGGCGCTGACGCACGATATCCTCCTCCAAATCCTCCAATGCCACCAGATCGCGCTGGCGCTGCCAGCGCATCGCCGCCAGCGCGCCCAAGCACAGCACCGTCAGGCAAGCCGCAGGAACCAGCATCGGGGTGACATTGCTATGCGTGACCTTGCCGACGTAGGGCATCAGGTTTTGCCCGAAAAATCCGCCGAGGTTACCGATGGAGTTGATCGCCGCAATACTGGCGGCGGCCCGTGCGCCTTGAAAAAATTTCGGCGGCAGGGACCAGAAACAAGGATACAGCAAGGTGATGCAAGCGCCGCCGATGACCAGGGCGCCAAACCGAAGTGTATTCGAATCCAGCAGCGCACTCGATGTAAAACACAGCAAACCCAGCAGGCCGATCGCAGCAATCGCTTTGAACACCACCCGGTCATGCCGCAGTTTTCCCGGCAGCCACAGCAACAGCAGCACCGCCAGTCCCCACGGCATCATGTTCAACAAACCGTTGATGGTGGAGCTGACGCCGAAACCTTTAACCAGCGTCGGCAGCCAGTAAGTGACGCCATACAGGGAGGTCGACATCAGCATATAGGTGGCGGCAAACAGCAGCACGCGCAGATCCCACAAAGCCGCCAGCGGATTGCCGCGTGTGACATTGACAGGTGTATCGCGCAGCATCATGTCGTTCAATCTGGCTTTCTGCGCGTCAGACAAAAACTTGGCTTCATTTATCGAACCCGGCAGATACACCATCACCACAAGTGTCAACAACACCGCCGGCGCGCCGGTCGCGATAAACACCCATTGCCAGCCGGCCAGGCCCAGCGTGCCGTTCAGATTCAGCAACAAGCCGCCGACCAGCGCTCCCAGCATATTCGCCAAAGCACTCCCCAGCGTAAAGATTCCCAGCACGCGGGTGCGATATACCTGGGGAAACCATAAGGTCAGGTAATAAATCACGCCAGGATAAAAACCCGCTTCGGCCACACCCAGCATGAAGCGCAACACATAAAACATCGGCAGCGAGCTGGTGAAGCCAAGCAGTATCGTCACTGCGCCCCAGGTAAACATGATGCGCGCCAGCCAGACCCGCGCGCCGTATTTGTGCAGGGCCAAGGTGCTGGGGATTTCAAACAACAGGTAGCCGATAAAAAACAAGGAAGCGCCGAGGCCATAAGCTGCCTCGCTCATGTTCAATGCATGCACCATATCCAGTTTGGCAAATCCGACATTCTGGCGGTCGATGAAAGCTACCAGGAACATCACGATCAGCAATGGCATCAAGCGCCACGCCACTTTCTTCATCAACTGGTCTTCAGACAACGCGATTTGTGACTGCACGATGGGGCTCCGTATTTTTTATAGGATGAAAACATCAGCGAGAAATCGACAAGAGATCAATTATCCCAATGACGCCGCCATACCGGCGCCACTTTGGGATGGACTTCCACGGCCTCGATCATAGCGAGAAAAGCGGGCCGCACCTGCGCTAGATGGACCCGCGCTTCCGACCATTTGGAAACCACCGCAGCCAGCAGATCCAGCGCGCCGGGCGTTGCGCCGCTCAAGAATGGCGATGCAGGATAGGTGTCGGCAAAAATTTCCCAATAGCTGTGCAGGCGGGCGCGGGCGCCCTCGCGGATTTGCTCTTTCACAGCCTCATCGGCGTTGATACACCAGCGCTCTGGAAAATCGATCACACCGATCGCGGCATAACAGTTAGCGGCAATAAACACCAACCCCCTGATCGCCTGCGCACGCCGGGTTTCGTCGACAGGCAAGAGCCGGCCAGATGAATCAGTCAGCCCGAGATGAAGCAGGATCGCAGCGCTTTCGGTCAATATGCCGCCATTTGGCAGCTGTAAGGTGGGAATCTGTCTGAGGGGATTTATGCGTTGCAGCTCATCGAGCGCCGAGCCGGGTTCCCAGGAAGCGGCGTCGACCTGGCGGTAAGGCAACCCGGCCAGTTCCAATGCCAGTTCCACCGCGGCCGAGCCGGAGCCTTTGAAGCCATACAGTGTGTACATACGCCCTGTTTTATCTATCTTTTGGAAAATAAATTCTAACAGGGAGTTGCGCCATATAGTGCGGCAAGTACAGTGTTCTCAGGCAGTACCCGGCAAACCCATGGCGTGCCGCACGCGTTCGCACAGCTCTTCGGGCGAGCGGGAAATGATTTCTTCCGGCACCATGAATTTCTTGATGAGCCGCTTGTAGCTCTCGAATCCGTAGGAAACCATGAAAGGATGCATGCCGGAGCCGATCGCGGCCAGGTAATCCTTGTGCTCGTCGCCGCAGATGTAACCGCGCGCCGGGTTGATATCCAGACGTTCGCGAATCGCCCGGAATTCCTGCATTTTTTCCAGGTGCAGCGGAATGTGGGCGAAAAAATCGAAGGCGTCCAGATCGATATCGTGACGGCGGAACAACTGTCTCAGCGTTTGTTCCGGCTCGTTGGTCATATTCCGCGTCACCAGGCCGACGGCAATGTCCGGCGCGGCGATCAGGCTTTGCACCAGTCCGGCGATGCCCGGATACAGTTTCGCTTCTTCCCGGTACACCTCGGTCAGGGTGGCAATCAATTGCTTGCGGCTCTGCTTGCCGATCTGCTTCTTCAGATTGGAGGGGAATTCTTTCAAGCCGCCCATGTACTTGAACAGACGGCGTCGTTTCTGGAACCGCTCTTCATCGCCGATCACCATGCCGTGCCGGGAAAACGTCTTGTCGATGGCGCTGTAGGCGTCGATAGTCGTGCCGTCTGCATCTAGGATAATTAATCGTTTGCTATTGGTGTACATGGGTTATTTGTCAAAGAAAGCAATCGCAGATGGATCGGCGACCGCGTTGATCGCCAGTGACAGTTCGTCAACTACGGCGCTTCAACCACGGTGCTCCAACTTAAAACAATCTTGTTACAGGACGATGACTTTGGCAGGTAAGCTGCCGTGGTATTACCGTGTACTATGGCGGCTCTTCCACATCCCGCGATTCGCACCATGAGCGCCATCACCGATCTCGACACCCTTCTGGCATCCATGCAGCCGCTGCTTCAGCAGGATTTGTTTGTTTTTTGCTCTGTTCCAAATGCGAAATACGGCGCCCATGCCGATCTGGCGCCGATCGCCTCATTTCAGGAAAAAGAGGGATTGACGCTAATTCTGCAGCAGAAAACCGCAGATCAGGCCAAGCTGGAATATGCGGGGGTGTTCGCCATGATCACGCTCAATGTGCACTCCAGCCTTGCCGCGGTTGGACTCACCGCCAGCGTAGCGGCCGAACTGACCAGGTTCGGCATCAGCGCCAACGTAGTTGCCGCCTATTTTCACGATCATGTATTTGTGCCTTCGGCGCGCGCCGCCGAAGCATTATCCGCACTGACCGAACTGGCGCGGCGCCACGCCGGCAAAACCGCTTCGTAAAACACTAATGCGGTCCTGTGCGGCACCGCCCACAATCTGCGCCTGATCATGCGAAAGCTCCGGCTTTTTTGCGCCGACATTCTTGTGGTGCTCTTGCGGGTGCTTCGAATGTCGGCCTTGGCAAGCTACGCAGATTCTTGAAAAACCGAAGTGTTCAAGTTCGACTAATGAAGTAGCATGGCGGACACCCACGTCAGTGACCAAAAGATCGACCCGGTGTCCTTTTGGGGAACACACACGTTCAGAGAAGAGAAATTTCGCTCAGTGTGTTCTCCAACTAGGAACTCGCCAGTGTGGACCGTGAAGAGTGGCAGCATTAATGGCCTCTAACCTGCTATATGCCAGCAATTCGAAAAAATATCAGTCGTAGTGGTCTCTAGGTCAAGGCACTGCTAATAACCGCATGCATCCTGACGAAAATGACCGATCATGGCTCCTAATTTGGGGTCCCTCCAACGCTTGCCTGCTTCGTGCTTTTAACGCAGTTCGCAAAAACGCCCCTACCAAGCTAGGTGGGGTTCGCGAGGAAGTTGACTGCATCGGCGTGACGCAAAATAACGCATTTGCGCGCTATTTCAGCCACAAACCAGCGCGGGGCAGTTGCATACGTCAATGCGGAACGATAAACGGCGCGTCTGTGATTGCTCCGGCACGCGCTGCGGTCTGGAAGTTCACCAATCCCGCTGATCCGTCCGGCATGGTGGCTTGTAGAGGAGGGGCAAGGCGAAGCGTTCCGGCTGCTGCGGGAACCTGCAACCCCGTCCACGTCACTTCGTGCCGATCATTTACTTGCCGGATTTTCTTGCCGACTAAGCGGCTACCCTTTGGAATCACGACATTTTGATAATGATCGTACACGTCCGTCGTTACTTGAGCTGTGACCATCAAATCGTCTGCATTCAATAGAACCAATGGGATAAATGTGCCGGAGACAACCTCGAACGGCTGCACTTTTCTCGCGGTGAGTTTGACAGGTTCTTCTAGCTGAAGGACTTTTGGTTCATCGGCATGTACAGACGTAAAAAATAGCGGAGCGGCCAGCAAAACAAACAATGATTTTAGATTTTTCATATTGTTTAAGTAAAGATTGTTGAAGGTTAAATTTAGCGTAAAAGACAAACACGAACAGCACAATACATAACAGCTAACGCCGATTTTTTAGATAGTGCGAAAAAAAACATTGACTATTCCTTGAATCAATTTCTAACTAAGAAAATAAAGCCTTAACTACAAATTCTGCTCATACCACTAGCCACACGACATTTCCTAAATCCCATCCGTTCGCAATCGCCCCAAGCTGGCGGCCAGTCGTAGTCTTGCGGTTTGCCAGTTGGTCAACGATAGGATGCGCTGCTGTTGCGCTCCCGCCAAGTCGCTTTGCGCCTTGAGCAACTCCAGGATATTACCCACGCCAGCCTTATAGCGCCCCTTTGCCACCTCGAAGGATTGCCGAGCGCTGCGCAGCAGGATGTCGGTACTTTTCAGGTTCTCGGCTTCGGTACGCAGCGCCTGGTTACTTTTCCAGACTTCCAGCATGACCTGCTGTTCAACGTTCGCCAGTTCGGCCTCCTTGCTCTCGGCTTGAGCCTCTGCGCCGCGTACCTTGTATTTGGTGCTGAAACCATCAAGCAGCGGTATGTTGATCCGCACGCCAACACTGCGGCTGGTGATTGTTTGCTGGGATGACACCTGGTTAATCGGCGTATCGCTACGGTCGCCAGTGGCAAACAGCGACAGCGTCGGCCGTCCTTCAGCACGGGCGGCATTGATCTGCGCTTGTGCAGCCTTCAATTGTGCTTGGACCGCCAGGATCTTCGGATGAGTGCGCACGGCGTCGGCGATCAGGTCGTCGACCGCTTGCTGTAGCAACGGCGCATCACCCGCATCACCTAGTTCGGCCAGGACTAGCGGCGTGTTGGGACGTAAGCCCATGACGATTGCCAGGCTACCGAGCGCATTTTGCAAGTCGCCGGCGGCTTGCGCCCGTTTCAGGCTGGCTTGGGCGTAGGAGGTTTGCGCTTGCAACCTGTCGGCTTGAGTACCGGCACCAGCCAGATATTTGGCGTCGCTGGCTTTGAAACTTTCAGCTGCCGCTTGTTCGGCCTCTGTGGTAGCCACTAACAGCGCTTGACCGGCCTGAGCGTCGTAAAAACTCTGCACTGTGTTAAGGAATACCGTTTGCAGGGTGTCGTCCTGGGTTGCGTTGGCGGCGTTGAGCAATTGTCGTGCATTTTCCAGGTTGGCGGCGCGCAGTCCGAAGTCGTACAACACCCAGCTGAGATTTAGATTAACGTCGCTACTGTTTGCCTTAAGAGTGGAGTCCGCTTGCGGAAAGTCCGGGAAAGTAGTGCGATTGTTGGCCTTGCTCCAGGTGCCGCCGGCGGTCAGTGCCGGCAGATAGGCGGCGCGACTGACGCCTACCGCTGCCGCCTGCGCCTTGACATTAGCCCAGGCTTGACGCGTCTGTGGATTGCGACACAATGCGCGCTCGACGGCGTCAAGAAGCGTGAGGGGGCTTGGCAATTGCACGGCTAACCCACAGGTGCTGTTTGTCGCGATGGGCATCCTCGCCGGATTGCTCGATACCGTGCCAGCAGTGCGCAGCGGATCTGTCCAGAGTGATTCGGCATATCCTTGTGTGGATGCCGTTAATGCAACGCCGAGGATTGCCCCGCCCAGCAGTTGCCGCACATGCCAGCTCATGCTTCGGCTTCCAGCGTCTCCGTCGCCGGTGATTGTATTGTCTTTGGAATCAGTACGTCCTGGACAACCTTGCCGCCCACCAGAACGATGGCACGGTCGGTGCTGTTGATCGTTTCAGGGCGGTGCGCCACGATCACCCGCGTGATGTTGATGGACTTGATCGCTGCATTGACCAGATGTTCGCGCTCGATGTCGAGATGGCTGGTGGCTTCGTCCAAAAACAGAATTTTCGGTTTCTTGTAGAGCGCACGTGCTAACAGCACGCGTTGTTTCTGCCCACCCGAGAGGATGGTTCCCATGTCGCCGACCAGCGTGTTGTAGCCCATCGGCATGGCCGCAATATCGCGATGGATCGCCGCCAGCCGGGCGCATTCCGCGATCCAGGCATGGTCGGCCTGCGGATCAAAAAAACTGATGTTGTCGGCAATCGAGCCGGCAAACAGTACATCGTCCTGCAGCACTGTGCCAATCAGCTGGCGCAGGGTATCGAGGCCGACCTGGCTGACGCTCTGGCCGCCGACTAAAACCTCACCTTCGGTTGGCGGCAAGATCCCCAGCAGGATATTGATCAGCGTGGTCTTGCCGCCGCCGGACGGGCCAACGATGGCGACGGATTCCCCGGCAGCGATCTTGATAGAAACACCATCCAGCACATACGGCTCCTGGTCCGCGTAGCGGAAGCGCAAGCCGCGTACTTCCAGCGACGGTGCCAGCGGCATATCCTGTTCGCCGAGATTGCGACCGTGCATGGTTTCCGGCTGCTGCAGCACGATATCGGCCAAGCGCTCGCCCTGCAGCTGCAGCATCTTGACGTCAACGAACTTGTCAATCAATGAGCTGACGCGGCTGTCGAACTGCCCCTTGTAGGCATTGAAGGCCATCAGTACGCCAACCGTAAAATTGCCGTCCATGACCAGCCTGGCGCCGAGCCAGATAATGAGAATGTTTTCGATGCCGAATAGCACGCCGTTGAGCGACTTGTAGAGCAGGCTCAATTTCTGGGTACGCAGATCCGCATTGATCTGATCGACCAACAGGCTCAGCCAACTGGAGCGGCGCTCATCCTGGCGTTGAAACAGCTTGATTGTTTTGACGCCGCGAATGGTTTCCAGAAAATGCGTTTGCTGTTTGGCAGCATGGATAATTTGCTCTTCTGTGGCATGCCGCAAGGGTGCAAACCATGCCCACCGGCCAAGGCCATATAGCGCCATTGCGCCGATGGCGATCCAGGCCAGCGTCGGGCTATAGATAAACATCAGTACCAGCGTGACGATGGTCATCACACCGTCGAGAATCGCCTCCAGGAAGGAGGTCGTCAGCGTGTGCTGGATGATGCCGACGGAGCCAAAGCGGGAAACCACATCGCCCAGGTGGCGCTTTTCGAAATAGGCTACCGGCAGCCTCAACAAATGCGTAAAGACATTGGCTTGCCATTGCACATTGAGGGTCGTGCTCATGTACATCAGCACCCAGCTGCGGGTGATGCTGACAGCCTGTTGCATGAGCATTAACAGGCCGAAGCCCAGCGCCAACGTTGTCAATAGGTCGCGGTCCGCAGAGACCAGCACATTGTCGATCACCCATTGCAAGAAGAAAGGGCTGACCACGGCAAATACTTCCAGTGCTAACGACAGCAGCAGGATCTGGCTAAAGGAGCGATACAGGCCGGTGACGCGCCCCAGCAGGCCGCGCAAGCGTACGGTCTGCTTTTCCTCGGCTTTCTTAAAGCCGGGATTCGGCCATAGCTCCAGTGCCACACCTGTAAAGGCCTTTGCCACTTCTTCCATGGAATGCTTACGGATGCCGACGGCCGGATCGTAGACCGTCACCGAACGTGTGCCAACCTCCTGCAGCACGACAAAATGATTAAAATTCCAATGCAAGATGCAGGGCAGCTTGAGCTGTCCCAGATCCTCGATATCGAGTTTCAGCGGGCGCGTCGCCAATTCCAACTGATTGGCAATAGCAATTAGATCACGCAAAGTGGCACCTTTGAGCGAGACCGAGAAACGGCGGCGTAGAGTTGCCAAATCGCTGCGATAGCCATGAAAGCCGGCCACCATGCCAAGGCATGCGAGGCCGCATTCGGTAGCCTCGGTTTGCAGAATCAGTGGGAGTTTTGTGTTAAAGCCGAACGAGAGTCTATCGAGCATGGTTAGAGTTTGCCGGTCAGGCTATAAAGCGGCTCCAGCACCCATTCATAGAGGTGGAGTTTTTCTTGTTGGACGTCTGCATCGAGCAACATACCGGCTTGCAGCGCCTGCGGCTTGCCGTAGGCGGTGACTTGCTGGGAGGCGAGATTGACGGTGATGCGGTACATCGGCTCTGTGTTGTTACTGCCTGCCGCCGTGCCGATGACGTTCAATTCATTGTTTG
>NZ_JAGQEG010000119.1 GCF_018305005.1 Collimonas silvisoli
TCCCGGCATCCGCTTCCTTCAAGATCCCAATAATCTGCTCTTCCGTAAATCTCGATTTCTTCATGACTAGCTCTCCATCAGCACAGTCACTAACTTTACATTGGGATACTCTGGAGGGGTAAGGTCAATTTTCCTAAAGCCGATACGGCAATATGGTATGTCGTTTCTCCTAGTCATCCTTTGATCCGCCAGCGGCTTGGCGGAATCGTGCTTGAACAATTTCAGGCCAATTCCACCATCTGCACTGCAGCGAGTCGTTTCGGACTTAAATCCTGTCGTGATAAACCGCGTTATACGTTGCTGGACTTGCTGGACGGTCCTGGGTGTTAGCCTACGATACAGAAGGTAGCGAGAGGCTTGAAAGCCTTTACTGTATTGGATTTTCAATACCGATTGGAAATTTGTGTACTTACCTGTGTACTTAAAACAAAAAGTGCGTCGAGTTATCCACAGGGCGTAAAAAATCCCACTGCGAGGAATGGGCTGTGCTCTGGTGCACGGGAGCGCTTAAAATTCTGTGCCTGGTGGGGCGGCCGTTTGAGGAGCATCCGGATTTTTCGGGGACGTAACCTCTTCGATAGGCGAGTCAAAATTAAGCTTGTTTTGTCCTGGCTTAAGTGGGATCTCGTCAGGCCGTATGGTCGTTACCCCAAGTCTTGCTGCCTCGGCAATCATGTCATCGTCATCTGTATAAATGGCCGTAACACGATGCTGTCTTGCAATAGCGAGAATTTGCCTATCGACTTTTACTTGCTGCCAAGGAGCTTTGGTGGCGCCTTTCTTTTTACCCGAAGCAATGGCTCCACGATGAATGAGTGCTGTCTCGAACGCCGCGACTTCATCAAATGGCAGGATACGGACGGCACTCCGCTTTTTTAAAGTGCTGATAATGCCTGACGTTGCTATGTCCGTTCCGCATAAGAACTCCGCCCACGCGGGCGCCGGTATGCCGATGATTTCCTTGGCCGCAGCCAAGTCCCCGATCAGACCAACAAGACGCTCATACGTCCCATCTGTTTCTTCTGCAGTTGCTAGGGTAATAAGGACGTTTGCGTCGAATATTATCATCCAAGGCCTCGCATCTTTCGCCACTCTTGTAGGGGGTTATCCATTGTTTTCCAGCCGTTTCCTTGCACCGCTTTCAAGCTGGCC
This sequence comes from Collimonas silvisoli, assembly GCF_018305005.1. Classification (GTDB taxonomy): domain Bacteria; phylum Pseudomonadota; class Gammaproteobacteria; order Burkholderiales; family Burkholderiaceae_D; genus Collimonas; species Collimonas silvisoli. The sequence continues at coordinate 1,153 of NZ_JAGQEG010000119.1, forward strand.
AATACTTCATCTATTGGTGCGGTATCAAGATCCTCCCACGTTTGAATGTGTAAGCTTTCGAGTTCCCAAGTACCGTCTCCACAGCGAACCCACTTCCCTGTGCCATGCACACGAATAGGATCTTCCAAATAATGTTTGGATAAGGCTTTTGCGTTCGCCGCGCCACGAATCTGGCAGTTAATGACCTTGCCTTCTTGATCTTTCAGGGTCACAGGAATAGTTTCATCCTTGCCGCCGATCTTGATGACTACACCATCGACTGTTGTTGGCTGCGAAATCGTATATGTTTCCGGGATCTGAGCTTTTCTACCGGGAAACTCAAGAACTTTTCCTCCACTGACACGACTGATTGATCCTACTGCGTTGTCGCTACGGAGCAGCTCATCGAGAGCTTTGTAAGCCTTCTTTACATCGGGGATAGCATCTCCGTTATTGACGCTCTGAAGCCTCCGGAAAACTTTTGGGTAGGCGGGTTCTTCCACCACCACCTGAAGAATCGCGCTTCCTTTCTTCAGCTTGGAGAAATGTACCTGGTCTTCGCTACCGTAAAGGGTGGCGAGTTCGGCCAGATAGGCGGCCAGACGTGCCATTGGCAACGTTTCCGGCGTAAAAACGTCGATTCGAAAGGTAAGTATTTCCTGTGTATCCATAATATTGCACCTCGTTTGCTCAATTATAGACTTTTCATCGTCCGCCCTTACGACAACGCTTTGACTTTCCCCGTCGACGCATCACTGCAATCACTGCATCCGCCTGATTGAACGGGCGGGAGGGCGCGAGGAGAAAACCTCTCGCGCCAGATTTCCACAAAAGTGGGGCGTTAATCCGACTCATATGACGGCCCCATGCGGCCTTCAGCCGTTTTTTCCTTGGAGACCCGCATAGAATGGAGGGCATTTTTTTGTGTCCCGGTGTTGTCCCGGCATTGTCCCAGTATATCTATATATTTACTGGGACAAATAAAGTCTTTGCTTTCATAGACTTATCGCGGTTTTTTAGTCTGTCCCGGTGTCCCGGTGAATTTTTACCTGTCTGGCAATTCGTCGCTATGTTTCCCACTCTGACGACCTCAGCGACCAGTAATTCGATATCTTCAGCGGTCGGGTTCTTCGAGCGATGTTTGACGGTCGCGGGGATTGTGCCAAGGATGGCGCTGATTTTTTGGTCGCTGCTGGCCAGGTATCATCTCCAGCAGCGGGGCCGGCGCCAACTCGCGACGGACACTACCATTGCCGATACTGAGGCGTGTTAGTCCGTGTGCGGAAGGTGGGCTGAGAAGACTTGGAAACGATGGGACGGCCACCATTTGCATACCGGCATGCCGAATGTCCCGAGCGTCTCGAATGTCTCGAATGTCCCGGGTGTATCGAGTGTCCCCGCATGATTGCATTTCGATTCGTTCGTGACGCTGTGTAGCGCGTGGATCTCACCGACCAGGCGCAGCGGTAGCGACATCAGTTCAGTTTTTGCCGCGACAACATGATCGGCCCAGGCGCGCTCAAACAGCGTGGCCGGCGCCAGCTGTCCGAGTCGCTCGGCGAGATCGACCTCCATCACGTCGGCCTTGAGACGGTCCAGCCGGTCGCGCGGCGATTCGCAGGCGCGCCGCAGGATTTCGAGATCGATCATCCACTTGATGACCTTGGCGGTGTCATACCATTTTCGGAACCGCGGCCGCCGTTCACCTCGAAAGGGAACGTCGGATCCTTTTGCCACTCGGTGAAAGATCGCTCGGAAACGCCGACAATTTTGGACAGGTCCCGCTTGTTGACTAGCTTGGCCATGCCGTATTGCCCTGTGATTAAAAAGGAAGGAAGCGTAGGCAACCTTCAGCTAGAGAAGAAACGCGGCGCGCAATGCCCGTGGTTCAGAAATGCCCAGGAGGGACCCGTTCGCCCTCGGGTTCGATGCGCCGTTGACCTTCATCGTCTCGCGGATGCCATGGCGGTCGCGAGCGCCGCACTGAACTCGGCATTGAAGCCGGCATTGATGAACCGCTGCGCACACGCCCGACAGCCGAGGTGCTGCTTGATTGGCCGCGCATCGGTGAAGCGGATCAACAACTTCGATGGTCAGTGCGATTGCCGCCGCTGTCCCTTGCGGCCAGCTAGCGGCGCAGTCGCCATCGGGCGCTCCGATAGGCTGATCCGACAATACTCAACCCATATCATCAATAAAACCCCCGAATACAGCCGGTTGCTCAGGACTGATGACAACGCCAGCCAGGCGGAAATCAGCATCCTCACCGACGATGCCGAGGCCAGCAAGAACTGCATGCGCGCCCTCGAAATCGCACACGAAGATCGCTGGTTAACGCGTAACCCAGCATTCAAACCACCACTTTTTTTGCCGGGACGCCGGGACAGCATGTCAAATCGTCCGGAGAGCCTTACTGGTATTGGGTTCCCCTGTCCCGGGAAACTGTCCCGGTAAGCTAAAAAGCCCCCGGGACAGCCGGGACAAATACCGTATTTCATTGGTAATTTTGCAATTAATACGGCAAAATGCAGCGCGAAACCATTTCATGCCGCCCCCGCCCAGCTCCGGCGGCGCACCTGCTCACGCTTCAGCTCCGACAATTCCCGGCTTGAATCGATAGCATCGAACAGCCCCTAAGCCGGGCAGGCGCTCTTTGCGGGTTGCGCTCGCTTTATCGCCTTCCCCCTCTGTCATTAGAAAGCCGCGTTCGATTAGCAGGCGCGTAACTGTTTTCGGGTTGAAGCCTTTGCATATCTCATCCCTGAATACTCCAGGCAATACAAAGTATTCCTGTTCACTGCATTCAGCATCCGCCGGATGCATCGTATCGCCGTAAGCTTTGTGATGGTCCGCGTTGGAACTGATGGGTGAGCCGCTTCCCGTCAACAGGCGCTTGAACCCAGCCCGTTTGATCGTATTGGGCTTATGATCATCGGTAGCTCTATGCCACCAAACAAATCGTGACTCGCCATGTTCCTGGAAGAAGCCACTGACCTGTCGGATGATAGAGGTGTGCTCCACATTGCCAGCACCGCCGCGCCCATCGAGCCACGCCGCAAAGCAGACACGGGCCGCCGCCACCGCTTGCCCTTTTTCCCATCCCGTAATACCTGCACCCGTTGCCAGTTCGCCAGCCACACCAACCAGGGCAAACCGTGCAGCAACCCGAAAGACTTGGCCGTGTGAGTCAGCCGGACACATATCACGCGCCAACGTATTGACACGCGATCGCAGCGCCTCACCTAGCTTGGCCGCGTGTGACACCGCCCATTCGATGAACGCCATTCCCGCCACACCGTAATACTGCTGCGACATGCTCACCAGATGATCGGACAATGCCGCACCGCTGGCAAAGTCGTGCAGCGTGTCATATACGCCATAACCCTTGCCGGCATCAGCTGTGATATGCGCCATCCGGACATCGTGCCCGCCACGCGTCCCTTTGCCGGCCTCCGACATGTGATTAGCCAGGCTGACTTCACCATCCGACAGGAACAGCACCCGCCATGTATGCACCTTGCGTGCTGTTGCCGTCTGCGTCGCACGGCCCTTGCCGGTTTCATTGGCAAGCATGTACACCGTTTCGCCAACGACCTTTGGGTCGACCTGGGCGATCTCGTCCAGTAATAGCAATGCATCAGAATGCTGCGCCGCCACCATCTCCAACGAGTTGTCTGTCTGGCGCCAGTTGCGTGCATAATCCTTGCCGCCGTAGACTGAGCCGGCCACCTTAAATGCGGTCGACTTACCGCTCGAGCTATCGCCCCAGATATGGAACCCGCCAGATGGAATGCCCGAGTGATACAGCAGCGGCGCGGCAAAGGCGGCACTGACACAAAACGCCATCCGCGGATTGCCCTGACACAGCGCAGCAACTTCATTTTTCCATTGCTCCAGGGTGCCACGCTGCTTGAATTGCGACACCACGCCGCCGGAAGACTGAAACATCACCTTTTCTTCGCCTTCGCCGATAGTGCTGTCGGGCAGCACATACACGTCATCATGCCAGCCGATCCGATCCGTGCAGCGCACACGCAGATCAGTTTTCTCTGTCTGGATATACACCGTAAGCTGATTCTTCGCTACGATACCCACGCCGATCTGCAACCCCATCGCTAGAAGTGTTGATCGGTATGTCGTGCCATCTCCGGCCAACATGCTGGAGGGCATCGCCCACCGCTTTGGCTTGCCGTCCGGATCGAGAAATTCAAGCAGATAACCCCATTCGCCATTCACGGTATCTCTCGATTTTGCTTTTACATGCAAGGGCGAGCAGATCCATTGTCCAGGCAGTGCCTCGCCCTGCTGGCTGAAGCCGTGAAACCAGACGCCCCGTTCATCCACATTAAAAAATGGCTTCGCATCCTTGTCGCCGCGAGCTGCTTTATCCTTCACTGGCGACTTTCTCTTGGTTTGGTTCTTACCGGCCGGTTGACTAGCTGGCTTCAAATCCGCAGCCGGCGGTTCCACTGCATTCGCGGCCTCGATCACAGCGGTGATTTGCATCCGTACCACGTTCACGCCGCTGGCAACAGACAAATCATTAAAGTCGGAGCCACCATCCGGCAGATCAACTGGCTTGCACCAGTGGCCACGCTCAGCCTTGGCCGCATTGACCGCCGCGGCGACGCCTGGATTCTTGCCGGTTTTGGCATCGGTCTCGCGGTCGTCGTCAGCGCAGATCAAAAATTTGGCTTCCGGGTGCATTTTGCGCATGGCAGCGGCCACATGCCGGATATTGCCCTCATTGAAGGCCACTACCACCGCGTACCCCGTTGCTTGGTGCAACGTTGCCGCTGTTGCGTAGCCTTCAGCAATCAGCAACCAGCCAGAGGCGGCGACATCACCAATAATATGAAAGCAGCCCGATACCCGCCCACCGGTCGAGAACTTCTTGCTTCCATTGGAAAATATCTCCTGCACGCTCCAAAGCTTGCCAGCAGCGTCACGCAACGGCACCAGCAGCACATTGCCCGCATACCGCACTCCATAACCATCAACCGCCTTACGAACCAGGTAGGCCGATGCGCCCGAATCTGCGGCCGCCGCCCACGCCTGCACTGCTTCGTCCGCTGCCGCCGCTTGCTTGCTTTCCAACTCAGCCGCCGCTGCGCTATCGCGCTCGGTGCGCTCTCGCTGAATACGCACCTTGTCAGCCGCAGACAATGGCACAGCTGGCACGTATTGCTTTGGATTGAACCCGTATTTCTTAGCCTCTGCAATCAACGTCGCAATCGTCACAGCACCTGTCTTGAAACTCTTCCAGACCGCCTTAACATCCTTGGCACTGTAGCTCGCAGAATTTTCGCTCCAAGTGTCAAACAACTCAAAGCCGCTTTCATCAAACTCGGATTTAAGCGCCATGCCGATGCGTAACCACAGATCACGATCATCAGCAGGAATGAGTGCCAACGCGGCACGGGCCGCATCCATCGTTACCGGCGAGTTATTTTGTGCGGTCATAAGGTTGCGCCCTTCGCAGTGTCAATCACGCGGGAAGGCAAGCGGGAGACGGACGGCTTGAACTTGCCGCCTCGCCGCGATTCAGAGCGTGATTCGAAACGTACACTGGCATTGCCGTAAGCGACCAGCGAGTCCGATGGAAGAGTTTGGATTGTGCTCATCATGCATGACCGTCGGTCAACGCCGTAGCGAGAAAATCGGCTGCTTTTTTCATATTTGATGCGGGTGGGATAGCGGCATTTCAGCCTGAAGATGGGCAATCTTGTGTATAACCAGTAAACGTTCTGCACCGTTAAGTCATCGCCCATGGATATGTTCTTGATTTGGTTTGAATAAGAACCCGCCTAGATCGCACGGGTTCATCTCTCAATGGAGGCACCATGCTTTACCAGCTATTGATTCCTACCAAGCCAGGTGTCCATTGGCCGGCAGAGGCGGGGCGCTCGCCATCCGCATGTCCCTCGTAACTCACTTTGGGTTGAGGGCCTTCTCGCAAGGGCCGGGGATTGGCCCGATAATCTTGAATATTTGCTGGCAGCGGGTCTGTCGGATGCAGGAATCGATATGCATCTTCTTTGGATCGCCCATCAACGTACTTGGCCATGCCTCTGATTACAAGGTTGGCGGCCTCCGATGCAGGTAAGGCGACCGTCTCTCCGCGAGCGACCCAGTTATCGTCGACCAATTCCATTAATCCGGTGGCGGCGTTAATTTTGAAAGTAGGGATGGATATCATTCCATGGATTACTTCAATAACATCTTTCTTTCCAGCCGCCATAAGTTTGGGTACTTCATACGACGCGCATGGACAACCTGCCGCTCGAAGGCCCTCGATATTTTTGACCATCTCCGCTTGCGAGAACGTGACATTTCTCTCGTCGGCCCACCACGGCAGAAAATAGCTGCTTTCAAATCCAGGGAGATATTGTGAAGATATTTCCTCCTCCTTTAAGAGCGAGTGTTGCCAGCGCACCCGCAAACCTGTTGAGCGAATGTCGGACAGTACCGCGATTCCCCGGCCAGGGAATTTTTCGTTATGGGATGGCTGCAAGACATGACGCCAAGTCTTTTCGCTGGCAACCATCGTTTCAACAGCAGTACGCATCGACTCGATGGCGGAAAAATACTGCTCCTGAGCACTATCATGGCGGGCCATGATCTCGGTGACAACTGCCGCTTCCAACTGTTCATTGGTCGTTTTGATCTGCGCGACGGCTAGAGCAATTCGATCCCGAATGATAGGAAGTGCTACGCTGGCGTCACGGCCATCTTCTCGAGCCTTGGCGCTAGCCTTCTCAGCTTTTGAAATTTCAAGATCAATGCTGCTGATATCAGGTTGACGCCTGTCGATGAATGCGTTGGCGGCCTCTATTGATCGCTTGTTCTTCAATGCATCAATATGGACATGTTGACTGCCAGCGGCCGAGATCACCTCTTCACAGCGGGTAATTTCGCTATTGAGGAAGTCGATGTCCGATTGGCATTCGGCTGCTTTTTTTGCAAAAGCAGAAATGAGAGAGAGGTTTCCTGATGTCAGTTGGTCCGAATTTACTTGGTTTTTTGGGGCGATATTAGTCATGATTTTTTCTATAAGTTTGATTAAATTTCACTGGGACGTTTTTTTACCTGTTGCCGCACTATCGGACTCCATCGGCGGGTAAGAAGAAAAGCCATACTCGGCAAGTGCTTGCCCTGCGCTCATCGGCCTGCACCCGGATTGGCCGGTACGTCCGCTGGCGCCGGTTGAAAAACAGTTGGCTGCGGGTAGAAGGCTTCTGGAGGCATGATCACCAGGTCGGCCGTCGTGCCACTTTCTTCGTTACGCGAATACGTGACTTCGCTGATGATCCAGTTCGCGTCCTGGAGCTTCAATCTCGGCAGCGATACTCGAACAAGCGTGTTCGGAGCCCACAATTGACCGTCCTTATCACGCCAGCTATCGGTAGTGAGGTGCAATTGATTGGATCGCCCAAAACGTCGGACAGCCTCCCATTCCACCCGTTTTTTTGCTACGGTAAAATCGCTATCACCAGACTCCGCGATAATGATTCTGTTACGACAGCGGCGCACGTTGTCGTCGATCGCCGAGGCGACCAAATTCCCGAGATCTCCCAGATCACTGAGTACATCCATCGATTGGATAAATGCCTCGTACTCGAAAAACCGCTGATCCATCGAATAGGCGATCGAGGCGGACTGGACATTTTCGCCTTGTGTGAAGCCGCTAGCGGCTTGCTTTGTCCCTACCCGCGATAAAACGAGATTGCCGTCGGTATCGTCGTAAGCCAGCAATGCCGAATAACGGCACATGCGCTCAATGATATCGAACGGTGGCTCGCCCAAATTCAGGTTAAATTGCGGAATAGGTAGCCCGACATCTGCAGTCGCACTGACGGTAATGCCATATGGATGCGCGAGCTTTTGCGCAACGCCCAACACCGATGAACCGCTGATCTGACCGCCGGGCCATTGCGCCGAGCAATCTACCAAGTCGGCACATTTGCTCCTACCTACTACGCGGATCGAGTGCTGTCCTTCCGAGAAGCTCGGAATAAAACGATCCACGTAGCCGGTGATCACGAGGTCTTTACCGATCAGCACTTGACAGGTATCGCCGGCCTCGATGACGAAGGCACTCGCGTCACCCGGATACAATTCCGTCAACCCCAATTCAAAGTCGCTCGGGCATCGCTCTATGCCCCTCGTTACTCGGAGATCTGTCCAGCCGGACATCTCCCTGTCGCCAATAATTAGCTTAAGTTCATCAAGCATTGCATTCCTTTATCATAGTGGTCTGGATTTCCTTTCGGCGGGATGCGGTAGATGCCGCAAGGATTGGTTGTGGCAATAACTGCCGATTGCGAGCGCACAAAATGGCTTTGGCGGTCACAAATTCCGTACCGGCCACGCGGGCAATTTCAAAAGCAATTTCGCCGCATGGCTTGCAAATTTTTGGCGCTCGGATATGCCAGTGGCTAAAGCGATGACCGCATACGACGCATTGCCGCATCTTTTTGTGATCGGTCATGCATCGGCCTCCAGCATTGATCCGATGTGCAAAATAAGAACTCGCATCATCATCACCTCGTTAAACTAGGTGCTTTGTTTGATGAGAGCTTGGATGTCTTCCGCCTTCCAGGCGGTTACCCGCTCAGAAAGCTTATGCCCTTGCGGGAATTTCCCGGACTTAACGCCGGCCCACCAAGTTGATTTACTGACTGGGAAAAATCTGAGAACAACCGGCAAGCGAATGAAGCCGGTTTGAGGGAGAGAATCAAACATAATTTGCACCTATCCGAACCAATCGAACCGCGTTGGACTAGATAAAGTCCGTTGCGTATGGTGCTCATTACAAATGAAGATGGATACGAATGAAATTAGGGAAACTAGGGATTAAATTAGGGAGTTGAGTATAGACGGTAGTGCCCCGTGCACTCCCTTCCCTAGTTATGCCGGCTATTTAACGGCCGGATTGAAATATTCCGAAAAAAGAGAACGATAAAAATCACCTGACCGCGAGCCTTTTTTAAATGCACAAAATCCTTTGATGTATTCATTGAATGTATTTTCCGTTCCTACATCAAGGTCAGCATCGAATTTTATTGCTAATTCCCACAGATCTTTTCTTATGCCTGGCATGAATTTTGGATCAAATTCTTTCCCTTCCTTTTCGGCGCGCTTCGCTATTTCGGCAATAAGACCGATAAGCGCAGAGACAAATTTAATTGATGCTTTGCCCGTCTTTTCGGATCCACTATTCGTGATTAGCATTGAAGTACCAAGTTCCGTTCCGTTTTTCGTCCGCTCTTCGGTAATCCAATTTATATATTGCAGTAGCTCCTGGCGATCTACCCGCACGTCACCGAGACCAATGGTCATGTTCGGCGTCACGGCACATCCAATTGTTGCCGCCCAAAATTCGACAAATTCTTCGGTCGCTGGTATGTGCTCCCAGGTGTCAATGGTATGGTCTGATGTCACTATTCTCACAGCCGCCGGCGACACTGATTCCGTTTTTATTTCTCCAAGTAAAACCAATTGTTTTGCGCACTCTTCGCTAACCTGAAAGATTTCGCCGGCGGCCAATGGCTGGAGCGCCGCAGATTTCTGTTCAGGTGTCAGTTCAGGGAATTTATGCCCAGGGAAAATATTCTTTAGGAAATCATGGTTTTCCGCTTGGACTGTCCCATATTGTTGAGCGACAGCGTAAATTTTTAGTGGATATTTGGCGCCTTCATATTGGATGTATCCCGCTTTCAAAATATCGTTGACGGCCTTCTGCCCTCCGAGCTCCTTCGCGCAAATTTGAGCTGCATCATCCAACGTAATCCAATCTCCAGATGCGTTATCGTAGTATTCCATCATGCGTCCCTTCGACGCCCCTATAGAGGAAGTCATGCCAACGCGGTAAGGGTTCCCGCGATTTCGGCTGGCCGGCCTAGGCATGACTAAACTGGTACTGCTGCGGCCATGTCTTCTGGGCCGCCCGATTTGTAGACGATTATCCGCGATATTCTTTCACCCTAGATGCTACAAACGACGGGTTTAATGTCAGTCTAGCTACATCGCTGATTTCGGCTGTGGTCAGCTTGGCGGCATTTCATTTTCCGGTACGACATGAAGTCCGCCACGAACACCGCCAATTTTCGGGAACACCGCCACGTTATTTGTGTGGCGGTGTTCGGTATTTTTGGCGGTCTTCGGCAAAATCCATTGCCATCCTTCTTTCATTCCTGGCTTGTTTGCCTCGATCCCTAGATCCCGTTTTGCGCGCTCAATGGTCCGCCATGCATATCCGGCGCCGTGCGCATCCGCCTTAATTTGTTTGGTCGGTAGCGGCCCGTCGGCTAGCAGATCAGTAAGGAACTGTTCGGCGTCCTGACGCTCGTTTCCGCCCTCGCTATCGCCATGCTCGACGTCACCAAGGATCTCGCGCGCTGTCCCCTCGATCGCGCCCTCCCACAAAACACGGGTTGCGACAATACCGCCAGTGATCTCGGTTACCTCCAGGTTGTAGGAGACGCCGCCATCGTCCGGCGCAATGTTCGACTTCGCCCTAGCCAGCACGCGCCGGCTGCCGTTCTCCTCTTTCGCAGCGACAAGCACCATGCGAGCGAGGGCACCGAAGGCCTGCGATCCGATAACCCGGTCCTGTGGCGACTTGCCGGCCCCGCCTTTCGCAAAGTGAGTGATGCCCAACACAGCGCAACCGTGGGCCTCAGCGAAATCAACTAGCACCTGGAGGCTGCGGCGTACGTCATTCGCCCGATGCATGTCTCCAGACACGGCACTGACAATCGGATCAACGATCAACAGGGAAACCCCGCCGATCAGTAATACGGCCTTATTCAGCTCGTGGATGTCCTGGGCCGGGTCAAATGGTAACTTCTCCCCATTTTCGGTAATGCCATCAATGAAGTGGCAGCGCCTCATATCGGCGCCGGAAGCAATGAGCCGCGGCGCGAGTGTATCGTCGGGGTTGTCTTCGCTCGACCAGATCAGGACATTGCCAGGCTTCACGCATGCGGCGCCGTCCGGCCAGCGGCCGCCAACTGTCAGAGTCGCCGCCAAGCTCAGCGCCAGCGTGGTCTTGCCAGTACCGGCCGTGCCCGCGAGAATAGTCAATTTTCCCGCCGGCAGCCAGCCGGACCACAACCAGGTGATGGCTTGTGGCTTGATGTCTGCACCACAACGCAGATTAACGGTCCGGTGGCTAACGAAGGCTTTCTCGATCATGTCACGCGCTGCCTTCGCATCTGGCTCTTCCGGCATTGCCTTAAACCCATTTATCGTATCGATCATATGAGCGTCCCTAATGTCCCGAGCGTCCCGGTCATGCCCCCACCAGTTTCAGAAAGGCCACACGATGAAAATCCAGATCAATGAGTTGCAGCCGGCGTGGTTTCGCTTGATAGATGGCGTTTGACAGATTCCGTATGGCGCCATATTTGGCGACGTGGCCTTTGTAGATCAGAATAACGTCCAAGCCGGCTACGCCGAGGCATTGCGCTGCAGTAGGCATTTGATCAAGACCAACCCCGATGGCATTCTGCTTGAGCGGGACAAATCCCAAACCAATCCAGATAATGCGATCGGCCGGCATTAGGCCCGCTGCGCGGAGTTCTTGGAGATCTGCAAGGGAACTCATAACGCAGCCACCAGGAACGTAAGCGCGCCGATCACCACCAGGCATATGCCAGGGTGACGCTCAAACCAATCGTTGGACTTTGGCAATAAACTCATTAGCCCGCCCTCTCCGATCCGTTGAGGCTATTTCTAATCGCCTCCGAAATCTCATAGGCCTCTTCTCCGAGTTGGTAGATGTTCCGGCCGAGAGCGGAAATAATTATCTCGGGACAATTCGCGTCCACACCGACATCAGTATCTTCGAGCTGAATGGCGATCTGGCGAACCGTCGAGCCAGCGCCCGTGATTTGGTAGATAAGTCCTTGAAGGCGCACCATAAGGGTGGCAACTGACAGAGGCGTATCCGCCATCATCGGTTTTGCGTCTGTGGATGATTTTTGATGTATTTCTCGCACGATGCTATTATTATTCGCAGCCATTTTTACTACTCCCGTTAGTGATTCTGGTTATGGTGGCAACGGTGTATCGAGCACCCTTGCCACCACTCTCCCTGATGCCGTCAGAGCGCGGATAAAAAATCTTCTGGCGCCGATCTACTGGCTGCCAATTGATAGCGGAAATCAAATATTTCCTGGTGTAAAAAAACTATACCGGTTGACGCGTTTAACCTTGCTGGTCAGATGTCTTTTCATTGCCAGCCGATTGCTCGGCCATTTTTTCTTTGAGAATTGCCACCATGCGGCCGTTCATAGATCTGTCATGCCGCTTCGCCTCCTTTTTTAGCCAGTCCCGGACATTGCGCGGGAGTCTTAATTGCAATTTCACATCCATAATCACTCCTTTTTAAAATGCCTTAAATTTAGAGGCGTTCTGAATTGTAAAGTGCCACCAAATTTAAGGCAACCACTTTTTTAGTGGCACTCATTCCGCTCTATAGATACAATCTGGCATGGCAAAACAAGACGACTACCTCAAGACAGCGATCAGACTTCCACGGCAACTGCATGCCCTGATTCTTGATGCGGCAAAGCAAAGCGGCCAATCCATAAACTCCGAGATGATCATCAGAATTCAGCAAAGCTTTGGTAAGAAAAATGATTCGCCGTTGTTACTTTCAATGGCAACGCAAATAGAGGTGCTGACTGAGAAGATTGATGCGCTTGTGAGTGAATTGGCCAGCAAGAAGTAGGTGGCAAGGGAAAAGCCTGCAGAGCTGCAAACTTTATTTTTTAAATTGAGCTCCCGAAATTCGGGAGTTCGCGATTAAAGCAGTTTTGCTGACATCTTTTTAATGTTCGCGGTCTTCTCACGCGAAGCTACCGATGGCGCCTTTGTTTTCACCGGCCGCGCAGCCTCCACGCGCGACGGTGCAACGCCCCCGGTAAATCCCATGCCCCAAAGACCGTAGGTTGATTTGGTGACGTCGCTACAATGCCCAAGTGCTGCCGATATGTCTCCGGTCGACATGCTGCCGCTGGCTTTCATGTCCGCCGCCGCCTGGTGCCTGAAACAGTAAGGTGTAACACTGGATGAGCGTGCCGGCCATTCTCGTTGGCCCGCCGCGCGCACGACCCCGCTGAAGGCCTTGGCGTCGCGGATCTGGACCGTCATCCCGTCGTTAACCAGTTTTTCGCTTATCAATCCGATGATGGACTGGACCAGCGGGGATTCACTATCGAGCGGCCAATAGAGCCGGCGCCATGGCTGGCCGGACTTCTCCGTGCTTTTTGAGCCTTTGATCAGCACCACCAGCTCGGCGTCCTCAATCGCCAGGTGAACGCCGGTTACCAATTCATCCGGCCGGCACCCGGTCACCGCAGCCACCAAGGCGGCTGTGGCATAGTTTGGTAACCTCTTGATGATCCTCTCGCGCCAATCGGCCGGCAGACCCTTCATGTCCATGCGCTTGCCGTGCCGATTCTTGCGTCCCTCCTTGGGAATGGCCGGCGCTTCGTGGACCGTCTGCAGCAGCGCCGCCCAATGTCCGATCGCGCGTACCGACTGCCCCCACTCCGTCCATCGTGAATCATCAGGTGCCACCCCGCGGAGTGAGCGCCGCAACTGGTCCTGCTGATGAAGAAGTCGCTCAATCAAATCCCGACTCGCATGCGTGATCGCCGCTTTCCGGCTGAACCATGTCGCCACCTTCCTCATGTCCATGGCGGCCGCGACCAGCGATTGCGGCGTCTGCCCCGCTGCAAATAGCCGCTGCATTGCGCGCACATAGCCCGCTTTCGTTTTGTCGTTTGCGTTGCTTTTCGGAATCGCTAGGAGCAACGATCGCGCGTTTTTAATGATGTCGAAGCTCTGCTGCATGCTGCTCTCCTGCTGTCCCCGGCCGCTACGCAGCCTCGATAGGGCGCGTCATACAATCAGCCTCGCTTCGTAAGTCAGATCGCATGCCACACCCCCCATTCTTCGCAGTACGCACAATGTCGTGCGTACAGGTGCGAAGAATGGGTAAGACCAGCGTTATTTTGGTCGGGAAGATGGCACGTGGGCATTGCCCCAATCGGCGCCGGGAATGTCCTTATCCCTCGCCAGCTGCTCGAAGATCGCACCACCGCGCTTGAAATAACAGTGGACATCTTGCGCGGGGCGATAGTCCATTTTCAAGACCGCGATGCAGTCATTGAAAATGTCCCGATCAAGATTGCGAAGCTCGGTCAAGTTGAACGGGAAGCGTCGGCCGTTGTACAAGCCGAGCAAAAAGGCGGCGACCTTGCGCGGCTGACCGGAATCACGGTGCGCAATATCAAGGAGACGCACAAGCGCCGCTTCGCCCTCCGGCTGAACCGCTAGCTCGCGATCGAACAGATTAACCAATTCATGGTCATCCATTGCGACCTCCTCGGAGGATGGGGGAAGGCGTCTTGCTCAACTTGATGCGCCCATCGAGCCAGGCTTGAATGTCTGACTCAAGCCAGCCGACCGCCCGAGGTCCGAGCGAAACGGAGGCTGGAAATTCTCCATTTTTCATCGCCTTGTACAACGAGCTGCGTCCGATACCCGTAATTTCCCTTACGCGGCCGAGGCGCAAGATTTTGTGTGAACTACTCATATTGCCGATTCCTTTTCCAAGTCTCGGCAGAGCGACACACGCGGGCTGCAGCAAGACTGACTTGCCGACGCTTGCGCATGGTGTATGATCCAGCCAACTACTGTCCAGTAGCTGTTTATGGGCTCTGCCTGTGAACTGCGCAGGCCGGGTGGTCTAAACACCCGGGCCGCGCTCCTTTCCAAACGTACTGTCCGATTTTCACGGTC
>NZ_JAGQEG010000011.1 GCF_018305005.1 Collimonas silvisoli
CCACCACACGTTTTGGTTGGAACGCATCTCCCAAATCAATTGTTAACAGGCCCTAAGCCCGGCGGATAGCTGCTGCGCCAATTCACCGCTCAATTTCACAGCCCTATGAAATCCCGGCGCAGCGGCTACACTGGTAACATTTGATTGCGGCCTGCACATTTTTCCAAGAAGTTCGACTCATGAAACCCATCGCTCCCGGCACCGTTATTTTTCACCGCTATCGCGGCTATGGCGTGATCACGTCGGTCAACCTGCTGACCGGCTGGATAGCTGCGCGCTTCGGCAGCGAGATGCGGACGCTGGATCTGAATCTGTCGTCGGACGAAGTGCAGCACGCGGACGGCGAGCCGATCCTGTTTCGTCACGCACCGCCGGACCGCATGCCGCATGCGCGCCTGATGGCGCTGGTGCGCGAATTGCATCGCGCCGGTTATCAACGCCTGTATTTGTACAGCTGGCCCAAACCGTCCGGCTTGCACTGGCGCTGGCATCTGTTTTGCGGCCGCCGCAACTGGATGGAGCGGGCTCGGCGCGAAGGCTGGTACGGTTCTGGCGCCGATTACAACTTCAACCCGATTCTGGGCTGGGGCGATCAGCCGGGAGCGTCGATAGCGGAACTGGCAAGCGCGCTGGCACAGTTCGATCCGCATGGCCTGGCGCAAGCCTTGGGGCGCGATGAAGATCATAGCGACTGGTTTGCCAAGGTATGCGACGCCTTGCTGCCCGATTACGCCTTCAGCCTGGGTTGGGGCGAGGGCGTCATGCCGGACAGCTTGCCGGTGATTCCAGTGCGCAAGAACCTGCCCGAATATAGCGGCCCGCCGTTGCCCTGGCCGCCGGGCTGGACCGGCATGTGGCGCGACACTACACTGGCCGCGCCGGCTGCCCGGCTGAACAAGCTGATTCTGCCCAGCGGCGCCGACCAAGACTGATTGCCTTGCTTGCAACCGCGCCTGGCAAATTACTTCGGCAGCAAGGCATCCGGATTCAAGACATTCGTCGGCGTGCCGTTGGCGAACTCCAGCACATTCTGAAACGCGGCACGGAAGTACAGTTCGTAGCTATCTTTTTCGACGTATCCCAGATGCGGAGACGCCAGTACATTCTCCATCCGCAGCAGCGGCGAATCCGGTGACAGGGGCTCGGTTTCAAATACGTCCAGTGCAGCATAGCCTGGCCGGCCTTGTTGCAAGGCCGGCAGCAGAGCGCCCTCGGCAACCAGCTCGGCACGGCTGGTGTTGACGAATATGGCGCTGGCTTTCATCGACGCCAGATCGGCCGCCTCGACGATGCCGCGCGTGGCCTCATTCAGACGCAGATGCAGCGACAGGACATCGGCTTCGGCAAAGAATTGTTGTTTTGTATCTGCCGCTAGATAACCGTCTTTCAGCGCGGCGGCACGGCTGGCTTCGCGGCCCCAGATTATCACCCGCATGCCGAACGCCTTGCCATAGGCCGCAATCATGCGGCCGATTTTTCCGTAACCCCAAAGCGCCAGGGTGCGTCCCTTGAGCACCGTGCCCAGTACATTGTTTTGCGGCAGTGCCGATACCGATTGCCATTGCCCCTGCTGCAGATTGCTGACGTAGCGCGGAATGCGGCGGCTGGCCGCCATGATCAACGCCCAGGTCAGTTCGGCCGGTGCGGTCGGGTCGCCGACGCCTTCGACGATGGCGATGCCGCAAGCGGTGGCGGCGTCGACATCGATATGGCCGCTGACCTTTCCGGTCTGGGAAATCAGTTTCAGCTTGGGTAATTTTTGCAGCAGCGCTTTGGAAAAACTGCTGCGTTCGCGTATCAATACCAGCGCTTCAAAATCGGCCAGGCGAATTGCCAGTTGGCCAATACCGCGTGCTGAATTGTTGAACACTTTGACCTCATGGCCGTCCAACATCTTGAAACAATCGAGATGGCGGACGCTGTCTTGATAATCATCCAGTACGGCAATTTTCATAGGAGATTTGGGCTTTATAGGGGTAAATACATGCAAAAAAACGAAGATAAACGGCTGCCACGTAATAAAGCAACAGCATCCGGAAAGTGGAAAATACCTTACTACAATGGTTGGACAATTTCACTACAAATCGGGTGTACAATCGGCCCACTTTTTCCAGGATAAATACTATTTACCGGACAACACAGACAACATCGTTCAATGGTGTGCGGGCGTGCTTCACAGTAAAACCTGCAATAAAACCTACGCGATGTTTGCTGATCGATTTTGTAATGAAGTCCGGCCCATTATTTCATTTTTTGCTGCCCGCAGTCATGCGACAGATAGCCCGCAGCAAGCGCACCAGAATTCAGCCGACCGACGCGGCAAGCCAGCCGGACACCAGTAGCTGGCAAAAAGAAGATTTCTTTATTGGTATTGGAGGTAGTTTTTCATGAATCAACCCCGTATGGGCGGCATCGCCACAATCAATGCCCCGGCATATGTCAAACAGCAAAAGCTGATCAACTGGGTAGCCGAAGTGGCGACCCTGACCAAGCCTGACCGTATCTACTGGTGCGACGGTTCCCAGGCTGAATATGATCGCCTGTGCAGCGAAATGGTGGCGGCCGGCACCATGAAAAAATTGAACCAGGAAAAACGTCCTAACAGCTACCTGGCATGCTCCGATCCGTCAGACGTGGCGCGCGTCGAAGACCGCACGTTCATTTGCTCGGCCAAGGAAGAAGACGCCGGCCCGACCAACAACTGGACCGATCCGGCCGAAATGCGCAATACGCTGCACGGCTTGTTCGACGGCTGCATGCAAGGCCGCACCATGTATGTCGTGCCGTTCTCGATGGGGCCGCTGGGTTCGCCGATTGCGCACATCGGCGTCGAACTGTCCGATTCCCCTTACGTTGCCGTCAACATGCGCATCATGACGCGCATGGGCAAGGCCGTGTATGACGTGCTCGGTACGGATGGCGAGTTCGTGCCTTGCGTGCACAGCGTCGGCGCGCCGCTGGCCGCCGGTCAGAAGGATGTGGCATGGCCGTGCAATCCTACCAAGTACATCGTCCACTATCCTGAAACCCGCGAAATCTGGTCTTACGGTTCCGGCTACGGCGGCAATGCACTGCTCGGCAAAAAATGCTTCGCCTTGCGCATCGCCTCGACCATGGGCCGCGATCAAGGCTGGCTGGCAGAACACATGCTGATTCTTGGCGTCGAATCGCCCGCGGTAAATGGTCAACCTGGCAAAAAGCACTACGTTGCAGCAGCTTTCCCTTCGGCCTGCGGCAAAACCAATTTCGCCATGCTGATTCCGCCGGTGGGTTTTGAAGGCTGGAAAGTCACCACCATCGGCGACGATATCGCCTGGATCAAACCGGGCGCCGATGGCCGCCTGTATGCGATCAATCCGGAAGCCGGTTATTTCGGCGTCGCTCCCGGCACCAATGACAAGACCAACCACAACTGCATGGCGTCGCTGCGTGAAAACACCATCTTCACCAACGTCGCCCTGACCGACGACGGCGATGTCTGGTGGGAAGGCATGAGCAGCACCGCGCCTGATCATCTGATCGACTGGCAAGGCAAAGACTGGACTCCAGCCATCGCCAAGGAAACCGGCGCCAAGGCAGCCCATCCGAATGCACGCTTCACCGTCGCTGCAACGCAAAATCCGGTGATCGATGCCGCCTGGGACGATCCGGCCGGCGTGCCGATCTCCGCCTTCATTTTCGGCGGCCGCCGCTCCACCACCGTACCGCTGGTGACCGAAGCCCGCAGCTGGGTTGAAGGCGTGTACATGGCAGCTACCATGGGTTCGGAAACCACCGCCGCTGCTGCCGGCCAACAAGGCATCGTGCGCCGCGATCCGTTCGCCATGCTGCCGTTCATCGGCTACAACATGAGCGACTATTTCCAGCATTGGCTGACACTGGGCGAGAAGCTGGCAGCGCAGGGCAAGCAAAATTCGGTTGAGTTGCCGAAGATTTTCTGCGTCAACTGGTTCCGCACCGGCGCCGACGGCAAATTTGTCTGGCCTGGCTTCGGCGACAATATGCGCGTGCTGAAATGGATGCTGGAGCGGCTGGCTGGCAAGAGCGGCGGGGTTGAGCACTTGTTCGGCGTAACGCCGCGCTATGCCGATCTGAGCTGGGAAGGCTTGAATTTCAGCGAAGAGCAATTCGAGCGCATCACCGCGATCGATAAAGCTGCGTGGAAAGCGGAAACGGCGCTACATACAGAACTGTTCGACAAGCTGAAATATCATTTGCCGAAAGAGCTGGCCGAAGTGAAGCTGACGCTGGAAAAAAATCTGGCTGAATAAGGCTTATTACGCAGCAAACAAAAGCGCCCGCTAGATGCATCTAGCGGGCGCTTTTTTATTTTTTTATCTGAATTCACAGGCAAAAAAAATCCCTACTGCCGGTTAGGCAGTAGGGTGAATCCTTCCATCGCAGGAAAGAGGAGACGTCAGAAATTCGATAATGACTAGGTCTGCGGCCTGTTACAGGCCGTTCAAACCCATCCACGCTAAAACGCGCGTCGTCGCCGCACGCAGCCATTGCAGCACTGCGAAAGTCGGGAAGCCGTCTTCGTCGTAATAGATATATTGGTGCATAGCAACTCCTTGTGGTTAATCGCGACCGGCCAGCAATCGCAGTTCGGCGGCCAGGTTCGGTTGGCTGACGGCATGGTCGTTAGCCATGCGGCGCATTAATTGCTGCCCTCTGAATTTGCTGCGGGCAATCCGCTGTTCCAGCGATTTGCGCGGCTTGATCAGCATCAATGCTGCACGCAAAATCCCCATCCATAACGGTTTGAAATACACCATCAAGGTCGCCAGCGCTCCCAGGCCCAGCAATGGCCGCAGTGCGGCGGCAGCGGCAGCAAGCAGCGCCGATGCGTCGAACAATGCGATTTCAGCTGGCAGGGCAAAAGCGAATAAAGACATGCGACTACTCTTCAATGGTGATGTTGCATTGCAGTATATTCATTACTTGAGTAGCTATCCAATTCTGATTTTGGATATCAGTTATGTGTTCAACGAATAATGTCCGGCTGCGATTAAAGAATGCATTCCGTGTGCCGATAAGACAATATGTGTAATATAAAGCGTGGCAGGCATGGATCGCATTACTTTGGTTTCACCTCAGCAATATTTTATGTATCAGACATAATCCAGCCTGATATGCATTTTATGCTGCTACGCAACATTTTTACGGTACTTGAAATCTGTCATTGCGCTTTCATATAACAGTTATAAAATCCGCGAATATTTCTTGCAGGCTAAATTTGTTATCGCTGCACCCATCTAAAAATGATTAACGATAGATCCAACCATGAGCTTTTTGACGCTTGATTTGAATCTGCTGCGTGTTTTCGACGCCGTCATGACCGAGCAGAACCTGACGCGCGCCGCCAGCCGGCTGGCGATGACCCAGCCAGCGGTGTCGAACGCCTTGAAACGCCTGCGCGACACCCTCAACGATGAGCTGCTGATTCGCACCGCACACGGCGTCAAGCCGACCCAGCACGCCGAAGAATTGTGGCCGGTGGTGCGGCGCGCGCTGACCGATCTGGAAACCGCGATCACGCCGGAGACTTTCGATGTCTCGCGCGCTCACACCACTTTCCAGATGGCGATGGCGGACGCCACCGCAGCGCTATGGTTGCCGGCGCTGGTGCGCACCATCGAGCGCGAAGCGCCGCAGCTGAATCTGCGCATGGTGCCGCTGACCACCCGCGATCCGCGTCAGATGCTGTTGCGTGGCGACGTTGATCTGGCGGTCGGTTTTTTCCCCGGCGTCGCCGCCCAGCTGGCCGGCGGCCAGACCACCAGCGCCTCGCCGATTCACCATGAGCGGCTGTACACTGGCGAATACGTTTGCGTGATGCACAAGAATCATCCGCTGGCGAATCAAGTGCTGACCCTGGACAATTACTGCGCATCGCATCACTTGCTGGTGAGTTTTTCCGGCCGCGCGCATGGCTTGATCGATGAAACCCTGGCGGCGATGGGACGCGAGCGGCGCATCCTGCTGACCGTCAACCAGTTTTTCACCGCCGGCCGGGTGGTCGCCAGTTCCGATTTACTGACGGTCTTGCCACGCCACCTGATCGGCGCGACCGGCATGACTGAAGTATTGGTGGCGCGCGAACTGCCGTTCCCGACACCTGCGGTCCACGTCGACATGCTGTGGCACGAACGGGATGCGCGCAATCCGGCCCATAAATGGCTGCGCGGGCATTTAAGCGAAACCGCCCACGAAAAATTCAGCCTGATCGATCCGGAAGAGGAAGATTAGTAATCATTACTCTGTCCCAAACTGATCAGATGCGAACGGCAGTCTCTCGCTGGAACTGCGACAACTGCCGGTACTGCTGCTCCAGCAGCTTGGGAATAGCCGCATAGATCGGCCACAAGCGCCGGTACAGTGCCACGTTCTCGGCAATCGGCAAATGCCGGTGAGTAGCGCCGACCATGTCGCCGATCGCCTCCAGCGATGCAATTTTCCCCAGAGCGTATAAACCCAGCACGCAAGCGCCGAGACAGGACGATTCGACGCTTTCCGGCACCACCACTTCGCGCTCGAAAATATCCGCCATCATTTGCCGCCACAGTGGCGAACGGGCGAAGCCGCCGGTCGCCATCATGCGGGTGGTCGGTCCGATCAAGTCTTCGACCGCCGGCAAAATACTGTACAGGCTGAAAATCACGCCTTCCAGCGCAGCGCGGATCATATGCGGTTTACCGTGATGCATCGCCAGGCCAACATACGAACCGCGTGCATCGGCATTCCATAGCGGCGCGCGTTCGCCCGCCAGATAAGGATGGAACAGCAAGCCCTCGGCGCCAGCGGTTACGGCCTCGGCAATCTTGGTCAGGGCCTCATACGGATCGAGTCCGGCTGCCGTGGCGGCGGCGGACTCGGCGGTGGCCAGTTCATCGCGCACCCAGCGGAAAATGCTGCCGCCATTGTTGGTGGGGCCGCCAACCACCCAGTGTCTGGCGGTCAGCGCATAACAAAAAGTGCGGCCGGAGGGATCGGTCAGCGGCTTGTCGATCACGGTCCGCATCGCCCCCGAGGTGCCGATGGTGACCGCAACCTGGCCCGGGCCGATGGCGTTGACGCCGAGATTGGACAGCACGCCATCGTTGGCGCCGATCACAAACGGCGTACTCGGCAGCAAGCCCAGTTGCTGCGCCATGGTTGGCGCCAGCCCGGTCAGGTGATGAGTGGTCGGCACCAGCCGCGATAATTGCTGCGGGCCGATGCCGAGTAAGTCCAGCGCGCCCTGATCCCAGTCCAGCTGCTGCAGATTGAACAGGCCGGTGGCGGAGGCGATCGAGTGATCGACCAGCCATTCGCCGAACAGGCGATACAGCACATATTCCTTCATGCCGATAAAACGTGCGGTGCGCGTGAACAGCTGCGGCTGCTCGTGGCGCAACCACATGATTTTGCAGAGCGGCGACATCGGGTGGATCGGCGTCCCGGTGCGCAAATAGATGGCGTGGCCATCCAGCTCGTCGCGAATCCGGTTGGCCCATTCGCCGGCGCGGTTGTCGGCCCAGGTGATGCTGTTGCTCAGCAATACACCATCCTGATCGACCGCAATCACGCTATGCATGGCGGCGCTGAAAGACGCCAGTGCGATCTGCTCAGCGGCGACGCCGCTGTTGCTGACGGCAATCTGGATCGCGCTCAGAACCGCCGCGTAGATTTGCAGCGGATCTTGCTCAGCCATGCCCGGCGTGGTGCACAGCAAGGGGTATTCCACCGCGTGCTGCGCCACCACCTGTCCTTGGGTGGTGAACAGCACCGCCTTGGTGCTGGTGGTGCCGATAT
The DNA here is from genome assembly GCF_018305005.1 of Collimonas silvisoli. Lineage (GTDB taxonomy): Bacteria > Pseudomonadota > Gammaproteobacteria > Burkholderiales > Burkholderiaceae_D > Collimonas > Collimonas silvisoli. Next base: position 7,798 of record NZ_JAGQEG010000011.1, read on the forward strand.
CTACGCCAAGCATATATTCTGGCTGGTGATGCATGAACTACCTCGTGACGGAATAAGTGGATGAAGCAAACTGAGCCGGCGGCTATCCAGGATTGGGCCGATCACCTGGTCAAATATCAGCCTTAGCCGCTTCATTGTAGTCTTGTCAGCGGCGGCACAGCGGCCGCAATGATACATCAGTTGGTAGCGCTAACATTACGTCTCTTGGTAAAACGGAATGCAGTATTGCGGGCCAGTAGTATCATTACTCCAGGGAAACCATATCACTGTGCCATGGCTTGCGTGTAACATTGGCTGCGCTAACCAAATGGGCAAGATTCCATTGGCAAGCACAAAAATATGGCGCCTGGCGGAATAATGAGTAAAGCTAACCGCATCTGGCTAACTACAAATAGACCATAAGAATGCCACCGCAACCATGAGCAACCCGGAACTCAAGCAACAACGCCATAGCCGCGCCAGCGGCAGGGTAACCATCGTCGATGTCGCCCGGCTGGCCCGTGTCAGCCCGATGACGGTATCGCGCGCATTGAAAACGCCAGCGCTGGTGCAGCTGGAAGCACGTGAACGGATTGCGGCGGCGATCAAACAACTCGGTTATGTGCCAAATCAGGCTGCCAGCACGCTGGCGTCGGCCAAATCGCAGGTGATCGGCGTCATCGTGCCCTCGCTCAGCAACTCGGTATTCGTGGACACCTTGACCGGGATCCGCGATAGCCTGAATCAACACGGCTACAAATTCCTGATCGGCGAAAGCAGTTATTCGGCGGACAAGGAAAGCCAGCTGATCAGCACTTATCTGGCGCACGCGCCGGACGGCTTTTTGCTGAGCGGCATAGAACAGCAAGAGACGCTGTGCGACCAGCTGGCGGCGCACAATGTGCCGGCGGTGCGCATGTTCGACCTGAATCCCGACGGTAGCGATGTGGCGGTCGGCTTTTCGCACGAAGAGGCGGGTTACAGCATCGCCCGCCATCTGATCGAACGCGGCTACCGCCAACCGGGCTTTCTCGGCGCCCAGCTCGATCCGCGCATGATGAAACGCCGGCATGGCTTCCGCAAGGCGCTGTCCGAAGCCGGTTTGGCCGCCGACGTCGAAGTGTTGACGCCGGCGCCGTCGACGATAGAACTCGGCACCAGGATGCTGGGCCAGATTGTGGGGCAAACGCCGGCTTGCGATGCGGTATTTTGCTGCAATGACGATCTGGCGCTGGGCGTTTTGTTCGAATGCCAGCGACGCGGCCTGTCGGTCCCCGGCCAGATGGCGATTGCCGGTTTCAACGATTTGCCATGGTCGGCCTACGCCAATCCCAGCATCACCACAATCATCACGCCGCGTTACGACATCGGTTTTACCGCTGCCCAATTACTGATCAAAATACTCAGGCACGAGGTAGTGGAGAAAACCAGCGTCGACCTTGGTTTCAGGCTGGCGATACGAAGCAGCACCTGAACCTAGGGCAAGCGACGGCAGCCGAGCGCGGCGTGGCGCCGCCGGCGTATAAGTAATCGGTCGCCAGCGATGCCATGGGAAAGAAAAGGGGCAGAGTCGAATATCCGTTTGGGATAATTCGACTCTGCCCCTTTTTATTCACGGTTGGGCTGTTCAGCCCAACCTATCGCATTACCCGATCAATGCAAATCCGGCAAAGCCTTAGTACGCTCAATCTGTACAGCCCGCAATTCCCTCGGATCCAGCGCCAGCAATGAGAGGATTGTCGGAGCAATCTGTGTAGTCTCAACATGATCGTCATTCGACTGATGTGCGATACCGGCGCCCCATACTACGATAGGCACATGCCTGTCCTGATGTGCGTTGCCGCCGTGTTCGGCAATCTTGGACAACTTGCCGCCGGCCCAGACGACTCCTTGCTGCGCGATACCGACTACATCGGGAACGCGTTCATCGCCATGCTTGGTACCGAACAAATCTTCAGCCTCTTCACCCGCATAGATTTTTGTGACGCCAGCTTGCGTAAATGGTTTGGAGACGCTGTTACCCAAAGCATCCGAGCCGATGCCGGTTCCCGAATAGGCAAGCAGGAATTTCTTCGCAAAGCGCGTTGCTTTAGTCGAGCGGTCGGTGAGCCACATCAGAATGCCGTCGTCATCGATTGCATGGGCCACCAAATGGGTTTTGGCGGGGTCTTTGCAACCTGCACCGTTGTTTTCCCAAGCGCAGTTCAATGCGTCAATCATGTTGCCATCATTGATTATCGTCAGCGCCGTGCGGTTTTGCGGTGACTGGCCGTGTTTTGCAGAGAGAATCACCACCGTTTTGCTGAGATCAAGCGCATCAACCATGGTCTTTAGCTGGCCGTCCACAAAAGTTAATGCACTTTGCAATACTGACCCTGGCACCGCGCCATTCAAGGTGTAGCCGCCCAAGCCGTTGGTCATGACGGTGCTGGGGTTTTTCGGGTCGATGTAGTAATTTGATTTGTTGAGTTTTTGCGCGGTGGAGACAGACTGGAAGTTCATGCCGAAAATAGCGGGCGTACCCAATGAGTTATTGCCAGCGTGATCGAAACCCTTGATCCAATTCACGACAGCTTTTACTTTGAAGGCATCGTATTTTTGCGTGTTGGTGTTGTCTTTAGTCCAGTCGTCACCGGCGCCTGCAGGTGCTGACGGATCGGTGACTGAACTGTTGATTTCAGGTGCGAACAAGTCGTCGATCCCCTTGCCGGACGGGCCATTGAGAATGTCATACGCTGCGTGCTTGTCCGACCACGCTGTACGCAAATGATGCTGCTTCGCTACTTCAAAAATCGTGTTTACTTGAAGATACTGATGTGGATATACCGGCGAACATGTTTCTGGATTTACCGGTAATGTTTTTGGATCTAACAAGTCTTGTGCATGGCCCGTCAACTGAGATATTTTTGTAAAGTCGGCATATAACCCGGGAATCGGTTGACCGCTGTCCAAGCGGTTCATGTCCTTTGCGTTGACTTCCGCATAGTAAACTTCCGCTCCCGGTTTCGCTCCTGCACAGCTGGTCGTTCCCGCAGGCAGCAGCCCCCGGCTATAGGCATCATCGTAATAAATACCCGTGGTTTTTGGATTGCCGCCAGTGACTTGGCCGACCATGCCTGGAAATGAATCCGAGGGGAAAGGGGTTCTGGCGTTGGTATAGTTAGCGCCTTCACGCACCATTCGCGCGATGGTGGATTGCGGATACGCGGTAACAAACCAGTCAAGATCGGCCTGGTGCATGCCGTCGACTGAAATAAGCAGGACATGTTTGGCTGGCTGTTTTTTAGCATCCGTCTCTTCGGCATGACTAAACGTCGTTGCACATGCGAGCAAGGATAGCATCAAGGCCAAGGTGATTTTTTTCGGGGTTTGCATAGTTATTTTCCTACAGTGAGATAGTGAAAAAAACTGGAACGAAGAAAGTCGAGGTCAAGCATAAGCTTCGTATGTGACCGGACAATTACGTTCGGCAATATTTTTGAATGGAATAAAAAAGGGTCAGGGAATAAAAAAGGGTCAGAGTCGAATATCCACCTGGGAAAATTCGACTCTGACCCCTTTTATTCTCTGACCCCTTTTATTCTGACCCCTTTTATTGTTTGAAAAAAGCGCGTTATCTATTGCTAGAGCTGTGCGTAACTTCTGTGATGGAACAAGCATGAAGACAAGCTGGCACTTCGCACGAGAGTAAGGCAGACATAGTTATTCCGCCTCACCCCCGCCGCACCCACGCCACCTTACCGGCAGTAATCCCCAGCGTGCGCCGGGCTTCCAGGTAATCCATCGTCCCGGCGAAGTGCTTGCCATCGCGCTCGCCGATGCGCCAGACGCAACCGGTCAACAGGGCGACGGCTTGCTGTTCTGTCTTGCCTACCAGCGCACTGTCTTCTTGTTTGTCTGCCGTGCAGCCCGATGGCGAGTTGCCCGCATGGGATTCGGCTTGCTGGGATGGCAGCGGCTCATCCATGACGGTGCATCCTTGCAGGGCAGCGAAACATGCTGCTGCCAATATGAGTCGATTCATGGTCATTTCCTGTAATCACAGTTCAGTGGATAGGCCGCAATGTGTCAGCGTATCGGTAACTTGGTGGTGTGCTTGACCTCTTCCATCACGGCATAGGTATGCGTCTCGCGCACGCCCTTGAGCTGCAGCAGCGATTTGCCGAGAAACTCACGATAGGCGTTCATATCCTTGACGCGCGCCTTGACCAGATAATCGAAGCCGCCCGCCACCATGTGGCACTCCAATACTTCCGGAATGATTTGCACGCTTTGGCTGAATGCTTCGAAGACTTCCGGCGTGGTGCGGTCCAGCACCACTTCGATAAACACCAGTAACGCCACGTCCAGCAGCTGTGGATTGAGCTGGGCGGTGTAATGCAGGATATAGCCGGCCTCCTGCAATTTGCGCACACGCTCAAGGCAAGCCGCAGGTGACAAGTTGACGCGGGCCGAGAGGTCGACATTGCTGATACGACCATCATTCTGCAATTCGGCCAGGATTTTTTTACTGATCTTGTCAAGCATGGGCTGTTTCCAGAAAAATTTTATTCGGTTAAATTTTCTCACCAATAACAAAATTTTGATAGCAGCCATTATTACCAGAATTAATCCATGCCAATGCCGCCTACAATCGAACAACTTAGATTTCTACGAAAACTAAAAAAGTTATCCAGAACAATGCCAGCGAGCAAATCTGCAGCCGGGCGGCGACGTTGCGGTTTATGCAATGTCGACTGCAACTAAAGCCAACATAGCGGCCGATAGCAGATTCGCTTACAGAGCTTGTGGGAGCCGCAGCAAGTTGACACCATAAATATCTTACCGAGACCGAGACAATCGCCATGCCGCCGCTATCGCCGTCATCCCAGCCATCCAGCAACACACCTTCCGCCACCATGTTCAGCCCTCCTTTCAGCAGCTTCCACCAGGAAGTCATGACCGATCCGACGCCATTGCGCGCCGCCATCACCGCCGCTTACCGGCGCGATGAAACCCTGGCCGTGCAATGGCTGCTGGCGCAGGTGCAAACCAGCGCCGGCTCGCATGCCGCCAGCCAGGCACTGGCGCGCAAGCTGGTGCAGGCGGTGCGTGAAAAACGCACGCGCGCCTCCGGCGTCGACGCCTTGATGCATGAATTTTCGCTGTCGTCGGAAGAGGGTGTGGCGCTGATGTGCCTGGCGGAAGCGCTGCTGCGGATTCCGGATCACCAGACTGCCGACCGCCTGATCGCAGACAAGATCAGCAAAGGCGACTGGCGCAGCCATCTGGGCGAATCGCCGTCGCTGTTCGTCAATGCCGCCACCTGGGGTTTGCTGATTACCGGCAAACTGGTCAGCACCAGCAGCGAACGCGGGCTGGGCTCGGCGCTGACCAAGCTGATCGGCCGCGGCGGCGAACCGCTGATCCGCAAAGGCGTCGACGTTGCCATGCGCATGCTGGGCAACCAGTTCGTGACCGGCCAGACCATCGCCGAAGCGCTCGACAACAGCCGCGACAATGAAAAACGCGGCTACCGTTATTCCTACGATATGCTGGGCGAAGCAGCGTTGACGGAAGAAGATGCGGCGGCCTATTACCGCTCCTATGAAGATGCGATCCACGCCATCGGCAAGGCATCGGCCGGGCGCGGCATCAAGCAGGGGCCGGGGATCTCGGTCAAGCTGTCGGCGCTGCATCCGCGTTATTCGCGCGCGCAACGCCAGCGCACCATGGAAGAGTTGCTGCCGCGCCTGAAGCAGTTGCTGCTGCTGGCCAAGCAATACGACATCGGCCTCAACATCGACGCCGAAGAAGCCGATCGCCTGGAGTTGTCGCTGGATCTGATGGAAGCACTGGCGTTCGACGCCGATCTGGCCGGTTTCGACGGCATCGGTTTTGTGGTGCAGGGCTATCAGAAACGCTGTCCTTTCGTGATCGATTACCTGGTCGATCTGGCGCATCGCAGCGGCCGTAAATTCATGGTGCGGCTGGTCAAGGGTGCGTATTGGGATTCCGAAATCAAGCGCGCACAAGTCGACGGCTTGTCTGGTTTCCCGGTATATACCCGCAAGGTGTACACCGATGTCTCATACCTGACGTGCGCGCAAAAATTGCTGGCGGCGACCGATGTCATTTATCCGCAATTCGCCACCCATAACGCCCATACCTTAGCCACCATCTACAGCTGGGCGCAAGAAAAAAATATCACCGATTATGAGTTCCAGTGCCTGCACGGCATGGGCGAAACCTTGTACGACCAAGTGGTCGGCAAAGACATGCTGGACAAGCCTTGCCGGATTTATGCGCCGGTTGGTTCGCACCAGACCTTGCTGGCTTACCTGGTGCGGCGCTTACTCGAAAACGGCGCCAATTCTTCTTTCGTGAACCAGATCGTGGATGAAAGCGTCAGCATCGACTCGCTGATTGCCGATCCGCTGCAAGCCGCACAGCAACTGGGCGGCGAGCCGCATCCGCAGATTGCCTTGCCGCCCGCCATGTACGGTGCGGAACGCAAGAATTCGGCGGGCCTGGACCTGAGCAACGAAGAGGTATTGCGTCAGATCGATAGCGCTTTCAGTATTTTCAGCAAGCGGCAATGGCATGCTACGCCGCTGCTGGGTGAATCACAAACTGACTCACAGGAATACAGCCAGGCAGCGCGCCCGGTATTGAATCCGGCTGACCAGCGCGACGTGGTGGGCAGCGTGATCGAAGCCAGCGTTGCCGATGTGGATAAGGCCTTGCATGCCGCCAGCGTCTACGCCATGGATTGGCAAACCTTGCCGCCGGCGGAACGAGCCGGCAAGCTGGAACGCACCGCGGAATTATTTGAAGTCAATCAGCTGGAATTGATTGCCCTGGCGATCCGCGAGGCAGGAAAATCGCTGCCCAACGCAATTGCCGAAGTGCGTGAGGCGGTCGACTTCTTGCGCTATTACGCGGCGCAGGTCCGGCATACCCAGAACGCCTTGGCGCTGGGGCCGGTGGTGTGTATCAGCCCGTGGAATTTTCCGCTGGCGATCTTCATCGGCGAAGTCAGCGCTGCGTTGGCCGCCGGTAATGTGGTGCTGGCCAAACCGGCTGAACAGACGCCGCTGATCGCTGCACGCGCGGTGCAACTGATGCATGAGGCCGGCGTACCGCGTGCAGCCTTGCAGTTCCTGCCGGGCCAGGGCGATACCGTCGGCGCCACGCTGACCGCCGATGCGCGGGTCAAGGGCGTGATCTTTACCGGCTCGACCGAGGTTGCGCAAATCATCAATCGCACCCTGGCCAAACGTTCTCTGGCGGAGTCGGTCGATTTGCCGCTGATCGCCGAAACCGGCGGTCAAAACGCCTTGATCGTCGACTCTAGCGCATTGCCGGAGCAAGTGGTGCAGGACGTCCTGAATTCCGCCTTCGACAGTGCCGGCCAGCGTTGTTCCGCCTTGCGCGTGCTGTGCCTGCAAAACGATATCGCCGACCGCACCCTGCACATGCTGAAAGGCGCCATGCAGGAACTGCGGATCGGTAATCCGGATCGCCTGACTACCGATATCGGGCCGGTGATCGACGCCGAAGCGCAGGGGCAGTTGCTGGCGCATATCGAAAAGATGCGCGTCGCGGCGAAAGACTTCTATCAATTACCGCTGCCGGCCGAGCACGGCAACGGTACTTTCGTGGCGCCTACGCTGATCGAAATCGGCGCCATGTCAGAGTTGAAGCGCGAAGTATTCGGGCCGGTATTGCATGTGTTGCGGTATGCACGCAATCAACTGCCGCAGTTGATCGATGCGATCAATGGCAGCGGCTATGGCCTGACTCTGGGCATCCATTCGCGGATCGACGAAACCATCGATTTCATCGTCGCGCACGCGCACGTCGGCAATATCTACGTCAATCGCAATATTGTCGGCGCAGTGGTCGGCGTGCAGCCGTTTGGCGGCGAAGGAAAATCCGGCACCGGGCCGAAAGCCGGCGGTCCTTTGTATCTGAAGCGCCTGCAACGCAATGCTGCGGTGTCGCTGGGCGCGCACACGATTCATGCGCCGAATGTGGATGCGAAGATTGCTACGCCGGTGCTGCAAGCCTTGCTGAGCTGGGCTCGCACCCACGGCCATCAGCAGATAGCGGCGCTGGGCGAAGAATACATGCACGCCAGCTGGCTCGGTACCTCGCTGCTGCTGCCCGGCCCTACCGGGGAGCGCAATAGCCTGTCGTTCGCACCGCGCGGGGCGATTCTTTGCAGCGCCGATAACGTCGGCGCCATGTTGAATCAACTGGCGGCGGTTTTCGCCACCGGCAATTTACCGGTAGTCGAAACGGCATCCTCGGCCATGATCCCGGAAGGTTTGCCACGCGCGGTGCGTGCCGCGATCCGGGTGGTCGACCAGCTCGCTGGCGACGACCATGCCACGCGTCTGCAACTGGCTCTGGTCGACGGCGCAGGCACCGAGCGCTTGCGTCCTTTGCTGACCGCGCTCAGCGAACAAAGCGGGGCGCTGGTGCCCTTGCTGGAAACTTCGGAATACGCCTCGATTCCATTGTGGCGCTTGCTGGCCGAACGCGCCGTTTGCGTCAACACAACCGCTGCCGGCGGCAACGCCAGCCTGATGACCTTGCAGGCTTGAACGCATAGCGGGCGGTGAAAATAGAAAGGCTGGCTGAACGCAGGTTTCAGCCAGCCTTTTTTCTTGGGCAACGGTGCTTTGCTATCCGCGCCGGTAGCCCCGATTATCTTATTTCAGCACGCTCATTTGTGATCTTCTTCTCTCTGTTGGGGATGAAGATTGCCGCCGTTATTATGCGCCTGCTCGTGACTTTGCTGAGGCGGAGGTGGATGCGGCCGCTCGGCTTGCGGCCGAGGTTGCATTTGTGGCTGAGGCTGTGGTTGTGGTCGCGGCTGGATTTGCGGCTGAGGTTGCGGCCTTAGTGGCGCTTGTATCTGCGGTTGTGGCCGCGGCTCCGGACGGTTGAAGACCTGAGGTGCAGGATTCATCGCCGGCCGGTTCTGCTCCTCATGCATTTGCTGGCCGCCGTTTAGCCGGTTCTGGAATTGCTCTGGCAGCCGATTTTGCGCATTTTGCGTCGCAGCCTGCGGTGCCGGCTGCGGTCTTGCCATCTCCGGCACTGCACGACGGTTGATATCAGGCCTTTGCATATTGCCGCCAAAAGGATGCTGGTTCAGGTTTGCAGGCTTTTCCGTTTCCAGATTCCGGGGTCGGACAGGAGTCTTGCTCTGCGCGTTTTGCTGCAGCTGATTCGGCACCGGCCCTGCGTTCTGCCCTGGCTGGCCGAAAGCCGGATGAGCTTGTTCGCCGGCTTGCGGCTGGCCCGGAGCCGGCCGGACAAATCCTGGGCGAGCCAGCTGGTTCAGATTGGGCGCAGCGCCAGCGCCGTTTGCCGGGGGAAGCTTGCCGAAATTGGGCTTGGTCATGTTGTTGAAATCCGGCTGCGGATGATTCGGCCGCGGAATGCCGGCAAGTGGCGCTGAATTCTGATTCACATGCGGCTGCGCGGGATTTGCTTGCGTACCGAAGTTGGGCCGCGCCATGTTGTTGAAATCCGGCTGCGGATGATTCGGCCGCACAGGGCCTGCAAACGGTATGGCATTCTGATTCGCCTGGGGCTGGGCAGGATTTGTTTGCGTGCCGAAATTGGGCCGGGCTGCATTGAAATTCAGCGCGCTTCCGGCCTGGACGGAAGGCGCGCCATTAGCCAATGCAGGATTGTTGGCAAGCCCGCCAAAATTATTGCGATTGTTGTTAATAACCGCATTGTTGTTTGAGTTGTTATTGGAATTGTTGTTGTTCGAATTGAGATTGTAGTTGTTGGTAATGCGATTGACGATGGTGGTAGAACGCGACACATAGGTGTTGTTGTTATACACAACCGCAGGCCGGTGCCATTCATGGTCATGCCAGTTGCCGCCGCCCCAATGCACGTCCCAGGAATTCCATCCCCAGTCGTGATGGTCGATCACGGCGCCGACTACAACGCCCAGTCCAAACGTCACCACGCCGGCAGTCACAATGTCGGCAGGCGGGTAGTAGAGAACGGGGGGTTCGTAAGAATAGCTAGGATAGACCGGCAGCGGCTCGCCATAGACCACGCCGGGATTGTAGGCCGGGACATACACCACATCCGGCTCGGCTGGTTCAATGACGATGGTTTCCGGCGGCGCTGGAATCACTTCTGGCCCAGCGTACACCGGTGGTTCGTCGAGCGGTGGCGCATAGCTGTAAGTCGGCGCTTGTTGCGCGCGCGGCCTTACTGCAATCCGCTGCTGCCTGGTATTTTTCAGGTTGCCGCTGTTGGCAGCGCGCTGGCGCATCACCTGGATTGCATTCATCACGTCGGTCGGATCGTTGACGTAAGCGTCGCCAAGGGCCGAGGTCCAGGGGATATTGCGCGCCATCTGATCCAGCACGCCAGGAAACTGCGTCAAGCCTTTGACGCTGACGTCCCAGGGTTGCAGATTGGCGGCGTCCTGCAGCTGGCTGCCTTTCAGATTCTTGTTTTGCGCCAGCCAGTTGTTTGCAGCAGTCACCTGGTCGGGATAGCTGGATGCGGCCAGCACTTGCGCCACCAATTTATCGGGGAACAGGGCGATGGGGCCGACCAGTTGATACAGCTGGTCGGCGGTTGGCGGTACATAGAGCGGGGTGGCCTGTGCTTGCAGTGCCTGGGGCGCTGCTGCTGCGGTAGCGTCTGTTTTTTTATCGCAGCCGGCCAGCGGCAGCATGATCACGCACACGCTTAGCATCAGCGACAGCGGGGTTTTGTTATTTGTCATTTTTGCTCCAGACAACAGGGGAATGGACACTATGTATACAAGCTAGCACGGCCATTTGGAGGCGCAACAATGGCTTACAAACTCTTGCATGTCTCACACAAAACATACGCTCCGGCTGGATTTGCCGGGATAGTTAGATAACGTCTCATCATCGGGTCCCGATGACATACAATTTCTTATCAGTTTTATTATTGGTAAAGCAGCAAGCAGAGCAAGCCGTATACTTGCCGGATTGAACCTTTTCATCGCCCACGCCTCACAAAACTCATGACTACATCTACATTTCGTCCGGCGCGGCTGTTGTTATGGTCGATTGCAGCGTTGATTGGTTTGATTGCCCTGTGTACGGCATTGTTGCTGACGTTTGACTGGAACCGCGCCAAGCCTTGGCTCAACCAGCGTGTCAGCGAAGCTGCCGGGCGCAGCTTTGCGATTCGCGGCGATTTGTCCTTGACCTGGCAAAAATCTCAAACCGACCAGGATAGCTGGCGCCGCTGGGTGCCCTGGCCGCGTCTTAGCGCCAAGGACATCGTGCTCGATAATCCCGAATGGGCCAAGACCGGCCCGCATATGGCGGAAATCGGCCAGCTGACGTTTTCATTGAGTCCGTTGCCGCTGCTGGCTAACCGCATCGTATTGCCGTCGCTGGAATTGGATGCACCGAATATTGCATTGGAACGCAAGCCGGACGGCGACAACAACTGGACTTTCAAAGCCAGCGGGCCGTCCGCCTGGCAGCTGGAATTAAAAAAAATGACACTGGCGAAGGGCACGCTGAAATTGCTGGATCCCGTCAGGAAAATCGATATCAAGGCAGATATCGACAGCCTGCCGGCGACCAGCCCGGAAGGTTACGGCATCGGCTGGAAAGTCAGCGGCACGTTTAACCAGGCCGCGGTCAGCGGCGACGGCAAAGCCGGCGCCGTGCTGTCGCTGCAAAATTCGAGCACGCCGTATCCGCTGCAAGCCAATGTCCATATCGGCAAAACAGCGATTGCGATACAAGGCACGTTGACCAAGCCGAGCGATCTGGCGGCGCTCGACCTGCGCCTGAAACTGTCCGGCGCCAGCATGTCGAACCTGTTTCCTCTGACCGGCATCGTACTGCCGGCGACACCGCCGTTTGCCACCGAAGGGCGGCTGATCGGCAAGATCAACCGCGCCGGCGGCGACTGGATTTACGATAAATTCAGCGGCCGGGTCGGCTCCAGCGATTTGTCCGGCACGTTTGAATACATCGCAGAGAAGCCGCGGCCTTTGTTGAAGGGCACCTTACTCTCCAACCAGCTCAAGCTGCAGGATCTGGCGCCGCTGATCGGCGCCGATTCGAACGCCAGCAAGGCCAATCGCGGCGACGGCGTGGCCCAGCCCGGTAATAAGGTATTGCCGGTCGAGCAGTTCGATACCGCGCGCTGGGGCAGCATCGATGCCGATGTTAAATTCACCGGCCGCAAAATTATCCGCGACAAAGAGCTGCCTATCCAGGATCTGGTCGCGGATCTGCATTTGAAAGACAGCGTGCTGTCATTCACGCCGTTGAATTTCGGCGTGGCGGGCGGCAATCTGATTTCCAACATCAAGCTCGACGGCAGCAATAAACATATCAAGGCTGAAATGAAGATTTCGGCGCGGCATCTGAAAATCAAACAATTGTTCCCGACGCTGGAGTCAGCCCAGGCCAGCCTGGGTGAAGTCAACGGCGATGCTTCACTATCCGCGGTCGGCAATTCTGTGGCCAGCATGCTGGGCAGCTCGAACGGTGAACTTAAGACGCTGATCAACCAAGGCACCATCAGCAAATTCCTGCTGGAAGCGGCCGGCCTGAATATTGGCAATATAGTGATTTCCAAATTGTTCGGCGACAAGCAGGTCAAGCTGAATTGCCTGGCCAGCGATTTTGCCGTGACCAACGGCGTCATGGACGCCCGCACCTTCGTGATGGATACCGACGATGCGATCATCAACGTTGCGGGACAGATCAATCTGGCTCAGGAGTCGCTGGCCCTCACCATCAATCCGAAAAATAAAGGATTACGGATTTTCTCGCTGAGATCGCCGCTGCACGTTACAGGCAGCTTCAAGAATCCGGACGTAGGTGTGGACAAGGGTGTGCTGGCGTTAAAGGCAGGCGGAGCGGTTGCGCTCGGTGTGCTGGCGCCGGTGGCGGCGGTGCTGCCTTTGATTAATATCAGTCCGGACCAGCAAAGCGATTGTGCCGGTTTGCTGGCGCTGGCCAAACAGAAACCGGTGGCGCCGCCGCCCGGCAAGACCCTGCGGCAAAAGAAAGCGCGCTAAGCCGCTTTTAGCCAGCCGCTGCTGCCGGGCCATGTGTGCCATGGTCCGGCCAGAAAATTTCAATCCAAGCCGTCAAACGCTGCGTCATCCGGCCCGACATGGTGCGGCGAGCGCCAGCTGACGTCGCTCATCGAGTGCTGCACCTGATTCTCCACGCCTAGCAAGGTGGCAAAGATCGCCATTCTCACCGGTATGCCGTTATCCGTCTGGCGGAAAATCGCCAGGCGCGGATCATGGTTAAGATCGGTGCTCAGATCGTTGGCGCCGGGCCGGCCGTCGCGCGGTAATGGATGCATGACGACGGTGTCGGCGCCGCAGGTGGCGTCGATCAACGCCTGGTTGATCTGGAAATCCGGAGTGTAGCCTTCTATGGCCTCGTCGGCAAAACGTTCTTTCTGGATCCGCGTGGCATACACGATGTCGGCTCCCTTCAATCCCTGCGCCAACGAAGTCGATTGCTCCACCACGTGGCCACCGCGCGCAATGCGTTCCAGAATATGGGCGGGCATCTCCAGTGTAGGCGGCGCGATCAGGGTGAACCTGAGGCCGCGATACAGGGCCAGCAGCTTGATCAGCGAATGCACGGTGCGGCCGTACTTCAAATCGCCGACCATGACGACATGCGCGCCGTCGACCAGCTTTCCTAGCCGCGAAAACTCGCGCTGTATGGTGTACAGGTCGAGAATCGCCTGGCTCGGGTGCTCGCCCGGGCCGTCACCGCCGTTGATCACCGGAATATTCGTGGCGCGGGCAAATTCGTCGACCGCCCCTTGTTCCGGATGCCTGACCACCAACGCGTCGACATAGCCGCTGATGACACGGCTGGTATCGTAAATCGACTCGCCTTTGGTCATCGACGAGAAGGTAAAGCCGGTGGTATCGCAAACCGAGCCGCCCAGCCGGCAAAAAGCCGCGCCAAAGCTGATACGCGTGCGCGTGCTGGCTTCAAAGAACAAATTGGCTAATACGGCGCCCTCAAGGATGCGCGACACCTTCTGACGCCTTGCAATGGGCTGCATCATGTCGGTCACGCGGAACAGCTGTTCCAGAGAATCGCGTGAAAACTGCTCTACCGATAAGAGTTGAGGCTTGCTGTTATAGGAGATCTGCTCGCGGAGCGGGGCGTTCATCTTACTTGGATATACGCTCTGCGTTAAGACTGCTTGGTTTAACTCCCCACCCAGAATTTCGCTGACAAATTTGTTGACGATATCCGGCATCACGCGGAATTCACCTGATGTTTCCGGTAACAGCCATGTATCGAGCGCGCGTTTTCGAACTCCGATACGGTCGGAGAAATTGTCCCTGGTCAGGTTCATGCGACGCATGGCGTCGCGGAGGAAAGTCTGTTGATCGCTCATTCGCATCACCTTTATATACGCTTTGCGTACATTAAAGGTTTGAATTTAGCCTGTCCAGATTTTTCTTCTATTTTGATGCTGCCCACTATTTAGGCAGAAGAAAAATTTTTCTAAAAATTGGACTGGAAGGCTCAAAAAACTCGGAAAACAGACAGATTTTTCGATTTTGTGGATAAAGCTGTGAACATCCTGTTTTCTCATTGTGGATATCTAAGATAGTTTTCCACAGCCGTCTTTTTATCCAAGAATTATTCTTTCGCGATACACCGATTACTCAGCCTTTATCCAACTCGCAAGTACTTGAATGAATGGTCAAATTTGCAGTTATCCACAGAAAAGCAGGTGGTTAACTACTACTACTATTTATATATAAATCTTTAAATACAAAACCGAAAAGCTTTTTCTTTTGAAGTGGCTTTGAAAAAATAATTGAGAAAAAGAAGTTAAAAATACAACTTCTCGAAAAAAATCACATTTTTGTTAACGCTCGTCTTAGTTAAATTGACGAAAGACATCTACTTAAAAAATAGAAAAAGACGATATGCAAGAAAGCAACTGTGGATAAGTCTTTGGATAACTACAGGAATCCATTGTGAATAAATAAGATGAAAAACCAGAGCTCCATTTTTATCCAAGAAATGTTCTTTTCAGATACAAGGTTTACTCAGCATTTATCCAAGCTGTAAGTGATTGAATGAATAGTCAAATCTATAGTTATCCACAGAAAAACAGGTGGTTAACTACTACTACTATTTATATATATAAATCTTTAAATACAAAGCTGAAGAAGTCAATTTTCCAAAAAATCGGGATTTCTCCATAATAAATTGCTTTTAGAACACTAGCTTTGCCATATTGTTTTCAATATGGCAAATATGGCAGCGATAATTGGTTCATCTTTTCGTTTATCCAGCGTGATAAACGAAAGTTCTGTCGATAAATTGACCGTATCGGAAATTACCAAGCCATGAGCATGTGCTTCACGTAGTGCAATTGACTCACGCACCAAAGATAGGCCGACTCCGGATTTCACCAGATCCAGCATCGATGGTTCCTGGTCAACCAGGGCAACTTTATTCGGCGTAACTTTGTATTGAGCAAAAGTTTTGCTGAGTAAACGATGATGTGCCGATTCCGGAGGAGTCCAGATCCAAGGCAGTTTTGCCAGAGCTGGCCAGTCTTTTCCGGAAACCCTGCTTTTCCAGCCGGACGGTGCAAGCACACAGTAAGTAAATTGTGTCAGTGTGAGCCGGTGGAAATTCTTGTTTGGCGTACCGAGGTAGTAACCGACATCGAGATGGCCGGATTTGATCTGCCGTAGTACGTCACCGGACATGCTGTGCTGCAACTGTGTAGAAAGCTGGGGATAACTTTCTACCAGGCGCTGGAGAAAGGCGCCCAGCCGGATGAATTCAGGATCGAGAATGGTGCCGATTGCGAGTTTGCCACTCAAGATTTCTGAGCTTTTCGAATGCAAGCTTTCTGCTTGCTGGCGTAATTCTGAGACGGCGGCGATTGTACGTTCCGCAAATGGCAGTAATTTGACGCCATCGTCGGTCAACGTCATGCCACTGGGGACGCGTGTGAACAATTGCAGATTCAAGCTACTCTGCAAGGATTTGATTTGCAGGCTGACAGCCGGTTGCGTCACATGCAGTAATTCTGCTGCGCGCGTCAGATTTCCTTCTCTGGCGACTGTGACGAAGGCGCGAAGTTGAGTAATATCCATTTGCTTAATTTTTCATCAGGATGATTTGGTTATTAGCGTTTCTTATATTGATATTGATCATAACTCATTGGATTGTTGGTAAATCTAGCGATATTCTGGCAAAACGCTAACTCAACCCGGTTTCACCAAAAGGAATCCTTATGACTGCCACATCCAGCTCAACCTTAAACTCTACTCCGCTCATTCAGCATTACATCAACGGCAAAGTGGTTGAATCCAGCAGCGGCCGGCTGCAAGATGTGTTCAACCCGGCTACCGGTGCGGTTTCCGCCAAGGTCGTGCTGGGTAGTGTCGAGGAAGTCAACGCCGCGGTTGCTGCGGCATCGGCGGCCGCGCCGGCATGGGCAGACACCGCGCCGCTGAAGCGGGCGCGGGTAATGTTCAGGTTCAAGGAATTGATGGAGCAGCATCACGATGCGTTGGCAGCGGCGATTACGCGTGAACACGGCAAGGTATTTTCGGATGCCAAGGGAGAAGTGACGCGCGGCCTGGAAATCGTCGAATTCGCTTGCGGCATTCCGCATCTGCTGAAGACGCAATTTACCGATAATATCGGTGGCGGCATCGATAACTGGAATCTGCGTCAACCGCTGGGCGTTACCGCCGGCATCACGCCTTTCAATTTTCCGGTGATGGTGCCGTTGTGGATGGCGCCGATGGCGATCGCGACCGGCAATACTTTTATCCTCAAGCCTTCTGAACGCGATCCGTCGCCGTCATTGATGATGGCCGATTTATTGCACAAAGCAGGTTTGCCGGACGGCGTATTTAATGTGGTGCAGGGTGACAAGCTGGCAGTGGATACGCTGTTGCAGCATCCGGATGTGAAGGCGGTGTCGTTCGTCGGTTCGACGCCTATCGCAGAATATATTTACCAGGAAGGCGCCAAGCGTAAAGGGGCTTATCCGCTCAGAGTGCAGGCGTTGGGCGGTGCGAAAAATCATTTGGTGGTGATGCCGGATGCGGATCTGGATCAGGCGGTCGATGCGTTGATGGGCGCCGCTTACGGTTCGGCCGGCGAACGCTGCATGGCGATATCGGTGGCAGTCGCCGTTGGCAATGTTGCGGACAAATTGATCGCAGCGTTGATTCCACGCGTGAAGGCGCTGAAGATAAAAAACGGCATGGAAGCCGATGCCGAAATGGGGCCAGTTGTCAGTGCCGCACACAAGGATAAAATCGAGACTTATATCGAAGGCGGTGTTGCTGCAGGGGCCAAGCTGCTGGTCGACGGCCGCGGCTTGAAAGTAGCCGGCCTGGAGCAAGGATTTTTCCTTGGCGGATCATTGTTTGATCAGGTTACGCCAGAGATGAAAATTTATAAGGAAGAGATTTTCGGACCGGTGCTGTGCGTTGTCCGGGTGCCTGATTTCGCTGCGGCGGTGAATTTGATTAATGCGCATGAATTCGGTAACGGCGTATCGTTGTTCACCTCGGACGGCAATACGGCGCGCGAGTTTTCACGGCGGGTCGAGGTCGGCATGGTTGGCATCAATGTGCCGATTCCGGTGCCGATGGCCTGGCATTCTTTTGGCGGCTGGAAGCGCTCCTTGTTTGGCGATACCCATGCCTATGGAGAAGAGGGATTGCGGTTTTATACGCGCTACAAATCGATCATGCAACGGTGGTCGCAGACGATTTCAAAAGGTGCGGAATTCACCATGCCGGTGGCTAAATAAATAGTATAAATAATATTGTTGTTCTATAGAGATCTCGTTCTGTGATGTTTGTGCTGTTGAACAGCGCCGGACGAGACCTTGAAAATAAATTCGTAAATCAGCTTGTAAAACAGATTTTCACAAGACCCGCATTTTGCAAGACCTATAGAAAGAGACGCATGGAATCAGCAGGTAAATACGACTACATCATCATCGGTGCAGGCACCGCCGGCTGTGTGTTGGCGAATCGTCTGAGCCAGGATAGTTCGGTGAAAGTATTACTGATTGAAGCCGGCGCCAAAGACGACTACATCTGGATCCACATTCCTGTCGGCTATCTGTATTGCATCAATAATCCCCGCACCGACTGGATGTACCGGACTGAGCCTGATGTCGGCTTGAATGGACGCAGCCTGATTTATCCGCGCGGTAAAGTACTCGGCGGAAGTTCATCTATCAACGGCATGATTTACATGCGCGGCCAGGCCCGCGATTATGATCAGTGGGCGCAGTTGAGCGGCGATCCGGCATGGCGCTGGGAACAGGTGCTGCCGCTATTTAAAAAAAGCGAGGATCACTACAACGGCGCCAATGAATTCCACGGCGCCGGCGGTGAATGGCGGGTTGAAAAGCAGCGTTTGTCCTGGAAGATCCTGGATGCATTCAGAGATGCCGCAGCGGAAGTCGGGATACCCAAGGTTGACGACTTTAATCGCGGCGACAACGAAGGATCCGGCTATTTCGACGTGAACCAGAAACGCGGCATTCGCTGGAATGCGGCCAAGGCGTTCTTACGGTCGGCCAGCGGCCGCGGCAACCTGACGATCATGACCGGCTGCCAGGTAAAACGTCTGCTGCTGGAGCGCGGCGAGAAGGGACTGGTATGCAAAGGCGTTGAATTTTCCGGCGGCGGCAAAGAGTGGAATGCCGAGGCCAGCCGTGAAACCTTATTGAGCGCCGGCGCTGTCGGCTCGCCGCAGATTCTGCAATTGTCCGGTATCGGCCCGGCGTCGCTGTTGCAGCAACATCAAATCCCGGTGATGCAGGATACGCCGGGCGTCGGCGAGAATCTGCAAGACCATTTGCAGATCAGGATGGCGTTTAAAGTCAGCGGCGTCAAAACCCTCAACGCCATGAGCAACAGCTGGTTGGGCAAGGCCAGGATCGGCATGGAATATCTGTTGACGCAAAGCGGCCCGATGTCGATGGCGCCGTCGCAGCTGGGAGCGTTTGCCAAGTCCGATGCGTCGCAGGCCACGGCTAACCTGGAATACCATGTACAACCCTTATCGCTGGAAAAATTCGGCGATCCTCTGCATGCTTTTCCGGCTTTTACCGCCAGCGTCTGCAATCTGCGGCCGACTTCGCGCGGCCATGTGCGGCTTGCTTCCGGCGTGGCTGAGACCGCGCCAAAAATCACCTTGAATTATCTGGATACCGAGGAAGACCGCAAGGTCGCGGCGGCGTCTGTGCTGTTGACGCGCAGGATTGTGGCTGCGCCGGCGCTGCAGAAATATTCGCCGGAAGAGTTCAAGCCCGGTCTGCAATACCGGACCGAGGAAGAGTTGATCAAGGCCGCCGGCGAGATCGGCACCACGATTTTTCATCCGGTAGGGACTTGCAAGATGGGGCGTGGCGACGATCCGATGGCGGTGGTGGATAGCCAGCTCAGGGTGAAAGGGGTAGCCGGGCTACGCGTGGTTGACGCGTCCGTGATGCCGGCTATCACCTCCGGTAATACCAATTCGCCGACCTTGATGATTGCGGAAATGGCGGCAAAATTCATCAAGGAGGCTCTTAAGGAAGGTTGTCAGTAAGCGGATAGTAAGAAGAAATGCGCAGAATCGGGCTTCTGGTTTTAAGCATTGTTCAATATATTTTGCGAGGCATAGCGAAATTTCTCCAAAGTTTCTCCAAAGTTTTTGTATAGTATTTCTACGTATTGCCCCACCAGAGCGGCGACGGTAGTATCCGTAAAAAAATATAAGGCTGATAAGGTGATTGCAATATCATCTATGAGCTGGGATGTTCCGATAAAGCAACATCAATAGGAGACCAGATGACCGACATCATCTTGGAGACAAAAAACCTGACCAAGGAGTTCAAGGGGTTTATGGCCGTCAATGGCGTTAACCTGCAAGTCGAGCGTGGCCATATCCACGCATTGATCGGTCCCAACGGCGCCGGCAAGACCACTTGCTTCAATCTGCTGACCAAATTCCTGGTGCCGACTTCCGGCCAGATTCTGTTCAACGGCCTCGACATCACCACCGAAGCGCCGGCCCAGATCGCGCGCCAGGGCATCATCCGTTCCTTCCAGATTTCAGCCGTTTTTCCGCACTTGAGCGTGATGGAGAACGTGCGCATAGGATTGCAGCGCAAACTGGGGACTTCCTACCATTTCTGGAAAAGCGGCAAGTCGCTGGCGCAATTGAACCAGCGTGCGATGGCGTTGCTGGCGGAAGTCGATCTGACCGAATTTGCCGATACCCTGACCGTCGATTTGCCCTACGGCCGCAAGCGGGCCTTGGAAATTGCCACCACCTTGGGCATGGAGCCGGAACTGATGCTGCTCGATGAACCGACCCAGGGCATGGGACACGAAGACGTCGATCGGGTCACGGCGCTGATCAAGAAAGTATCCGCCGGCCGCACCATCCTGATGGTGGAGCACAACATGAATGTAGTGTCCGGCATTTGCGATAAGATCAGTGTGCTGCAACGCGGTGCGATGCTGGCTGAAGGCCGCTATGAAGAAGTCTCGAAGAACCCATTGGTAATGGAAGCCTATATGGGCACCACGACCGAGACACTGGCAGGAGCGCATTGATGTCTGCAGTCCAATCCCCATCCACGAGTCCTGGCGCTGCCGGCCAAGCCGCAATCGCGCTGAGTATCGAAAATCTGCAAGCCTGGTACGGCGAATCGCATATTTTGCACAACGTCAATCTGAGCGTGCACAGGGGCGAAGTGGTGACGCTGCTGGGCCGCAACGGCGCCGGCCGCACCACCACCATGCGCGCGATCATGGGCTTGACCGGCGCCCGCAAGGGCTCGATCAAGATCGGCGGCGTCGAGACGATTGCACTGCCGACCCACAAGATTGCCCATCACGGCGTTGGTTATTGTCCGGAAGAGCGGGGTATTTTTTCTTCCTTGTCGACCGAGGAAAATCTGTTGTTGCCGCCGTCGCTGTCGACCACCGATAAGGGCATGTCCGTCGAAGAAATCTATGACATGTTTCCCAACCTGAAAGAACGCAGAAACAGTCAGGGCACGCGTCTGTCCGGCGGCGAACAGCAGATGCTGGCGGTCGCGCGCATCTTGCGCACCGGCGCGCGGCTGCTGTTGCTGGATGAAATATCCGAAGGCCTGGCGCCGGTGATTGTGCAGACGCTGGCGCGCATGATTACGACTTTGAAAGCCAAGGGCTACACCATCGTGATGGTGGAACAGAACTTCCGTTTTGCAGCGCCTTTGGCAGATCGTTTTTACGTGATGGAACACGGGCAGATCGTCGAGTCTTTTGCGTCGTCGCAGCTGGAACAGAAGATGCCGGTGTTGAATGCTTTATTGGGCGTGTAGGTAAGTGCAGGTTTGGCAGGTCTGGGCAAGGTGAGTCCCGCTGATTGCGTAATGTCGTTTCGCAGTTGCGGGATGACGGGTCGTTTAAAAAATGGAGAAGACAATGAAAATCAAATTAAAGACTTTGGCAGTCGCGGTGGGCAGCGTTGTCGCCTTCGGTTTTGCCGCGCCGGTTTCGGCGCAGATTTCCGGTGACGTCGTCAAGATCGGCTTCATCACCGATATGTCGAGCGTCTACTCCGATATCGACGGCCCCGGCGGCGCTGAAGCGATCAAGATGGCGATTGCCGATATGGGCGGCAGCATCAACGGCAAGAAAATCGAGCTGGTGGTGGCCGACCATCAGAACAAGGCCGACATCGCATCGAGCAAGGCGCGCGAATGGTTTGACCAGCAAGGACTGGACGTGCTGATCGGCGGCACCAACTCCGGCACGGCGCTGGCGATGGCAAAGATTGCCGCTGAAAAGAAAAAACCGTTCTTTGAAATCGGCGCCGGCAGCACCCGTCTGACCAATGAAGAATGCACGCCTTACACCGTGCACTATGCCTACGACACCTACGCCCTGGCCAAGGGTACCGGCTCGGCAGTGGTCAATCACGGCGGCAAGAGCTGGTATTTCCTGACTGCCGATTATGCTTTCGGCGCTTCGCTGGAAAAAGATACAACCGCGGTGGTGAAGGCCTCCGGCGGCACCGTGCTGGGTGCGGTCAAGCATCCGCTGAACGCCTCCGATTTTTCCTCGTTCATGCTGCAGGCGCAATCTTCCAAAGCGCAAATCATCGGACTGGCAAACGCCGGCGGCGACCTGATCAATGCGGTCAAGGCGGCCAATGAATTCGGCGTCACCAAGAATGCCAAACTGGCCGGCCTGCTGGTGTTCATCAACGACATCCATTCGCTGACGCTGAAACAAACGCAAGGCATGTACCTGACCGACAGCTGGTACTGGGATCAAAACGACGAGTCGCGCAAATGGGCGAAACGTTATTTCGAGAAAATGAAAAAAGAACCATCCAGTTTGCAAGCTGCCGATTACTCCTCGGCGATGCAATACCTGACTGCGGTCAAAACCATCGGTACCGACGACGGCGACAAGGTAATGGCGCAACTGCGCAAGGCCAAGTTCAACGACATGTACACCAAGAACGCTTATCTGCGCGCAGACGGCCGGGTGGTGCACGACATGACGCTATACCAGGTCAAGGTGCCGGCCGACTCGAAATACCCTTGGGACTATCTGAACAAGATCCAGACCATCCCGGCCGAACAAGCTTTCACCGCCAAGGCGGAGAGCAAGTGCGCGCTGTGGAAATGACGGCAGCTTGATTTTCTGAACTTCTAAACGGTACTTGAATTGTCGTCGAGTACGCGGTCTGACGATATGCCTGGCGTGTCATGGGCGTGTACATCCTGCACCGGATGTGCACGCCATTGCGCTGTTCGATAGTTGTTCACTCGCACGAGTGATTTTTTAATGATATTGCCATGGAAATATTCGGCATTCCCTTTCAAGCCTTGATGAGCCAGCTGTTGCTGGGGCTGGTCAACGGTTCGTTCTACGCCATGCTGTCGCTCGGCCTGGCGGTGATATTCGGCCTGCTCAACGTGATTAATTTCGCTCACGGCGCGTTGTACATGATGGGCGCCTTCCTGGCCTGGATCGGGCTGACTTATTTCAATCTGAATTACTGGGTGATGCTGATCCTGGCGCCGTTGCTGGTGGGCCTGTTCGGCGTCGTCATCGAGAAGACCATGCTGCGCTGGCTGTACAAGCTGGATCATCTGTACGGCTTGCTGCTGACCTTCGGCATCACCTTGATGGTGGAGGGCATCTTCCGTTCTTTCTACGGCGTCTCCGGCCAGCCGTTTTCGGTGCCTGATCTGTTGAGCGGCGCTACCGATCTCGGCTTCATGGTGCTGCCGAATTATCGGGCCTGGGTGGTGCTGGCGTCGCTGGCGGTATGTTTTGCGACCTGGTTCGTGATTGAAAAGACCAAGCTGGGTGCTTACCTGCGCGCCGGCACCGAGAATCCAAAGCTGGTCGAAGCGTTCGGCGTCAACGTGCCGCTGATGGTGACCTTGACCTATGGCTTCGGCGTCGCTTTGGCGGCCTTTGCAGGGGTGCTGGCGGCGCCGGTGATTCAGGTCTCGCCACTGATGGGGTCGAACCTGATTATCGTCGTATTCGCGGTTGTGGTGATCGGCGGCATGGGTTCCATCATGGGTTCTATCGTTACCGGCCTGGCGTTGGGGGTAATCGAAGGATTGACCCGCGTGTTTTATCCGGAAGCGTCGGCCACGGTGGTGTTCATCGTGATGGCGATTGTGCTGATGATCCGGCCGGCAGGCCTGTTCGGTAAAGAGAAATGAGCGGAGCAGCTATGAGCATGAATAAAAGAATTGGCTACGGCTTGCTGTTAGTCGCTGCACTGGCTGCACCGTTCGGCATCTATCCGGTGTTCTTGATG
Organism: Collimonas silvisoli; assembly: GCF_018305005.1. Lineage (GTDB taxonomy): Bacteria > Pseudomonadota > Gammaproteobacteria > Burkholderiales > Burkholderiaceae_D > Collimonas > Collimonas silvisoli. The sequence goes on from NZ_JAGQEG010000011.1 coordinate 31,632, forward strand.
AAGATCATCTGCTTTGCGCTGTTTGCCTGCGCTTTCAATCTGCTGATCGGCTTTACCGGTTTGTTGTCGTTCGGACATGCTGCATTTTTTGGCGGAGCGGGTTACATCGCTGGGTATGCCTTGCAGACGCTGGGCTTGCCAACAGAAGTGGGGCTGATTGCAGGAACTGCTACGGGTGCGCTGATTGGCTTGGTGATGGGCAGTCTGGCGATCCGGCGGCAGGGGATTTATTTCACCATGATCACCCTGGCCCTGGCGCAGATGCTGTATTTCGTTTGCCTGCAGATGAAGTTCACGGGTGGCGAGGATGGCTTGCAAGGCGTGCCGCGCGGGCATTTGTTCGGAGTTATCGATCTTGGCAAGGACCTGACTTTGTACTACGTGGTGCTGGCGATTGCAGTGGCTGGCTTTGCGCTGATCGTGCGCACCGTGAATTCTCCCTTTGGGCAGGTGTTGAAAGCGATCAAGGAAAACGAGCCGCGCGCCATCTCGCTGGGTTACGACGTCAGCCGTTACAAGCTGCTGGCCTTCGTTCTGTCGGCGGCGCTGTCGGGCCTGGCCGGTTCTACCAAGACGCTGGTGCTGGGTTTTGAAACGCTGACCGATGTGCACTGGACCATGTCCGGGCTGGTAGTGTTGATGACTTTGGTAGGAGGCTTGGGCACCATCGTCGGGCCGATTGTCGGTGCGGCGATCATCATCATGCTGGAAAACAAGCTGGGCGATATCGGCAATTGGCTGGCGTCGGTTACGCACATCGACTGGTTTAACGGACTGGGCGAGTCGGTGACGATCGTGACCGGTTTTATTTTTATCGTTTGCGTGCTGGCGTTCCGGCGCGGGATTGTCGGCGAAATCTCGGCTTTGCTCAAGCGCTCTTCCAACACCGGATGAGGTAGTCATTCCAGACGGTGAAAAGCCCGTACATAGCCCGGCTAGTACGGGCTTTTTGTTTGGATGCCTGGCTTCGATTTGATCTGCCTAAATAATAGGCAGTGCATCCATCCAATTCAGCCAATGGAATTACTTGGATGGCTATGACTAAATAACATAGCCGCTCAATATGCGGATCCGGGTTTAGGCACGTAAAATTGCGTTTTTTAACATTTCCTGGCTGCATCCGGCCTCAGCTACTTCTAACCTTCGTTTGCCTTCATTCCCATATCATGCCCGAGTTATTTCCCGATTTTCTTATTTTGGCTATCGCCAGTTTTGTTGCAGGTTTGATTGACGCCGTAGTTGGGGGAGGGGGCTTGATCCAGATTCCCGCCTTGTTCGCGATGTTACCGAATAGCGCGCCAGCGACCATCTTCGGGACTAATAAGCTGGCAGGGATATTCGGCACCAGCGCCGCTGCGATCAATTTCGCCAAGCGAGTCAAGTTGGCGTGGGGTGCGGCGCTACCCGCAGCGGGGGCGGCATTCCTGTTTGCCTTTTTGGGTGCATATACCGTAACCCATATTCCGACTGAGGCGATTCGCAAATCGCTGCCTTTCATTTTGCTGGCGGTCGCGATATATACGGTAAAGAAGAAAGATTTCGGCAGTATCCATGCTCCTTTGCATAGCGGTTCGAAAGAGAAGCTATTCGCGATATTGATTGGCGGCGGTATTGGGTTTTATGACGGTGTTTTCGGCCCTGGTACAGGTAGCTTCCTGATTTTCCTGTTTGTACGTTTTTTTGGTTTGGATATAGCGGACATATCATCTGGCAGCTTGGATTGATAATGGCTATCTGTAACGTAGGTGGTTCTTTAGTCGGCACTCGGCTGGCGCTTAAACATGGCAGCGGTTTTGTGCGGAAGCTGTTTTTGCTGGTGGTCTCTGTATTGATCTTAAAAACAGGTTACGACGCCTTTCTCAAATAAATTTGCAAATTTAGTCAGCAGTGACTTAACAGCGGCGATTGTTTCACGTGAAACAATCGCCGCTGTTGTTTTCATGTTTTAAGAAATCAGATTTTGCAATGTTTCACGTGGAACAATCGCGATCCCTTGAGCATGAGGGTGTAAGCGATAGCTGCATGCTTTATAATCACGCCTCAGCCCACCGTTTTTCATCGTCTCTAAGAGGCGCACTATGCTTTTTCCTACACATTTTGACGTAATCGTCGTCGGCGGCGGTCATGCCGGCACCGAAGCCGCACTGGCATCCGCCCGCATGGGCCAAAAGACTTTATTGTTGACACACAATATCGAGACCTTGGGCCAGATGTCGTGCAATCCTTCAATTGGTGGGATAGGCAAGGGCCACCTTGTAAAAGAGGTCGACGCCATGGGTGGCGCGATGGCAATTGCCACCGACGAAGCCGGTATCCAGTTTCGCATCCTGAATTCTTCAAAGGGGCCGGCAGTCCGTGCAACGCGGGCGCAAGCCGACCGCATCTTGTACAAGCAAGCAATTCGCTCCCGTCTGGAAAACCAGGAAAACCTTTGGTTGTTCCAGCAAGCCGTGGATGATCTGCTGGTTGAGGGCGATCGCGTGGTTGGTGCGGTGACGCAAGTTGGCATTCAGTTCCGTAGCAGGGCAGTGGTGCTGACTGCCGGCACTTTCCTCGACGGTAAAATTCACGTCGGCCTCAATAACTATTCCGCCGGCCGCGCCGGTGATCCGCCGGCGATTTCCCTCTCGGCACGCCTGAAAGAACTGAAGCTGCCGCAAGGGCGCCTGAAAACAGGCACGCCGCCGCGTATCGACGGCCGCACCATCGATTTTTCAGTGATGCAGGAACAACCGGGCGATCTCGATCCGGTGCCGGTATTTTCAGTGATGGGCAATACCGCGATGCATCCGGCGCAACTGCCGTGCTGGATTACCCATACCAACCAGCAAACGCATGACATCATCCGCGCCGGCCTCGATCGCAGCCCGATGTATACCGGCGTGATAGAAGGGGTAGGGCCGCGTTATTGCCCGTCGATCGAAGACAAGATCCACCGCTTTGCCGGCAAGGATTCGCACCAGATATTCCTGGAGCCGGAAGGGCTGACCACCAACGAGTTTTACCCTAATGGTATTTCGACAAGCTTGCCGTTCGATGTGCAGCTGGCCCTGGTGCATTCGATGCGCGGCCTGGAGAACGCTCACATCCTGCGTCCTGGCTATGCCATCGAATACGATTACTTCGATCCGCGCGCTTTGAAGGCTTCGCTGGAAACCAAGTCGATCCAAGGCCTGTATTTTGCCGGCCAGATCAATGGCACTACCGGTTATGAAGAGGCTGCCGCGCAAGGCATGCTGGCCGGCTTGAACGCCGCCCTGCAAACACAGGAGCGCGATGCCTGGACTCCGCGCCGCGACGAGGCTTATCTGGGCGTGCTGGTTGATGACCTGATTACCCAAGGCGTGCAAGAGCCTTACCGCATGTTCACCAGCCGTGCCGAATATCGCTTGAGCCTGCGCGAAGATAATGCCGATCTGCGTCTGACGGAAATCGGCCGCCAGCTTGGCTGTGTCGGCGATGTCCAGTGGGCGCAGTTCGAGAAGAAGCGCGAAGCAGTTGCTGTCGAGATGGAGCGCCTGCGTTCCACGTGGGTGAATCCGCGCATCGTCGCCGACGCTGAAGCCGAGCGCTTGCTGGGCAAGCCCATGGAGCGCGAGTATGCGTTGGCCGATCTGCTGCGCCGGCCAAATGTTACTTATGAACAATTAATGACGCTGAAGGGCGTCGACGGCCAGGAGCTGGGCGGTCCGGGCGTGCAGGATGACAGCGTCAGGGAACAGGTCGAAATCCAGGTCAAATACGCAGGTTATATCGACCGTCAGGCGAAGGAAGTAGAGCGCCATGAACACAATGAAAACCTGAAGCTGCCGGCTGACCTGGACTACATGGAAGTGCAAGCCTTGTCGATCGAGGTGCGGCAGAAGCTGAATCTGCACCGGCCGGAAACCTTCGGCCAGGCATCGCGCATTTCCGGCGTTACGCCGGCCGCCTTGTCGCTGCTGCTGGTGCATCTGAAAAAGGGCGGCATGAAGCGCCTGAATGCCGATGATCAGGCGGCCTGATAAAAGACTGCATTGCATGAAAAACAACGACCACCCAGGTAATTGCCGGGATAATCAAGGAGTGGCAGCATGAGTTCAACGCAGACCGCGTCGCTGGAAGCGAGCCTGCAGCAGGGTGCACAAATATTAGGCATTACGCTGGATCTGCAGCAGCAACAGCAATTGCTGGCCTATCTGAACTTGCTGGCGAAATGGAACAAGGTCTATAACCTGACCTCGATCCGCGAACCGGCGCAGATGATGACCCACCATTTGCTGGATTCGCTGGCGGTGGTGCCGGCCTTTGCGGCGGCGGAGCATGTACTGGATGTCGGCGCCGGCGGCGGCTTGCCGGGGATGATCCTGGCGATCTGGGCAGGCAAGGCCAAGCCGGCGATGCGGGTGTCCATGATCGACACCGTGCACAAGAAAACGGCATTCCTGACTCAGGTGAAAGCCGAATTGGGATTGAGCAATGTTAGCGTCCATACCGCCCGGGTAGAGCAGTTGCAGGTGGCGCAGAAATTCGATGTGATCACCTCGCGCGCCTTCGCCGAGTTGGCTGATTTTATCAACTGGTCGGCACATTTGCTGACCGATGACGGCCAGTTCATTGCGCTCAAGGGCGTCAAGCCTGACGAGGAAATCGCCCGCTTGCCGGCCGGCTGGCAGGTAACGGAAATAAGGCCGCTGGCAGTGCCGGGGCTGGATGCGGAGCGGCATCTGATTTTTATCAAACGCAGCAAGCAATAACAGGAACAGGCTTACCATGAGCGTTTTTTTTCACACCCTCGGCATTACCGACGTCTGGCAGCTGATCGCTGCCACCGTGGTCTTCCTGGTACTGCCTGGGGCAGGGACTTTTTGCATCCTGACCTGCGCAGGCAAGGCCGGCCTGCGCGGCGGCTTTGCTTCCGTGTTCGGCGTCATGCTGGGCGATGCGGTGCTGATGTTCCTGGCGGCGATCGGCGTGGCGGCATTGCTGACGGCTAACCCGCTGGTGTTCAAGGGTGTGCAATATATGGGCGCGGCTTATCTGGCCTTCCTTGGCTGCAAATTGCTGTTTGCTAAAAAGACGGGCAGCGTCAGCGCCGATAGCGGCTTTGCCAGCGGCAGCAATTTCACCCGCGGTTTCCTGGTGACCTTGATCAATCCGAAATCGATTATTTTTTACATGGCGTTTTTCCCCTTGTTCATCGATCCGGCCGCGCATCGCGGCAGCCTGACTTTCCTGGCCATGGGCGCAATCATTTCCAGTTGCACGCTGATTTACGGTAGTCTGCTGGTACTGCTCGGGAATACTGCCGCCAAGCGCCTGGGACAAAATCGCCATATCGCCGCATTCGCCTCCAGGGCCGCAGGAATCTTCCTGATCGGTTTTGGCATCAAGTTAACAACCAATTAAGACGACCTGACTACTACATGGCAAAAATATTTTGTGTCGCCAATCAAAAGGGCGGAGTCGGTAAAACCACCACCGCCGTCAATTTGGCCGCAGGCCTGGCGCAACTGAATCAGCGCGTACTGCTGGCCGATCTCGACCCGCAAGGCAACGCCACCATGGGCGCCGGGATCAACAAGGGCACGCTGACGGCCTCGATCTATGAAGTGCTGCTGGGCATGTCGGATATTAAAACGGTATGCAAGACCTCTGAGACCGGCGGCTTCGATGTATTGCCGGCAAATCGCGAACTGGCCGGCGCCGAAGTGGAAATGGTCGAACTGGAGAATCGCGAAAAGCGTTTGAAAGACGCCTTCACCAGTGTCGCCGACGACTACGATTTCATCCTGATCGATTGCCCGCCGGCGCTCTCGATGCTGACCCTCAACGGTCTGTGTGCAGCGAACGGCGTGATCATCCCGATGCAATGTGAATATTATGCGCTGGAAGGTTTGTCGGACCTGGTCAACACCATCAAGAAGGTGCACGCCAACCTGAATCCCGATCTCAAGATCATCGGCCTGCTGCGAGTGATGTTCGATCCGCGCATGACCTTGTCGCAACAGGTCTCGGTGGAAGTGGAGAAGCATTTTGGCGACAAGGTGTTCAAGACAGTGATCCCGCGTAATGTGCGTCTGGCGGAAGCACCATCGTACGGCATGCCGGGTGTCAGTTTTGACGCCGCCTCCAAAGGTGCGCAGGCTTATATCGCCTTTGGCGCCGAGATGGTGGAGCGTATCAAGACCATGTAATGCACAGCTAATACATCGCTTATACAGGAGTTATCCATGGGCTTAATCACAGCTTATTCCCGATTTATCCATGGTTTGTTCACAGGGTTATCCACAGGCTTGTTGGTGTGTAATCAGTAATCTACGGTAGGAAAAGATGGTCACGAAAAAATCGAAAGGGCTGGGTCGCGGCCTGGAAGCTTTACTGGGCGGATCCACCGATATCGCCGAAGCCGTGCCGACCGTTGCCGGCGCGCCGTCGGTATTGGCGGTCACCGTCATGCAGGCCGGTAAATATCAGCCGCGTACCCGCATGGACGAGGGCGCCCTGGCAGAACTGGCGTCGTCGATCAAGGAGCAGGGCTTGCTGCAGCCGATCCTGGTGCGGCCGATCGCCTTGCACAACGGCGCCCAGCACTATGAAATCATCGCCGGCGAGCGCCGCTTCCGGGCCGCCCAGCTGGCCGGCCTGATCGAGGTGCCGGTACTGGTCAAGGATGTCGACGACCAGACCACCGCGGCGATGGCGCTGATCGAAAACATGCAGCGCGAAGACCTGAATCCGCTGGAAGAAGCGCAGGGTATCCATCGCCTGATCACCGATTTCAGTTTCACCCACGAACAGGCAGCGGTCTCGGTCGGGCGCTCGCGTAGTGCGGTATCGAATCTGCTGCGTCTGCTGAATCTGGCCAAGCCGGTGCAGACCATGCTGATGGCGGGCGATATCGATATGGGTCACGCGCGGGCGCTGCTGGCGGTGGATGCGGCGACCCAGATCACGCTGGCCAATCAGGTGGTGGCCAAACGCATGTCGGTGCGCGATACCGAGAAACTCGTGGTGCGCGCCACTACCGAGGCCGACGCCGCCAGCCGGCCTGCCAAGAACAAGGAAAAGTCACGCGACATCGCCCGGCTGGAAGAAGAATTGTCCGATTTGCTGGCGACTCAGGTAACCATCAAGACCGCCGCCAAAAATCGCGGTCAGCTGATCATCGATTTTTCCGATCTGGATACGCTGGACGGTTTGATCGCACGTCTCAAGGGCGCAGAGTGAGTTACAAAGCAGGCGGCCGGCTGACGGCTTGAGGCGTTTTCAGGATTCACAAATTTGGTGCATCTGGATAAATCGCCTGCTTTGGCGGATCACGGATTGCTCCCAAAGATGCGTCAGGACGCGACAATTGGAGCTATCGTCATCTGTTGTATAAGCTTATGATTCGGCAGCAAAAGTTTGACGAAAGCCGCGGCCAGCCTTTATAATCCTCGGGCTTCTAAATCAGCCGTAGACAGGCAACTGCGTGGCAACTGCGTGATCGTTGCATGATAACTGCGCTGCATCATCACACTGCAACCGCGTTCTGTTAGGCGAGTAGTTTTCGCACATTATTGGGTCAGTATGCTGCGCATCGTGCTTATGCAATTTGTTACTACGGCCGTGCTGGCATGTGTGGCAGGTTTACTGGCCGGCGTATCCGGATTTTGTTCCGCGCTTTTAGGTGGTGTGTGCTGCGCGGTTCCCAATGGACTGTTTGCTCTCCGTCTTTACATCAGCGCGCGCAAACCTGGTGGCGCCAATCCGATGTCTTTTTTCATCGGCGAGTTTGTCAAAATTGCTACAACGATTGCGCTGTTTGGCGCGGTCGTATGGTTGTACCACGATTTGAATTGGCCGGCATTTATCGTCAGCTTCATCGTGGTACTCAAAAGTTACATAATCTTACTTTTTAGACATCGATCATGACTGTAGCTCCAAGCGAAGCACTAACCCCCTCAGAATATATCGTCCATCACCTTGGACATCTTTCAACTGGCCACCAAAGCAAGATAGTCGATTTTTCGATTATCAATATCGACACGATTTTCTGGTCGGTGTTTGCCGGCGTAGTCGGCTGCCTGCTGATGTATCTCGCCGCGCGTAAAGCAACTGCGGGCGTCCCGGGCCGTTTCCAGGCTTTCGTCGAAATGGTAGTCGAGATGGTCGACGATCAGGCCAAGGGTATCGTTCACGGCGATCGCAGCTTCATCGCACCATTGGCGCTGACCGTATTCATCTGGGTTGCATTGATGAACTCGCTCGACTTCCTGCCGGTTGACATGTTCTCCAGCTTGTTCAAGCTGGTTGGTCTGGACGGCTTGATCTCGCATCACCGCGTAGTACCAACCGCTGACCTGAACGGCACCATGGGCATCGCTTTGGGCGTATTGGCGCTGATGCTGTACTACAGCTTCAAGATCAAGGGCGCTGGCGGTTTCCTGCACGAACTGGTCGCAGCGCCTTTCGGTATCTGGCTGGCTCCCGCCAACTTGCTGTTGAACGTGATTGAATTTGCTGCAAAAACCGTGTCGCTGGCGATGCGGCTGTTCGGCAACATGTATGCCGGCGAGTTGTTGTTCCTGCTGATCGCGTTGCTCGGTTCGACCGCTACCGCGTTCGGTTTTGTCGGTCACGTCGTTGCCGGTTCGATCTGGGCGATTTTCCACATCCTGATCGTGTTGCTGCAAGCGTTTATTTTCATGATGCTGACCTTGGTGTACATCGGTCAGGCGCATGAGGCTCATTAAAACGCGTCACTAAAAAGCCGTACTAGTCAGCGCTGGATTTGAATTTGTAGTTTTTGTTTTAGATCTGTTTTTTGTATTAATTTTTGTATTCACTTAACTTTGAAGGAATTGTCATGACTGATCTGTCTTTTGTTGCTTTGGCTTGTGGTTTGATCATCGGTTTGGGCGCTATCGGTGCTTGTATCGGTATCGCAATCATGGGCGGTAAGTACCTTGAAGCATCGGCACGTCAGCCAGAACTGATGAACACTCTGCAAACCAAGATGTTCCTGTTGGCTGGTCTGATCGACGCTGCGTTCCTGATCGGTGTTGGTATCGCTATGTTGTTCGCATTCGCAAATCCGTTCATCGCTAAGTAATTAAGTCGAGCGTAACCGAATCGGCTGAAATCATTTCAGCCCACGTTATTCTGAGAAGGAAATTACTGTGAACTTAAATGCAACATTGTTTGCGCAGTTCCTGGTCTTCTTTGTCCTCGCCGGCTTCACGATGAAATTCATCTGGCCGCCGCTGATAAAAGCGCTCGATGAGCGCGCCAAGAAGATCGCGGACGGCCTGGCAGCCGCTGATCGCGGCAAGGCAGATCTGGCAGCCGCTGAGAAGCGTGCATCGGCAGAACTGGCAACCGCGCGCGACGAAGGTCAAAAGCGCATTGGCGAAGCTGAAAAGCGCGGCCAGCATATCGTCGACGAAGCCAAGAAAACGGCCGCCGAAGAAGCTGCCCGCATCATCGCTAACGCCAAGGCTGAAGCGGAACAGCAAATGACCAAGGCACGCGAAGCTCTGCGCGGTGAAGTTGCGACCCTCGCGGTCAAAGGCGCCGAACAGATCCTCAAGCGCGAAGTCGATACTGCGGCACATGCCGATTTGCTGAACCAACTGAAAACAGAGCTGTAATCATGGCTGAACTTGCAACGATTGCTCGTCCTTATGCAGAAGCACTGTTCCGTGTGGCCAAGTCGCAAGATCTGGCTGCGTGGGCGAATCTGGTGGCCGAGATGGGCCAGGTAGCGGCCAATTCCGATGTCAAGGCGCTGGCGCACAATCCTGCCGTCTCGCATCAGCAAATCGCGGATACATTTCTGGCGCTGTTGAAATCGCCGCAAGCAGCCAGCGCCGAAGTCAAGAACTTCGTCGCGACGCTGGTTGATAACGGCCGTTTGATCGCATTGCCGGAAATCGCCGAGCAATTTCAAGTGCTGAAGAACGCACAAGAAGGCGCTGCCGATGCCTACATCACCAGTGCTTTTGAAATGACCGAAGCGCAAGTGAAGGATTTGATCGCCACGCTGGAAAAGAAATTCGGCCGCAAGCTGAACCCATCGGTAACTGTGGATAACTCGCTGATCGGCGGCGTACGCGTAGTAGTCGGCGATGAAGTGCTCGACACCTCGGTGCGCGCCAAGCTGCAAGAACTGCATGCTGCCCTGGCTGCGTGATCATCGATTGGCTTTGACCTGAGCGAAGGAGATCTCAAAAAACCGTAGCGAGCGGTTCAAGGTCTGATCGACGAATTGCTTTAGTCATGGAGCTGTACGTGACTACAGCGAGCATCGCAGAACAGAGATTGAAGCGCGCAGTAGGTTATTTGAGATATCCGTGAGCAACGAGAAAAATTTTAGGAGTTAATATGCAACTCAACGCGTCTGAAATCAGCGAACTGATCAAGAGCCGGATTCAAGGCCTTGGCGATACCGCTGAAATTCGCAATCAAGGCACGGTTATTTCCGTGTCCGACGGTATCTGCCGTATCCATGGTCTGTCTGACGTGATGCAAGGTGAGATGCTGGAATTCCCAGGCAACACATTCGGCCTCGCGCTGAATCTCGAGCGCGACTCTGTCGGCGCCGTTATTCTGGGTGACTTCGAACACATTTCCGAAGGCGCTACAGTTAAATGTACCGGCCGTATCCTGGAAGTGCCTATCGGTCCTGAACTGCGCGGTCGCGTAGTGAACGCGCTGGGCCAGCCTATCGACGGCAAGGGGCCGGTCGACGCCAAACTGACAGCGCCGATTGAAAAAATCGCGCCAGGCGTGATTGCCCGTCAATCGGTTTCGCAACCTCTGCAAACCGGCATCAAGTCGATCGACTCGATGGTGCCGATCGGCCGTGGCCAGCGCGAACTGATCATTGGCGATCGTCAAACCGGTAAGACTGCCGTGGCGATTGATGCGATCATCAATCAAAAGGGCCAGGACGTGACATGTATCTATGTCGCCATCGGTCAAAAAGCGTCGTCGATCAAGAACATCGTGCGCTCGCTGGAAGCACACGGCGCGATGGAATACACGATTGTGGTTGCAGCGTCGGCTTCCGAGTCGGCTGCTATGCAATACGTGTCGGCCTACTCCGGCTGTGCAATGGGCGAATACTTCCGCGACCGCGGTCAAGATGCATTGATCGTGTATGACGATCTGTCCAAGCAAGCTGTTGCGTACCGTCAGGTATCGCTGCTGTTGCGCCGTCCACCGGGCCGTGAAGCTTACCCTGGCGACGTGTTCTACCTGCACAGCCGTTTGCTGGAACGCGCAGCACGCGTCAACCCGGACTACGTCGAAGCTTTCACCAAGGGTGAAGTCAAGGGCAAGACTGGTTCGCTGACCGCATTGCCGATCATCGAAACCCAGGCCGGCGACGTTTCCGCTTTCGTTCCAACCAACGTGATTTCGATTACCGACGGTCAGATCTTCCTGGAAACATCGTTGTTCAACGCCGGTATCCGTCCTGCGATCAACGCCGGTATTTCGGTGTCGCGCGTTGGCGGCGCTGCCCAGACCAAGGTTATCAAGAACCTGTCCGGCGGTATCCGTACCGACTTGGCGCAGTATCGCGAACTGGCTGCGTTTGCGCAGTTTGCTTCCGACCTCGACGAAGCGACCCGCAAGCAGCTGGATCGTGGCGCCCGTGTTACCGAGCTGTTGAAGCAAGCGCAATACTCGCCGTTGTCGATCTCGCTGATGGCGGTGTCTTTGTTCGCGGTCAACAAGGGTTTCGTGGACAGCATCGACGTCAAGCAAGTGCTGCCGTTCGAAAGCGGTTTGCATGACTTCATGAAGACCAGCCACGCGCCTTTGCTGCAAAAGATCGAAGAAACCAAGCAACTCGACAAAGATGGTGAAGCTGCGTTGTCTGCCGCCGTTGCTGATTTCAAAAAATCGTTCGTGGCTTAATTTAACTGGAGCACGGAATGGCTACAGGTAAAGAGATACGCGGCAAGATCAAGAGCGTAGAAAATACGAAGAAGATCACCAAGGCGATGGAAATGGTCGCTGCATCCAAAATGCGCAAGGCGCAGGACCGGATGTATGCGGCACGTCCCTACAGTGACAAGATTCGTAATATCGCTTCCAACTTGTCGCAGGCCAATCCAGAGTACACGCACCCGTTCATGGTGAAGCAGAACAACTCCAAGAACGTTGGTTTCATCGTTGTCACGACCGACAAAGGTCTGTGCGGCGGCATGAACACCAACTCCTTGCGTTTGCTGACCGCGAAACTGCGTGAGCTGGAAGGACAGGGCAACAAGGTTCAGGCAGTAGCGATCGGTAACAAGGGTCTGGGCTTTCTGCACCGGATCGGCGCCAAGGTCGTTGCGCACGCCGTGCAACTGGGCGATACGCCGCATCTGGACAAGCTGATCGGGCCAGTCAAGGTGCTGCTCGACGCTTACCAGGAAGGTAGCCTGGACGCGGTTTATCTGGTGTACACCAAGTTCATCAACACGATGAAGCAGGAGCCGATGCTGGTGCAACTGCTGCCGCTGTCGAGCGATCGTCTTGAGGCTGATAAAACAGGCGCCCATGACTGGGACTACATTTATGAGCCGGATGTGCAAAGCGTCATCGATGAATTGCTGGTGCGTTACGTGGAAGCGCTGATTTATCAGGCTGTCGCTGAAAACATGGCGTCCGAGCAATCGGCGCGGATGGTGGCGATGAAGTCGGCTAGCGACAACGCGGGTAACGTGATTGGCGAATTGAAACTGGTCTACAACAAGACGCGTCAAGCTGCGATCACCAAGGAATTGTCCGAGATCGTCGCCGGCGCTGCTGCGGTGTAACGCAAACTGCGTTTAACAGAAATTAATTTTAATTATTGAAGGAACGAAAATGGCTGATGGCAAAATCGTTCAGTGTATCGGCGCTGTGGTGGACGTTGAGTTTCCCCGCGACGCGATGCCTAAGATTTACGATGCCTTGAAGATGGATGGCTCGGAACTGACGCTGGAAGTACAACAACAGCTGGGTGACGGCGTTGTCCGCACCATTGCGCTGGGTACATCCGACGGTTTGCGCCGCGGCATGACAATCAAGAACACAGGCCAGCCAATCATGGTGCCGACCGGTAAGGCAACACTGGGCCGCATCATGGACGTGCTGGGCAACCCGATCGACGAATGCGGTCCGGTAAGCCACGAAACCACTGCCTCGATCCACCGCAAGGCTCCTGCATACGACGAACTGTCGCCATCGCAGGAATTGCTGGAAACCGGCATCAAGGTTATCGACCTGGTTTGCCCGTTCGCCAAGGGCGGTAAAGTTGGTCTGTTCGGTGGCGCGGGTGTGGGCAAGACCGTGAACATGATGGAACTGATCAACAACATCGCTAAAGCACACAGCGGCTTGTCGGTGTTTGCCGGTGTCGGCGAGCGTACTCGTGAAGGTAACGACTTCTATCACGAAATGGCTGACGCTAAAGTGGTTGATCTGGAACATCCGGAAAAATCCAAAGTAGCGATGGTTTACGGCCAGATGAATGAGCCGCCAGGTAACCGTCTGCGCGTTGCGCTGACCGGCCTGACAATCGCTGAAGGCTTCCGCGACGAAGGTAAAGACGTGTTGTTCTTCGTCGATAACATCTACCGTTACACACTGGCCGGTACCGAAGTATCGGCGCTGCTGGGCCGTATGCCTTCCGCCGTGGGTTACCAGCCTACGCTGGCTTCGGAAATGGGCCAGTTGCAAGAGCGTATTACGTCGACCAAGACCGGTTCGATCACATCGATCCAGGCCGTCTACGTTCCTGCGGATGACTTGACCGACCCGTCGCCTGCAACTACGTTTGCCCACTTGGACTCCACCGTCGTGTTGTCGCGTGATATCGCCTCGCTGGGTATCTATCCTGCGGTTGATCCGCTCGATTCGACCTCGCGCCAGCTGGATCCGCAAGTGGTTGGCCAAGAGCACTACGAAACTGCGCGCGCGGTTCAAGGTACATTGCAACGCTACAAGGAATTGCGCGACATTATCGCGATTCTGGGCATGGACGAACTGGCGCCGGAAGACAAGCTGCTGGTGGCGCGTGCACGTAAGATGCAACGTTTCCTGTCGCAACCTTTCCACGTTGCTGAAGTGTTTACCGGTTCGCCAGGTAAATACGTTTCGCTGAAGGATACGATCAAGGGCTTCAAGATGATCGCCAGCGGCGAACTCGATCACCTGCCGGAACAAGCGTTCTACATGGTCGGCACGATCGAAGAAGCAATTGAAAAGGCCAAGAAGATCGGCTAATCGGCAAGCGCAGGGGCTGCTGTAGTTGATGTTGCAGCTGAGCGGCTCCGCTGCTTCTCCGTTAGCGACTTCATGGACAACAAAGGGTTTAAGATGGCAAACACTATTCACGTAGACGTTGTTTCCGCGGAAGAGCTGATCTTCTCCGGCGAAGCCGAATTCGTCGCGTTGCCGGGTGAATCGGGCGAGCTGGGGATTTATCCTCGTCATACCCCGCTGATCACGCGCATCAAGCCGGGTGCTGTACGGATCAAGGTGGCAGGCCAGGCACAGGACGAGTTTGTGTTCGTTGCCGGTGGTCTGCTGGAAGTGCAGCCGAATAACGTTACCGTTCTGGCCGATACCGCAATCCGCGGCGCCGATCTGGACGAAGCGAAGGCAAGCGAAGCCAAGCGTCGCGCCGAAGAAGCGTTGAGCAATAAAGAATCCCTGATCGATTATGCAAAAGCACAGTCCGAATTGTCGGCAGCTATTGCACAACTGGCAGCGATTCAGAAATTGCGTCAAAAAGGTCGCTGATTTGGTAATGCGCCGCTAGTTCGGATAGCAACAAGAAAAAGCAGCTTCGGCTGCTTTTTTGTTGTCCAGGCCATTTGTCTTTATCGTTTGTTGCCGCATTGTTGTCGATTTTTCAATGACGTAGCCGCTATTCTTCCACTAAGATGGTTTGGTCCCCCGCGCACAAACTGGGTATCCCTATCGCTGCACCAAGGAGGAAGCAAATGAAAATCCGGCTACTGCATTTTCTGGCCATCGGTCTGCTGGCAATCGGCCTGTGCGCCTGTGAAAAACCTGGCGACACGCCGCCCACTCCGAAAATCTACCGGGTCGGCATGAATGCCGCGTTTGCGCCGTTCGGCTCGATCGACACCAATGGCAAGATCGTTGGTTTTGACGCTGATATCATGCTAGCGGTGGCGGACCAGGCGGGTATCAAGATTGTCTGGGTGAATACGCCGTGGGAAGGGATTTTTTCCACCCTGGCCAACGCCGGCATCGACATCATCGCTTCCGGTGTCACGATTACCGAGGAGCGCAAGCAAAGCATGATCTTCTCCGACCCGTATTTCGAGGCCAAGCAGGTGATTCTGGTGGCGCCCGGTAAAAACATCAACAGCCCGGAAGACCTGAAACAGGCGAACCGGGTCGGCGTCACCGCCGGCACCAGCGCTGACACCATCATGCAGAAAATGCTGGGTAAAAACAGCACTGCCCTGGTGCGCTTCGAAAGCCTGCCGTTGCTGCTCAACGAGGTGGATAACGGCGGTGTGGACGCCGCGGTGGGCGACAATGGCGCGGTGGCGAACCACCTGAAATTCAACAAGGACAAAGGCTTCAAACTGATCGAAAGCGATAAGTTTGAAAAAGAATATTACGGTATCGCTGTGCGGCCGGCCGACACCGCCTTGCTGGCCAAGATCAATAGCGCGCTGAAAGCCTTGCGCGCCAACGGCCGCTACGACACGATTTACGCCAGCTACTTTGCCAAGTAGCCGGCGCTTTGGGCGGCAGGGGCAGGGCGGTGAGCAGCCCGCCTCGAGCCTGCTGGCAGGAAATCAGGTTCTCGCGGTAAGATCATGCAAAGCTTCCCGAGCAGGATTCCCCTTACGCCGACAGGTCGATCGCCCAACTCATGCCAAACACATTCGCCCCCGCATCTGCCCCCATTCATAATGCTGCCAACCCGATCATCGCCATCGTTGGCCTGTCCTCCACACCGGAGCGGCCGAGCTACGGCGTAGCCCGCTACATGCAGGAACGCGGTTATCGGATCATCCCGGTCAACCCCACGCATGTAGGCGCTCACATCCTCGGAGAGCCTTGCTACGCCAATCTGTACGATGCCGCCAAAGCGCTGGCTGCGGACAATCAGAAAATTGATATAGTCGATTGTTTTCGCAAGGCAGAGGACATTCCGCCTGTCGTCGGCGAGGCGATCATGATCGACGCCCGTTGCATCTGGATGCAGCTCGGCATCGTCAATGAGCCGGCTGCCGCTAAGGCGCGCGCCAACGGCATACAGGTAGAGATGGACAGCTGCATCAAGATCGAGCATGCGCTGGGAAATCTGCACGGCATTCTGTGAGCAACCACAAACAATAAGCACAACACCACTCACGCGAAATCAGCTTATCGGGGAGAGCGATGAAAGCATGCAAGCAGTTCCGTGCCGGCAAGCAGACCAGGATCAAGGACGCCGATGCCGCGCAGAAGCCGCTTTCCAGCGGCGACAAAATCAAGGATAAGGAATTGGTGCTTGCTCTGGCGACGCAAATTGCGGCGCAACAGGAGATGCTGTACGCCGGCCGGACTCACAAAGTATTGGTGGTGTTGCAGGGCATCGACACCAGCGGCAAGGACGGCACGGTAAAAGATGTGTTTAACGTCATCAATCCGCAAGGTGTCCGGATAGCCAATTTCAAAGCCCCCACCGACATCGAGCGGGCCCACGATTATTTATGGCGGGTGCATCCACTGGTGCCGCAGCAGGGCGAGATCACGGTGTTCAACCGCAGCCACTACGAAGACGTATTGATAACCCGGGTCCACGACTGGATCGATGAGGCCGAATGCGAGCGCCGCTACGCCCAGATTCGGGATTTCGAAAGAATGCTGGCGGAAACCGGCACCGTCATCATCAAGTGCCTGTTGCATATTTCGAAAGACGAGCAGCGCGAACGCTTGCAGGAGCGCGTCGACGATCCGGGCAAGCACTGGAAATTCGATATGCAGGATCTGGAGGAGCGCAAAAGCTGGGATAAATATCAGGAATTGTTTGGCAAGGCGATCCAGGCAACCGATGCCGACCATGCGCCCTGGTATGTCATCCCGGCCAATTCCAAGACGCATCGCAACCTGGCGGTTGCCAGCATTCTGCTGGAAACCCTCCTCGATCTGAAACTGAAACCGCCGCCCGCCAAGCCGGAGTTAAAAGGCTTGAAGATCGCGTGAATTGAAGGACGGTAACCACTATAATTGCTTGCTGTTAGGCAAAAAATATAAAACCGTCCGATGCATGACGATCGCAATAATCAAGGAGACATGAAGTGCGCCGCTGGTTGCCGGAACTGATTGCATTACCGCTCTTGCCATGGCTGATCGTACAAGGCCGTCGCACGCGCCGTATCACGCCACGCCTGCCCGGAGCAATGGGGCCGACTATCGGCCAGGCCCAGATTGCCAGCGCCAAAGAGCCGCCGCAACGGCCGCTGGCGTTGCTGACTATCGGCGAATCGCCGGTTGCCGGGGTCGGCGTCGCCACCCATTACGAGGCGATCACCGGCCAGTTTGCCGCCGCGCTGGCGATGCGCCTGCAGCGGACAGTGACCTGGCAGGCGGTTGGGGAAAACGGCGCCACCCTGAGCGTGGCGGTGAAGACCATGTTGCCGCAGGTGGCGTCGCAAAAGGTGGACATCGTGCTGATCGCTTTCGGCGTCAACGACACCACCGCGTTCCGCTCCTGCCGCCGCTATCGGGCCGAGCTGCTGCAATTGATGCGTGACTTGCAGGCGCACCTGACGCCGCGCCTGATCGTGATTTCGGGGATTCCGCCGATCCACGCCTTCCCGGCCCTGCCGGAACCGCTGCGCTACGTGCTCGGCATGAAAGCCAAGGCGCTGGACGAAACGGTGGAGGAGTTGATTGCCAATCTGCCGCCGGATCTGAACCACATGCGGGTGACGCGGGTGCCGATTTTGCTCGACATCAACGACCACACCCTGATGGCGTCCGACGGTTTTCATCCGTCGGCCAGTGGCGTTTCCCTGTGGGCGCGCCAGCTGGCTACCGCCGTTGCTGCGCATCTGAAATCGATCAAGAAAAGCAAGCTGGCGCAGCAGTCGGCCAGCAAGCAGGGCTAATTTTATTTCAGCCACTGATTGAACACGTGGTCATAGTCGCCGCTGGCCTTCAACTGATGCATCCAGGTGTCGACGAATTCCTTGAACGGCACGTCGCCGCGCGGCAGCATGAAGGCTTTTTCCGAGAATTGCAGCGGCTGTTCGGGACGGATCGAGCATAGCTGCGGATGCAGCTTCGCCTGCCATAGCGTTTCGCTGGCGTCGGTCACCATCACATCGGCTTTGCCCTGCACGATCTGGTCGAAGATGGTGACATTGTCCGGATACAGAATCAGTTGCGCCTGCTTGTAGTTGGCGCGGGCGAAACGCTCGTTGGTGCCGCCGGGATTGACGATGGCGCGGGTAGCCGGCTGGTCGATCGCCGCCAGCGACTGGAATTTTGCGACATCGGCGCAACGCGCAATCGCGGCCTTGCCGTCCACCATATGCGCGGCCGAAAACGAGACTTTCTTTTGCCGCTCCAGCGTCACCGACACGCCGCCCATCGCGATATCGCATTTCTCCAGGAAGTCGCTGGTCAGGTTGGTCCAGCTGGTTTTGACGAAGCGCGCTTCGACGCCAAGCGCCTTGGCCAGCGACCTGGCCAGATCGACATCGATGCCTTCGAAACTATTGTCGCTCTTGAAAAAAGTAAACGGCTTGTAATCGCCGGTCATGCAAACGCGCAGATTGCCGGATTTGATGACTTCGTCCAGCCGCGACGGCGCCACTTGGGCGGAGGCCGAGGTGGCTGCTGCGCCGAGCGTTAAAGCGAGCGCAAGAATAAGCTTTTTCATGAAATCTCCTTGGTCAGTATTCATTTCCAGTGGGCTTTTACAATCGCAGCCAGCTTGTCGAAAGCCGGCGCAATCTGTTCATTCGGCACGCAGGCGTAACCCAGCAGCAAGCCCTGGCGCGCCGTCTCGTCATTCATGAAATAGCGCGACAACGGCCGCGCCACAATTCCCACTGCGCGCGCGGCGCGGCTGATCGCCAGATCGTCGCATTGCGGCGGCAAGCCCAGCGCCAGATGCAGGCCGGCCTCGCCGCCGGTGAGCGTGATGCGATCGTCGAAATGGCGCTCGATGGCGGCTTGCAGCAGGTGCAAACGCTCGGCGTACAACACCCGCATGCGCCGGATATGCGAAGCAAAATGACCTTCGGTCATGAAATCGGCCATGATCGCCTGCATGAATACCTGGCTGCCGCGATACAGCTCGGACACGCCGATGGCGAACGCCGTGGCCAGCGATTCCGGCACCACCATGAAGCCGATGCGCAGGCTGGGGAACATGGTCTTGCTGAAGGTGCCCATGTACAGCACGCGGTCGTCGATATCCATGCCTTGCAGAGACGCCAGCGGCCGGCTGCCGTAACGGAATTCGCTATCGTAATCGTCTTCGATGATCCAGACTTTGCGGGTCGCCGCATATTCCAGCAGCATGCGCCGCCGCGACAAGCTCATCACCATGCCCAGCGGGTACTGATGGGATGGCGTGGCGCAGATAAAGCGCGGCGGCTGGCGCAAGTTGGCCAGCCGCATACGCATGCCTTCGGCGTCGACCGGAATCGCCACCGGCTTGATGCCGAGCGAGTTGAGGACGCTGCGGGTGCCCCAGTAACACGGATCTTCGACCCAGGCGCTATCGCCATGTTCTCCTAGCAATTTGACGACGATATCCAGCGATTGGTGGATGCCGGTGGTGATGATCACCTGGCTGGCGTTGCAGTTGACCGAGCGCGCAATGCGCAGATATTCGGCGACTGCTTCGCGCAGCGGCAGGTAGCCGCCGGCCTCGCCGTAGGTCAGCAGATCGGCGCGTGAACGGCGCCAGTGCTTGTTTTGCAGGCGGCTCCAGATCTTGTTTGGAAACAAGGTCACGTCCGGCACGCCCGGCATGAATGCACCCCACTGCAAATCGCTGACGCCGGCTTGCTGGATCAGTTGCGCGCCGTGGGCCGACAGTTCCGACTGGCCGCTGGGGTCGGTCAGCGGCGGCGTGTTCAGGCGCACTTCGGGAATCTGGTCGGGGGTGGTGTCGGCGATGAAGGTGCCGGAGCCGGCGCGGGTTTCCAGATAACCTTCGGCGATCAACTGCTCGTAAGCATAGGTCACCGTATTGCGCGAAATGCCCAGTTCGCGCGCCAGATCGCGCGACGACGGCAATTGCCAGGCGGACGGCAGCAACTGCGACAGGATAGCTTCGCGGATGGCCTGGTAAATCTGCCGATTGAGCGGCATGCCGGCAGCCTTGGCGCCATTGCGTGCTTGTGCGCCGGCATCGTCGGCGCCACGCTCTATGCGCATCAGCAGAAAATCGGTGAGCGAGGCGATGCGCAAAGTGGCTCCATTAGAAAACTGAAAGTGGCACTATATTATAGATCCAGCCCGGCCTTAGTATGCATCAAAGCTAGTACAAAAAATGCATATCGAATCTAGGAGCCAGTATGAAAAACGACGGATATCACGCAGCCGCGGCTGCAGCCGGAGCAAACTCAAACACCAACGCTGCACTGCATCAACGGAAAAATGCCGCCACCCCGCGCGGCGTCGGCGTTATGTGCGATTTCTACGCTTCGCACGCACTCAACGCTGAAATCTGGGATGTGGAAAACCGCCGCTTCATCGATTTCGCCGCCGGCATCGCTGTCTTGAACACCGGCCATCGCCATCCGAAACTGGTGGCGGCGATCCAGGAGCAGCTCGGTAAATTCACCCATACCGCCTATCAGATCGTGCCGTACGCAAGCTATGTCGAACTGGCCGAGCGCATCAACGCCATCACGCCAGGCGACCATGCCAAAAAAACCACCTTCTTCTCGACCGGCGCCGAAGCGGTAGAAAACGCCGTAAAGATCGCCCGTGCCGCCACCGGCCGCAGCGCAGTGATCGCGTTTTCCGGCGCCTTCCACGGCCGGACCATGATGGGCATGGCGCTGACCGGTAAAGTGGTGCCGTACAAGGTCGGTTTCGGGCCGTTCCCGGCTGAGGTCTATCACGTGCCGTTTCCGGTCGAGCTGCATGGCGTCAGCATGGAAAGCTCGCTGGCCGCGTTGCAAACCTTGTTCAAGGCCGACGTCGATCCCAAGCGTGTGGCCGCCATCATCCTGGAACCGGTGCAAGGCGAGGGCGGTTTCTATGCCGCGCCGCCGGCGTTCATGCAAGCGCTGCGTGCATTGTGCGACGAGCATGGCATCTTGCTGGTGGTGGATGAAGTGCAAACCGGTTTTGCCCGTACCGGCAAGTTGTTCGCGGTGGAACATTCCGGCGTGATTCCGGACCTGATGACAATGGCCAAGAGCCTGGCCGGCGGCATGCCTTTGTCAGCGGTTTGCGGCCGCGCCGAGATCATGGATGCGGCGGCGCCCGGCGGCCTGGGCGGCACCTACGCTGGCAATCCGCTGGCGGTGGCTTCAGCGCTGGCGGTGCTGGACGTGATCGAAGAAGAAAAACTGGTCGAGCGCGCCAATTTGCTCGGCGCCAAGCTTAAACAAGTGCTGGAAGGCCTGCGCGCCGATGTCCCGCAGATCGCCGACATCCGCGGCCTGGGGGCGATGGTGGCAGTGGAATTCCTGCAACCCGGCACGCGCCAGCCGGACCCCGAGTTTACCAAGAAGGTACAGGCCGAGGCCCTCAAAAACGGCTTGCTGTTGCTGACCTGCGGGGTCTACAGTAATGCGATCCGCTTCTTGTTTCCGCTGACCATAGAGGATAACTTGATGGATGAGGCGCTGGCCATTCTGAGTGCAGCAATGCGTACAGTTGCCGCCGATTGCTTACTTGTCGGGAGAATAAGTTGAAGCAAGAAAATATCGCCACCCACTTGCCTTTGGTTTCCAAGGAAGTCGCCGGCAAGCCAGGCACAGCGGATACCCTGGTGCAGTTTTCCGGGGTTAAGAAAACCTATGACGGCGAGAATCTGGTCGTCAAGAACCTGAACCTGGATATCCAGCGCGGCGAGTTCCTGACCTTGCTGGGACCATCCGGCTCCGGCAAGACCACTTGCCTGATGATGCTGGCCGGATTCGAATTCCCGACCGGCGGCGAAATCCGGCTGGATGGCCAGTTGCTCAACAAAGTGCCGCCGCATAAACGTAACATCGGCATGGTGTTTCAGAACTATGCCTTGTTCCCGCACATGACCGTGGCGCAGAACGTGGCTTATCCGCTGCGGGTACGCAATATCAGCGGCAGCGAACGCGCCGAGAAGGTAAAAAAAGCGCTGGACATGGTGCAGATGGGCAAGTTCGGCGATCGTTATCCGGCCCAGCTCTCCGGCGGCCAGCAACAACGGATCGCGCTGGCGCGGGCGCTGGTATTCGATCCCAAGCTGGTGCTGATGGATGAGCCGCTGGGCGCGCTCGACAAGCAGTTGCGCGAGCACATGCAACTCGAATTGAAAGCCTTGCACAAGCGTCTCGGCGTAACGTTTGTCTACGTCACCCACGATCAAAGCGAAGCGTTGACCATGTCGGACCGGGTCGCCGTATTCGAGCAGGGCATCATCCAGCAGCTGGCGGTGGTCGACCGTCTTTACGAATATCCGGAAAATCAATTCGTCGCCGGTTTTATCGGCGACAACAATCGCTTCAACGGCGTGCTGGCAGAAGCCGAGGGCAGCAACGGCACAGTGCGTTTGCCGCATGGCGGCTTGCTGAGCGGGCTCAACGCCAACCAGGCTAGCGTCAATCAGCAGGTAGTGGCGTGCATCCGGCCGGAACGGATTCATCTGCTGCCGCTGGCCGACGCGCCGGAAAACGCTTTGCGCGTCAGCGTCAGCAGCCTGATTTATTTCGGCGATCACGTGCGGGTACGTTGCGCGATTCCGCAGCAAGACGATTGTTTCGTCAAACTTTCCCTGAATGATCCGGCGCTGGCCGGATTATATGAAGGCACCCAGGTCGCATTGGACATAGATCCCAAGCACCTGCGCATATTTATTTAGCGCGAACTGACAATTTCTGTAATTGTTTTTCAATCCCCGAGGAGATGTGATGAAGTCGATATTCAAACCTGTTCTTACCAGCGTTGTATTGTCGCTTGCCGCAGTCGGCATGGCCCAGGCGGCAGCCTTGACGGTGGTTAATTTCGGCGGCGCCAACGGCGCGGCGCAGAAAGTTGCCTACATCGATCCTTTTGCCAAGACTAGCGGCGACAAGATCACGGTAGTCGAATTCAATGGCGAGCTGGCCAAGGTCAAAGCCATGGTTGAAGCCAAGAAAGTCAGCTGGGATGTAGTGGAAGTGGACGCTGGCGATATCGGCCGTGCCTGCGAAGAAGGCTTGCTGGAAAAAATAGACTTCAGCAAGATCGGCAGCAAGGCCGATTTCAGCCCTGCCGCAATCCATGAATGCGGCGTCGGCGCTTTTGTCTGGTCGACCGTGCTGGCCTACGATGCCGACAAGCTGAAAGTTGCGCCTAAGACCTGGGCCGATTTCTGGGACACCAAGAAATTCCCCGGCAAGCGCGCCATGAAGAAGGGCGCCGAATACACGCTGGAATTTGCGCTGATGGCGGATGGCGTGGCGCCGAAGGACGTTTACAAATTGCTCGGCACCAAAGCCGGCGTCGATCGCGCCTTCAAGAAACTGGATGAACTGAAGCCGAATATCCAATGGTGGGAAGCCGGCGCGCAACCGCCGCAATTCCTGGTGGCTGGCGATGTCGTGATGTCGACTGCATTCAACGGCCGTATCGATGCTGCGCAACGGGAAGGCAAGAACCTGAAAGTGAGCTGGATCGGCAGCATCTACACGCTCGATTTCTGGGTGATTCCAAAGGGCACGCCGAACAAGGCCGACGCCGAGAAATTCATCGCCTTCGCCAGCAAGCCGGATTCGCAAAAGGCTTACGCCAGCAATATCGCTTACGGTCCGGTGAACAACCAGGCGCTCAAGCTGCTGGATCCGAAAGTGCTGGCTAATCTGCCGACCTCGCCGACCAACGCCAAGGATGCCTTGCAACTGAGCTTGTCGTTCTGGACCGATCATGGTGAAGAACTGGAGCAGCGTTTCACTGCCTGGGCCGCCAAGTAAAAATGCAGGTATAGCCGCAGGCCATGCGCAGGCAGTATTTCACTGCGCTATGGCTCGCGGCAGTTCTTTGTAACTCACTATTCAGCACGCCCGGATCACCATGACTTCTATTGCATCTGCCGGCGTCGGTTCTGTCACGACGGCGCCGCCTGCATCACCGCAGAATTCCCAGCTCAAGCGCGAATTGCGCCAGGCGCAATTTCGTAAGCGCGCCGCTGCGCTGGCATTGATCGCGCCGTTGGCGATTTTCCTGTTGCTGACTTTTCTGGTGCCTATCGCCATGCTGCTCAAGCGTGCCGTGGAAAATCCGGAAATCGCCGCTACGCTGCCGCATACGGTGGCCGCATTAAGTCACTGGGATCGCAAGAGTGCACCGCCGGACGCCGCCTATGCCGGGCTGGCAAGCGATTTGCTGCAAGCCAAGGCAGACAGTTCAGCCGGTTCGCTGGCGCGCCGCCTCAATTCGGAAATCTCCGGCGCCCGTTCGATCATCATGAAAACCTCGCGTGCCTTGCCGTTGCTGGATGCAGACGGCAAGCCGCTGCCGGCCACGCAGATCAAACAAGCGCTGATCGATCTCGATGAGCAGTGGGGGCAACTGCCGTATTGGCAAGTGATTGCCAAGAACGGCGCGCCGTACTCCCCGTACTACCTGCTGGCGGCGCTGGATCTGAAGCAGGATGCCTTCGGCCATATCGAAAAAGCCGACGCCAGCGCATCGGTATATCAAAAGATTTTCGGCCGCACATTCTGGATCGGCCTGGTTGCTACCCTGGCTTGCCTGATTATTGGCTATCCGCTGGCGTACTGGTTGTCGACCATGTCGGAACGGCGCGCCAACCTGTTCATGATCCTGGTGCTGATTCCATTCTGGACTTCGATCCTGGTGCGGGTCGCGGCCTGGATCGTATTGCTGCAATCGGAAGGCCTGGTCAACAAGGCCTTGATGGCAGGCGGCCTGACCCAGGCGCCGCTGGAACTGCTGTTCAACCGCATCGGCGTGTATATCGCCATGACCCACATCCTGCTGCCGTTCATGATCCTGCCTTTGTATAGCGTGATGAAAGCGATTCCGCCGACCTATCTGCGCGCTGCGGTGTCGCTCGGCAGCCATCCGTTCGCCGCCTTCTGGCGCGTGTATGTGCCGCAGACCTATCCAGGCATCGGCGCCGGCGGCTTGCTGGTGTTTATTCTGGCGGTCGGCTACTACATCACGCCAGCCTTGCTGGGTGGACCGAACGAACAGATGGTCAGTTATTACATCGCCTATTTCACCAATGTCACCATCAACTGGGGCATGGCTTGTGCGCTCGGCGCGTTGTTGTTTGCCGCGACGCTGGTGTTGTACGGCGTGTATCGCCGCTTCACCAAAAACGACGTGGCCATGGGATAAGAAAATGAAAATATTTCCGCAATTCCCTCCCTATGTTTCCTTGACCGAACGCGTCTGGTTTTTCTTCTCGCGCGGCTTCAATTTGCTGGTGCTGCTGTTCCTGCTGCTGCCGATCCTGGTCATCATTCCGCTGTCGTTCAGCGACAGCACTTTCCTGGTGTATCCGATCCGGGGCTTTTCCTTGCGCTGGTATCAAAACCTGGTGCATTCGGCAGAATGGGTCAGCGCCGCCAAAAACAGTTTCATCGTCGCGCCTTTGGCGACAGTGTTGGCGACCATTCTTGGCACGCTGGCCGCGGTAGGCTTAAACAAGGCGGATTTCCGCGGCAAAGGTTTGCTGATGGCGGTGCTGATCTCGCCGATGGTGGTGCCGGTGGTGGTGGTCGGCGTCGGCGTTTATTTGTTCTTCGCGCAGATCGGTCTGTCCGATAGTTATACCGGCCTGATCCTGGCGCATGCGGCGCTGGGTGCGCCGTTCGTGGTGACGACGGTGCTGGCGACGTTGCAAGGCTTCAACCAGAACCTGGTGCGCGCCAGTCTCAGCCTGGGCGCCAATCCGCTCTCCACTTTTTTCCGGATTACCCTGCCGGTGATTGCACCGGGTTTGATTTCCGGCGCCTTATTTGCCTTCGCCACCTCGTTCGACGATGTGGTGGTAACCTTGTTTGTCGCCGGCCCCGGACAAGCCACTCTGCCGCGTCAGATGTTTACCGGCATCAAGGAAAACATCAGCCCGACGATTGCCGCGCTGGCCACCATCCTGATCGTGTTTTCCACCTGCCTGCTGCTGGTGCTGGAATGGATACGCGGACGCAACAAGGCGCTCGCCAAATTTTAGCCGCTCGCTAGCAACCACTTTTCGGCACGCATGTCGCAAGCTGATATGCGTGCCTTCAACGTTCATAGGAGTTATCCCCATGATGCAATTAAAAGATCCCTCATTGTTCCGTCAGCAAGCCTATGTCAATGGCGAATGGTGCAACGCCGATAAGGGCGGCACCCACGCCGTGACCAATCCGGCGACCGGCGAAACCATAGGCAGCGTGCCGCTGATGGGCGCCGCCGAGACCAAACGCGCGATTGCCGCCGCCAACGACGCCTGGCGCCAGTGGCGGCGCAAGACCGCCAAGGAACGCAGCATCATCCTGCGCAAATGGAATGACCTGATGCTGGCCAATCTCGACGATCTGGCGCTGATCATGACGGTCGAACAAGGCAAGCCGCTGGCTGAAGCCAAGGGTGAAATCGCCTACGCCGCCTCGTTCATCGAATGGTTTGCGGAAGAGGGCAAGCGCGCCGGCGGCGATACCATTCCATCGCCGTCGCCGAGTTCGCGCATCGTGGTGGTGAAAGAGCCGATCGGAGTTTGCGCAGCGATCACGCCGTGGAATTTCCCGGCGGCGATGATCACCCGCAAGGCCGGCCCGGCGCTGGCCGCAGGCTGCACCATGGTGCTCAAGCCGGCCGAATCGACGCCGTTCTCGGCCCTGGCCCTGGCGGTATTGGCCGAGCGCGCCGGCGTCCCGGCCGGCGTGTTCAGCGTAGTGACCGGTGCTGCACGTGAAATCGGCGCGGAAATGACCAGCAATCCGATCGTGCGCAAGCTGACCTTTACCGGCTCCACCGGCGTCGGCCGTTTGCTGATGGAGCAATGCGCCGCCACCGTCAAGAAGTTGTCGTTGGAACTGGGCGGCAACGCGCCGTTTATCGTGTTCGACGACGCCGATCTGGATGCCGCCGTGGAAGGCGCGATGGCTTCCAAATATCGCAACGCCGGGCAAACCTGCGTCTGCGCCAACCGCCTGTATGTGCAGGATGGCATTTACGATGCTTTCGCCGAAAAACTGGTGGCCGCGGTGGCCAAGCTGAAGGTCGGCGACGGCCAGCAAGAGGGCGTAACGCAAGGCCCGTTGATCGACCAGAAGGCGGTCGCCAAAGTCGAACAGCACATCGCCGATGCAGTCGCAAAAGGTGCGCGCGTCCTGGCCGGCGGCAAACGCCATGCGCTCGGCCAGAGTTTCTTCGAACCGACCGTACTGGCCGACGTGACCTCCGACATGATGGTGGCGCGCGAAGAGACCTTTGGTCCGATGGCGCCCCTGTTCCGTTTCAAGACCGACGATGAAGTATTGGCGCTGGCCAACGACACTGAATTCGGTCTTGCCAGTTATTTCTACTCGCGCGATATCGGCCGTATCTGGCGTGTTGCCGAAGGTTTGGAAAGCGGCATGGTCGGCATCAACACCGGCATCATTTCGAATGAAGTGGCGCCGTTCGGCGGCGTCAAGCAATCCGGCCTGGGGCGCGAAGGATCGAAGTATGGAATTGAGGATTATCAAGTGATCAAATACCTGTGCATGGGCGGGATTTGATGTTTCCGGCGACCCGGTTCAAATTCATGTAACACCCATCCGCATTCGGCCGTGCCTGGAAGGCACGGCGTTTCGCTAAAATCCAACACTTTTCCCACTGCCAGCCACATTTTTCTCTCGAAATCTGTTAGCGCTAACACAAATAAATCGCCGTTGATATAATGTTGCTTCGCACCATATCCCCCGGTGCGCGCCTCTGACCGCCACGCTGTTTAACGCTGTTGCTTAAACTAACCGGCGGTTTTTCATTTCCGGATGATCATCATGCTGTCTTTGCCCCTGCTAGCCCTTGCTGTTGCCGCTTTCGGCATCGGTACGACGGAGTTCGTCATCATGGGCTTGCTGCCCGATGTGGCACGCGATCTGGGGGTGACGATCCCGGCGGCAGGGATGCTGGTGACCGGTTATGCGCTGGGCGTGACGATCGGCGCGCCGATCGTGGCCATCGCGACTGCCAACATGCCGCGCCGGACGGCGCTGCTGAGCCTGATCGGCTTGTTCATCATTGGCAATGTCTTGTGCGCCTTGTCGCCGAATTACACCGTGCTGATGCTGGCGCGGGTGGTGACGGCGTTTTGCCATGGCGCGTTTTTCGGCATCGGCTCGGTAGTGGCTGCCGGCCTGGTAGCGCCACACCGGCGGGCGCAGGCGATCGCCCTGATGTTTGCCGGCCTGACCCTGGCCAATGTACTGGGCGTGCCGTTCGGCACTGCATTGGGACAACAGCTGGGCTGGCGCTCGACATTCTGGGCAGTGACCGTGATCGGTGTGCTGGCGGCGATAGCGCTGGCGCTGTGGCTGCCGAAGAAAATCGAGATGCAAAAGACCAGCTTGTTGCAAGAGTTTGGCGTGCTCAAGGATAAGCAGGTGCTGATGGTGCTGGCGATCAGTGCGCTGGCTTCGGCCAGCCTGTTTTCTGTATTCACCTACATCACGCCGATCCTGGAAGACGTCACCGGGCTGACGCCGCATGCGGTGACGCTGGTGCTGCTGGTATTCGGCCTGGGCCTGACGGTTGGCAGCGCGCTGGGCGGCAAACTGGCCGACTGGCGTCTGCTGCCGTCGCTGATCGGTTTCCTGGTGGCGCTGGCGATCATCTTGACGGTGTTTACCCTGACCATGCGCACGCCGCTGCCGGCAGTCATCACGATTTTCATCTGGGGTGTGCTGGCTTTTGCGATTGTGCCGCCGCTGCAAATGCTGGTGGTGGAGCGCGCCAGCGCGGCACCGAACCTGGCTTCGACCCTGAACCAGGGCGCCTTTAATCTCGGCAATGCGGGCGGCGCCTGGTTTGGCGGCATGGCGATCAGCGCCGGGTTTCAGCTGACCACCTTG
This sequence comes from Collimonas silvisoli, assembly GCF_018305005.1. Lineage (GTDB taxonomy): Bacteria > Pseudomonadota > Gammaproteobacteria > Burkholderiales > Burkholderiaceae_D > Collimonas > Collimonas silvisoli. The sequence continues at coordinate 60,836 of NZ_JAGQEG010000011.1, forward strand.
CCTTATGTCGGCATGGTGGTGGTGGTGGCGGCGCTAGGTTTGACCTTGTGGTCGGCGGCTATTGAACGCAATAGCGGCCTGGCGTTGACGCCTAGCGAGTAATGGTGTCGCCAGGCCGTTTTTGCCAGCGTTTCTTTCCCAGAATTCTCTCGCCTAACTCGCTTAACCGGGCCATCGGGTAGCGGGTCTTTTCCCATTCGCGCGGATCGCCGGGGAAGGCATAGCTATCCGGCGGCGTCCGCTGCCGCCAGCTCTCCACCCGCCAATCGCGCAGCTCGGCCTCTTCCTCACGTGCGGGCGTAAAGGCGATGTACTGCGCCAGCCGGACTTGATCGGCCGAGGTATTGGGCTTGATGCCGTGCGCCAGCAAACTGTTGAAGATCAGCAGATCGCCAGCTTGCATCGGGATGAAGCGCGGTAGCCATGGCAATGATTCCAGGTCGGGACGCCAGGGATTGCGATCCAAGGGAGCGTTCTTGCGCCACTCGGCGAAGTGTTCGAATAGCTCGGGGATGCATTGGAAGCCGCCACTTTCCGGCGTCGTATCGGACAGCGCCAGCACGCCCTGGACATTCACCGGCAGCGGCTCCAATGTGGTGTCGGCGTCCCAATGGATAAAGCCGCCGAAACGTCTCGCGCCCTGGTTCGGCGTATTCAGGTTGGCACGGTCTATGGTCACCCACAGATCCTCGCGATCCCAGATGTCGACAAAGGCATCGACGATGCGCGGCGTCTGGCGGTTGTCCCAAAAGGTCTGGTGATGATAGGCCTCGACCATGCCGGAACCGTTCAACTCCTTCATTTCGTGCTCGCGCAGTTGCGCGCGGTTCCAGGTTTCGGGTGCGTTGCGATCGAGTTCCTGGAATTCCCACAGGAAATCTGCGGTGCGTTGCACCTGTGCCGCGCTGATTGCCTGCTTGACGACGACGTAACCATAGGTTTGCCAGTGATGGAAATCGGCGGCTGACAATACCCGCAGCGGCAGGGTTTTTTGCAGGTCGCGCAATTGCTCCTGATCGGGGTAAAGCACGGATGGATTGCTAAGGCGCTGCTTGGCGGCGGCATAAGGCTGGTTCATATCATTGTCTCCGGGTTGGTTGTATCGGCAGGGATTGCAACTCAATTCTCTGCCGACGGAAGCCCTTCGATTTCGCCCCAACTGCTACCTATTGATACTATTCTGATGTAATTAACCATCAGAAGGTCAGAATGCGACCGCATTACGAGCACCTCACCCTGTCTCCCGGCCAATCCTGGCAACTGCTGTGGCGCGAGTTGCCCGAGCTGCCGTTTCTCTGGCATTACCATCCGGAGTTCGAGCTGACGCTGACCCTGAACGCGCGCGGTCAGCGTTATGTAGGCGACCATCTGGCGGATTTTTCGGACGGCGATCTGATATTGCTGGGGCCGAACCTGCCGCATACCTGGTCGGCCAGCGAACGCCTAGCGCCCGAACGGCAGATGCTGGCGGTGGTGGTCTGGTTTTCGCGCGATTGGCTGATCCAGTTGCAAACCAGCTTGCCTGAACTCGCCGTCCTGCTGCAACTGGGCAAGCGGGCCGACAGGGGATTGCAGTTCTCCGCTGAAACAGCCGCCCGTGTCAGGCCCTTGATGCTGCGCATGGAGAACCTGACGCCGACGCAGCGCCTGCCTCTATTGCTGGAGCTGCTGCTGTTGCTGGCGCAGGACGAACTGGCGCAGCCGCTGGCCTCGGTGGCTTCCACTGCGATCGCGGTGGATATGCAACGCCAGCGCATGGGGCGGGTGCTGGACTATATGCACGCCCATTTCCAGATGGCGCTGCCGGTGGAGTTGCTGGCTGAGCGCGCTGCACTGTCGGTGGGCGCCTTCCATCGCTTTTTCAAACGCCACACGCAGTTGACGGTGACTGCTTATCTGGCCCAGCTGCGGATCGGCAGCGCCTGCCAGCAACTGATCCAGACCGACAAGGCGATCGGTGTGATCGCGCAGGAATCGGGCTATCGCAACCTGGCCCATTTCAACCGGCAGTTCCGTGCGGCCAAGGGTGTCAGCCCGCGCGAGTTCAAGCAGAGATATAGATAACATCTATCTAAATCCGAGTGTCAGCGCTCACTTAAGCTGCAGCTGATCCGGCGCCATGGTTTAACGCCGCGGCACACCGGGCAGCGCGCACAGCATCTCATACGCCAGGTTGGCGCCCAGCAAGGCGGTAGTGCCGACCGGATCGTAAGGCGGCGACACTTCGACCAGATCGGCGCCGACCAGATCCAGGCCCCAGGCGCCGCGGATGATTTCCAGCGCCTGCGGCACGGTCAGGCCGGCGATTTCCGGGGTGCCGGTGCCGGGCGCATAGGCTGGATCGATGCCGTCGATGTCGAAGCTCAGGTAGACCGGGCCGCCGGCCACGCGGGCGCGTACTTCCGCCATCAGCGGCGCCAGCGATTTGTTCCAGCAGTCTTCTACCTGCACCACCTTGAAACCCTGGTCGCGGCACCAGTCGAAATCTTCGGCGGTGTAGCCGGTGCCGCGCAAGCCGATCTGCACCACGCGCTGGCAATCCAGCAAGCCTTCTTCCACCGCCCGCCGGAATGGGGTGCCGTGGGCAATTTTTTCGCCGAACATGGTGTCGTTGACATCGGCATGGGCGTCGACATGGATCAGGCCGATCTTGCCGTATTTGCGATGCAGCGCGCGCAGGATGGGCAGGGCGATGGTGTGATCGCCGCCTAGCGAAATCGGGCGGCAACCGGAGGCGACGATGTTGTCGTAGGCGCTTTCAATCAGCTTGATCGAATCCAGCAGATTGTAAGGATTGATGGCGACGTCGCCGAGGTCGGCAATCCGCAGCGCATCGAAAGGCGCGGCGCGGGTCGCCATGTTGTAAGGGCGCAGCAGCACCGATTCGGTACGGATCTGGCGCGGCCCGAAGCGCGTGCCGGAACGGTTCGAGGTGCCGAGATCGAACGGGACGCCGACGAAACAGGCGTCCAGCTCGGCGCTGCTGTTCACGTGCGGCAAGCGCATCATGGTGGCGATGCCGCCGAAACGCGGCATGTCGTTGCCGCCTAGCGGTTGATAGAGTGGGATTTCCGACATGGTCGTCTCCAGTAGAGGGAAGGGCTTATGTTTTCCAGGCAGCAGCCACTCTAGCGGCAAATCACATCGGGAAAAATGCGTGCAATGCAACGCTTACATTGATATAAATAGATGTATTATCGATTCGATACTTCCTTCGCCTTTATCCGATATCCGATTCAATATGCTGCAGCAGTTATCCGATCTTGATCTGCGTCTGATCCGTGTCTTCCTGTCGGTGCTGGACGCCGGCGGCATTTCCGCTGCGCAGACGGCCCTGAATGTCAGCCAGTCCACCATCAGCACGCAACTGGCGACGCTGGAGACGCGGCTCGGGTTTCGTTTGTGCGAGCGTGGCCGGGCCGGATTCCGGCTGACCCCGCACGGTGCGCAGTTTGCCCAGGCCAGCCGCCAGTTGCTGGAGAATATCGCCCTTTTTTGCCTGGATGCGCGCCAGATCGGCCGCAAGCTGGTCGGGCAATTGCATCTGGGCTTGATCGGCCATGCCGCGATGAGCGCCAATGCGCGCCTGAGCCAGGCCATCGCCCGCTTTCGGGCGCGGGACGAGGCAGTCACGCTGTCGCTGGCGGTGCTGGCTCCGGGCCAACTGGAAGAGGAGGTGATCAATGGCCGTCTCGATCTTGGCATCGGTTATTTCTGGCACCGCTTGCCGAATCTGGAATATCTGCCCTTGTACACGGAACATCAGGTGGCTTATTGCGCCGCCGCTCATCCCCTGTTTAACCAGGCCGGAAAATTGACGGCCGCAGCGTTGGCGCAGCACGACTGGGTCTGGCGCAGCTATCCGTTGCCAGAAGCCGCCGGCGCCGGCGGGGTGTTTGCACCGGCACGGGTGACGGCGCTGGCCGACAACATGGAGGCAGTCGCGGTCCTGATCCTGTCGGGACAGCATCTTGGATTCCTGCCGCAGCATTTTGCCGCGCCGTTGGTGCAGCAAGGATTGCTGGCGGCCCTCAATCCGACGCTGCTCTCTTATGAGGTCGCATTGCACATGGTGATCCGCCGCCAATCCAGCCGGGGTGAGGTTCTGCAAGCGTTTCTGGATGATCTGACCGCAGTGCATCGCGACGACGCGTAATATCAACCATACGATGAAGCGATGCCGCGGCCCTCGGTTTGGATGAGATAATGCGGTGTTATCACCTGCATTCAGATTGCCTACCATGTCACAATTCGCCCCCCTCAAGAACGATACTTTCCTGCGTGCGCTGCTGCGTCAGCCGACCGAGTACACGCCGCTGTGGCTGATGCGTCAGGCCGGCCGCTATCTGCCGGAATATCGGAAGACTCGCAGCCGCGCCGGATCTTTCATGGGCCTGGCGACCAATCCTGATTACGCCACCGAAGTCACGCTGCAGCCGCTTGACCGTTTTCCGCTGGATGCCGCGATTCTGTTTTCCGACATCCTCACGGTGCCTGACGCCATGGGACTGGGCCTGTATTTCGCCGACGGCGAAGGCCCCAAGTTCTATCGCCCGCTACGTGATGAAAAAGACGTGATGGCGCTGCAAAGCCCAGATCTGGGCAAGCTGGATTACGTTTTCAAGGCAGTCACGCAAATTCGCACTGAGCTGAACGGCCGTGTGCCGCTGATCGGTTTTGCCGGCAGCCCATGGACCTTGGCTTGCTACATGGTGGAAGGCGAAGGTTCGCGTGAATTTCACACCGTCAAGACCATGCTGTACAACCGCCCGGACCTGATGCACCACGTGCTCAGCACCAACGCCGCAGCGGTGGCGGCTTATCTGAATGCACAGATCGACGCCGGCGCCCAAGCCGTGATGATTTTCGATTCATGGGGAGGGGCGCTGGCGGACGGTGCTTACCAGGAATTTTCGCTGGGCTATATGCGCCAGGTGGTTTCCCAGCTCAAGCGCGAGAAAGACGGCGTGCCGATTCCGGCGATTGTATTCACCAAGGGCGGCGGTTTGTGGCTGGAACAGATTGCCGACATCGGCGCCGACGCCGTCGGCCTCGACTGGACCGTCAATCTGGCCGATGCGCGCGCGCGCATCGGCCAGCGCGTCGCCTTGCAGGGTAATCTCGATCCCGCTGTGCTGTTTGCCAATCCAGAACAAATCCGCAGTGAAGTCGGGCGTTTGCTGAACGCCTATGGCGCACCACAGGCCGGCAGCGGCCATGTGTTCAATTTGGGTCACGGCATTTCGCAATTCACGCCGCCGGAATCGGTTGCCGTGATGGTTGAAGCGGTCCATGAAATCAGCCGTAAATTGCGCGGATAGAGACTTGCCGCTGCTGCTTGATAGCTGCTGCCTGGCGAAAGGGGGCTGTTACATAGCGCCGCTCATAACACATTCGTAAGCAATCCGGATTGCCCATGCACTAGTTATGCACAAAATAAATCTGCTGCACTACGGCAATTATTTATATCTATATTTATTATTTTTCACTTGATGGTGTTTTGTAAGTAATTGATTTAAAACGGTTTATTTTCTGCTTTTAGTTTAGGCAGTTTATTGAAACCCGCATCAAATATGAGTCTGCAGCCTGTCAAGAGCAGGTTACCCACAAAGTTATCCACAGACATTGTGGATAATTTGAAAAGCGCTTATGAAACCGATGCTTAGGACAGTTCCTCATGTTTTACATTAAGTAGATTCTCAGGAATCAGGATTTGTCCCCAATTTTCGGTAGTTGACACCAGGCTAATTTTTCCGGTGCGAAACTTGCTGAATTGAAAAAAGAAAGTGACATAGTGGTGCATGTTCATGGATTTGAATGTAGAGCTGATTGTTACTCGCTTACTACTTTTCAATGCTTTGTTTTGGGGCAATCCGAATTTAGTTATGCACATAATCGCGTTTCTGCAAGGATATTTTCTAGGAGCAAGAAATTCTTTTCCTGTACTGAATGTGCAATTTAAGTCTTTGATTGTAAATGATATTTTTATTGATGCTGGTTTAAGCAAAAGGCTTAAATGTCCCGTAAACAGTTGCTTTCAGGTCGTTTACGCCACCTTGTCCACAAAGTTATCCACAGATCTTGTGGATAGTTTTAAAAGCACTTACGAAACCGATAGTTAGCCTATTTCCTAGGGAATTACATTAAGTTCGTGAAACAAAGCATCCTCCAAATCGTCCTCGACACCCCCTTGGATAGCAGTTTCGACTATCGCTGGCAGGCCGGCCACGAGGGCGAAGCCATGCCGCAAATCGGGCAGCTGGTGCAACTTTCTTTCGGTCGGCGCGAAGTGGTCGGTTTGATTGTCGGCATCAGCACCGAGAGCGACGTGCCCGCTGAGAAATTGAAAAATGTACAAGCGGTGCGCTATCAGTTGCCGCCGCTGTCGGCGCAATGGCTGGCCTTGTGCCGTTTTGCCGCCGACTACTATCAGCGGCCGATGGGTGAGGTGGCGCTGCCTGGCTTGCCGAAAAACCTGCGCGCGCTGACTACCGTGGCATTGGATCGCGGCCTGAAGAAATTGCAGCAAACCGGCGCTGCGCACGACGCTACGCCGATCGATGTGGCGCAACTGAATCCGGCGCAACAGCAGGCAGCCGACGCGATTGCCGGCGCTACAGGTTTTGCGCCGACGCTGCTGTACGGCGTCACCGGCAGCGGCAAGACCGAGGTCTATCTGCAGGCGGCGGCGCAAATCCTGGCGCACAGCGAAAATGGCGCGGATAACCCATCGCAAATTCTGATTCTGGTGCCGGAAATCAATCTGACGCCGCAGCTGGAGGGAAACATCCGCGCCCGCTTTCCAGGCGTGACGGTGGCGACCTTGCATAGCGGCCTGGCGGAAGGCGAGCGTATGCGCCACTGGCTGGCCGCGCATTTGGGACGGGCACGGATTATCCTCGGCACCCGGCTGGCGGTGCTGGCGTCCTTGCCGCATCTGAAGCTGATCGTCATCGACGAGGAGCACGACCCATCCTACAAGCAGCAAGAAGGCCTGCGTTATTCTGCGCGCGATCTGGCTGTATGGCGTGCTCATCAACTGGGGATTCCGATTGTGCTGGGTTCGGCCACGCCGTCGCTGGAGACCTGGCATCACGCGCAATCCGGACGCTACAAGAGACTCGAACTGCGCGAGCGGGCGGTCAAGGACGCGGTGCTGCCGCTGGTGCGCCGCATCGACATGGAGCGCGACAAACCCAGCGAAGGACTGACCTCGACCTTGGTCAGCGCCCTCAAGCAAAGGCTGGAACGCGGTGAGCAATCGTTGCTGTTTCTGAACCGGCGCGGTTATGCGCCGGTGATTGCTTGCGACGCTTGCGGCTGGGTCAGCAACTGCACTCGCTGCACCTCCTTCATGGTGTTGCACAAACCCGAACATCGCCTGCGTTGCCATCATTGCAGCCTGGAGCTGAGGATTCCGAAATCCTGCCCGACTTGCGGCAACGTCGATCTGCAACCGCTGGGACGCGGCACGCAACGTTTGGAAGAGGGCTTGCAAGCGATGTTTCCCGAGGCGCGGGTGTTGCGCATCGATGCCGATTCGACCCGTCGCAAGGGTAGTGCGCAAGCAGCGTTCGATAGCGTGCACAACGGCGATGTGGATATCCTGATCGGCACCCAGATGGTCGCCAAAGGGCACGATTTCAAAAAGCTGACGCTGGTCGGCATCCTGAATCCTGATACAGCCTTGTTTTCCCACGACTACCGCGCCAGCGAGCGCCTGTTTGCGCAATTGATGCAGGTAGCGGGGCGTGCCGGCCGCGCCGCGCAAAAAGAGGGCGGAAGCGCCAGCGAGGTGCTGATCCAGACGCGTTATCCGCAGCATCCGCTGTATGCGGCAGTGATCGCCCACGATTACGATCGTTTCGCCACTTCCTTGCTGGAGGAGCGTGCGCAGGCTTGCTTGCCGCCCTACATCTATCAAGCGTTGCTCAGGGCGGAGGCGAAAGAGCTGGAGACTGCGATCGCGTTCTTGCAACAGGCAGCCAATTGCATCGAGCACGCCGGCATCACTATCCACGATCCGATCCCGATGACCATGACCCGGGTTGCCAATGTCGATCGCGCGCAATTATTGATCGAATGCCCGTCGCGCCCCGGTTTGCAGGCTTTCCTGACGGACTGGATGGCCCAGCTGCGGCAGCTGAAGACGCGTGCCAAATGGTCTTTGGAAGTGGACCCGGTCGATATCTGACACTTGCTTTTAGTGCCGCTGCTCCGGCACCGAGCGGGAAAAGATCCGCACCACAGAATCCATGTGCGCCCGCATCGCCCGCCGCGCCGCCACCGCATCGCGCGCTTGCAGCGCCTCCAGGATCAGCTGATGTTCATGTTCTGAACGATTCGGCATGTCCTTCGAGCTATACAGCGTTTGCAGGCGCTGGAACATCATGCCGTATTTGCGTCCCAGCAAATGGCTGACCAGCAGCAGATAGGCCGGGTTGCCGCTGGCCTCGGCGATACGGATATGAAACAGGCGGTCGCCCGGATGGGTGTGCGAGCCGCTGCGGTTGTCTTCGACATTGCGCGCATAAGCTTCGGCGATGCTGCGCAGTTGCTCATCGCTAGCGTTCACCGCAGCCAGGGCGGCTGCCTCCGGCTCCACCAGGCGCCTGGCCTGCAGCAGCTTGAAGGGCGGGATTTCGTCATCCAGTTCAAGCTTGATTTCCAGATCGAGCTCCGGATCGATTTCCCAGCCGCTGCGATGCGCCGCTTGCTGCAGGGCCGACGGTTGGTTGCCGCTGGCGTTCGGAGCCGCGTCTGCCGTACGCGGCAACACCATCACGCCGTTGCCGACGCGCACGCTGACAATGCCAATCACTTCCAGCGCAATCAAGGCTTCCCGCACCGAAGTACGGCTGACGCCGAATTGCTTGGCCAATTCGCGCTCAGGAGGCAGATTGTCGCCGGCTCCGTATTCGCCGCGATCGATCATGTCACGCAATTGATCGGCAATTTGTTGATACAGGCGGCGGTTGTGTATAACTTGTATGGGCATGGCAGCAAGGAATGAGATTTTTCATATTGTGCCACGGCACGGTGGCAGCCATCCGAACCGGATGGCATCGGCGCCTGCCTTGTTGCCAATAAATAGCTAAAGCGGCTTGCCAAGCTGGTTGCTCTTGGAATTTCTGGTGTGCTAGTATTGGTCCAGCCAATGAACCTTTTCAGTATAAAACATTAATCCAGGCAAGCCTAGGACATCGGAGACAACCGCATGAGACTACAAGGAAAGCGCATTCTGGTTACTGCTGCGGGCCAGGGCATCGGCCGTGCCAGCGTCTTGCTGTTTGCGCGCGAGGGAGCACAGGTGCTGGCGGCTGACATCAACCGCGATTCTTTGGCGGAAACGGCTAGTGCCGCAAGCGCCGCCGGCCATCCGATCCGGACCGTGCAGCTCGATGTCACCGACGCCGCCGCAGTGACGGCGCTGGCGCAAGCGGAGCAGGGTTTCGATGTGCTGTTCAACTGCGCCGGGTTTGTGCACCACGGCAGCATCCTCGATTGCAGCGAACAGGACTGGGATTTTTCCTGGAACCTCAATGTTTCCTCCATGTATCGTCTGATTCGCGCCCTGTTGCCGGGCATGCTGGTCAAGGGTGGCGGTTCCATCATCAATATGGCGTCAGCCGCGTCCAGCGTAAAGGGTGTGCCCAATCGCTTCGTGTATGGCACCACCAAGGCGGCGGTGATCGGCTTGACCAAGGCAGTGGCTGCCGACTTCGTCGCCCAAGGCATACGCTGCAACGCAATTTGCCCCGGCACGGTCGAATCGCCGTCGCTGCGGCAGCGGATTGCCGAACAGGCGCGCCAGCAAGGCGTGGATATCGCGCAAATCGAAGCCGCTTTTGTCGCTCGCCAGCCCATGGGGCGGATCGGCAAGACTGAGGAAATCGCCGCGTTGGCGCTGTATCTGGCTTCCGACGAATCGGCCTTTACCACCGGCGCCATCCATGTGATCGATGGCGGCTGGTCGAATTAACTTGCTCTGGCGCCGCTATCGCGCACCGCTCATCTCCGTTACCGAGTCTCGACAATATGCGTTACTGCCTGGCGCTGGACCTGAAGAACGATCCCGATCTGATCGGCCGCTATGAAGCACATCACCGCCGTATCTGGCCCGAGATCAGCGCCCATTTGCGTCTGCATGGCGTGCTTGGCATGGAGATCTATCGGCTGGGCACGCGCCTGGTGATGCTGATGGAAACCGATGACGCGATTTACAGTCCGGAGCGGATGGACAACGCCGCACGCGGCAATCCAAAGGTACAAGAATGGGAGACCTTGATGTGGCAGTTCCAGGCCGCCACGCCGTGGACCCCAGCTGGAGAAAAATGGACGGCGATGACGCAGATTTTTGATCTGAAGCAGCAGCCCTGAGGCCGCTCAGACTACGATTTTGTCATCGCTGCGCTCGGGATTCGAAAGAAACCACTCGCCGCATCCCGGCGGCTGCACGATATCGCCGCTGACCGTGGCACAGTAGCGGCCCAGTTCGATGTCATTGTCCAAGCCGAGTTTTCTCATCGCCGAAGCTTTTTGCAAACTGACCGTTTTCACGCTTTTGTTCAAGCGCTCGGCGATATCGCGCAGACTGTTGCCCGCCGCATACAGCCGCAGCACTTCGGTTTCACGCGGGCTGGGACTTCCGCTTTTGGCCTTGCCGTCGATCCCGTTGCGCAATAGAGCCCGGAACGATGGCCCCATATACGGCAAGGGCGAGTTGTTGCCGAGATGGCGAATGCTCTTGCCGATTTCAGGCATTTCATCGCTCTTGTGCAGCAAGCCGTTCACGCCGCTATTGACGATCTGGTACAGCACCACCGGAAACGCATTCATGGTCAGCACAACCAGCCAGGTTTGCGGGTGGTGGCGCCGGATGTAAGACAGCAAATGCAAGCCGTCGCTGACACGTACCATCGGCATCGAAAATTCGGTGATGACCAGATCGCAGTGCGTCGACTCCAGGCATCTGACCAGTGCGTCCGAACTGGCGACGCTGGCTACGACATGGCAATTCGGCAGGTGATCGAGATAGTTGCGCACCCCTGCGGTAAACACGGGGTGATCGTCCGCTAGAACAATATCCACATTGATTCCTTCATCGAAATGTATCAGACAGGATCGGGGGTAGCTCGGGGAAAAAACAAAGCCCCTGCACCGTTTGGCAGCGGAATTGATTTTAGTTACTTTGTCGTGCAGTTGACAATTAATCTATACATTTAAGAAATACACTTATATATTTAGCAATGTGTAAATCCGATACTTCCTAATCAATAACGATAAGTCGAAACCTAGGTGGTCATCATTCACTTGTTGCGGGAGAAAATTGCATGGTCAAAATCATTCTGGCTGACGATCAGCCGGTCATTATTTCGGGGGTACGGCAATATATCGAGCAGATGCCGGGTTTTGCGGTGGTTGCTACGGCGTCCTCGACTGCGGAACTGACGGAGCGTTTGCAAGATACGCCGTGCGACATGCTGATCACGGAGTTTTCTCTGCCGATCAATCGCATTGGCCGCGGCTGCGCCCTGTTCAACCAGCTAAAGCGGGATTACCCGTCGCTAGAGCTGATTGTGCTGACGATGATCGATCTCCCCGCAGTGCTGTACCAGCTCACCAATTGCGGCGTGAAGGGCCTGCTGCACAAAAGTGACGAAATTGCCGAACTCGGCCGCGCCATTCAGGAAGGTTCGCAAGCGACGCCATACATTGGCAAGTCGGCGTTGCGGTTGCTGAAGAAAGGTCCTGACGGCAGGTTGCCGACCAAGCGCGAAGCCGAGGTATTGAAGATGTATGTGGTCGGCAACAGTTTGCGGGAAATCGCCGACCGGCTCAACAAGAGCGTTAAAACCGTGGGTTTGCAAAAAGCGTCGGCGATGAAAAAAATGGGCCTGCGCAACGATATCGAGCTGGGCAGGTATTCCTGCACCATGGGACGTATCGACCAGTGTGTCTGAAGATTTTCTTGCCAGACGCCGGCGCTTAAAAGCTCGCTTGCCGCCGAAGCCGTTATACTTGATGGAATAGCCGGCCAGTCCGGCCGACAGAAAGCAAGTTCCATGAACGGTATCAAGCAAGAATCCAATTCCCTCGGTCAACAGCCGTCCAAGCACGAAATCCGCCCGGGTCAATCGATAGAGTTGCTCAAAGAGTTACATATCCTGACGCGCGACGGAAAATTGAATCAGGACAGCCGCCGCAAGCTCAAGCAGGTATATCATTTATATCAATTCATCGAACCGTTACTGCAGGAGATCCAGCGCGAACAGGGCGGAGTGCAACTGGTCGATCACGGCGCCGGCAAATCGTATCTGGGATTTATCCTGTACGACCTGTTTTTCAAGACGCTGACCGACAATTCGCATATCTTCGGCATCGAAACCCGGGAAGAGCTGGTCAGGAAATCGCAAGAGCTGGCGCAGCGTTTGGAATTTCCCGGCATGTCGTTCCTCAATTTATCGGTGGCGGAATCGATAGAATCGGCTTTATTGCCAGGCCGGATCGACGTCGTCACAGCCTTGCACGCGTGTAATACGGCGACTGACGATGCGATTCAGTTTGGTCTGAAGAAGCAGGCCCGTTTCATGGTGCTGGTGCCATGTTGCCAGGCCGAAGTGGCCACAGTGTTAAAGAAGAACAAGGGTAAATCGCTAGCGAAAGAAGCATTGACCGAAATCTGGCGCCATCCGCTGCATACGCGCGAATTCGGTAGCCAGGTCACCAACGTGCTGCGCTGTTTGCAACTGGAAGCACACGGTTATCAAGTCAGCGTAACGGAACTGGTAGGCTGGGAACACTCCATGAAGAACGAATTGATCATTGCAAGTTACCGCGATCTGCCCCGTAAGCGGCCGACCGAGCGCCTGCGAGAAGTATTACACACCCTGGGGCTGGAAGAAATGCAACAACGGTTTTTTATTACGCCCTGATAAATTCAGCTTAAAAGCGGAACTCAATCCTAACCATAACCGCAGCATTTGCCTGCCGCAAGCGGGCCGTCCACCATCGCACCACTTAACCTGAGGAGAGTGACATGAGTAAGACGAGTGGCTCACATGCCGTTAAAGAGTTCACCAAGGCCCCGCTGACCGAGGAAGGATTGACCGAGACTGTGCAGCGCATTACCGCCGGTGTTGATGAGTTCAGCGTTTTGAATCACGCCGCGCGCGTAGCGCTCATCGCCAAGGTCACGGAACAATGGCAACAGGATTTCATCGTCAATTTTCACATTCCGGCCGATCTCGCCAAGGCGGGAGAAGAATACGCCGCCATAGAGCAGGGCGACAAATATCCGAGCTTGTCAGATTCAGTGCGCGAAGCCGTGTTACAGCGCTTCGACGATCGCTATGGCGATGGCGGCCCACGGCTGTGGTCAGCGCTGAACGGCAAATAAACAGCCGTTCGCGGCCGGGGGGCTGTGGTCAAATCATTCATCCGCAGCCGCCCGGCCATGTCTGCGAGACTGGATTTCAAGGCGCGGCAAACAGCGCCTCGGCTTCCGCAAAACCATAAAAACTACGTTGCATGGCTTCAGGATTTTGAACTGGCGCTTTTCAGACTCCTCCATCATGATTTCATGGTCGTCATGGCAATGTCCGAAAACCGCTAGACAGTGGAAAACATTGGCGCGATCATGCCCTGATGGAACTCGATCACGACACCTGCTACCGGGCACTGGCCAGCCGCGACGCACGCTTTGACGGACGCTTTTTCATCGCTGTCAAAACCACCGGCATCTACTGTCGCCCGATTTGCCCCGCGCGTACCGCCAAATCTGAAAACGTGCTGTTCTTCCCAACCGCCGCCGCCGCGCAGGAGGCGGGCTTTCGTCCCTGCCTGCGCTGCCGGCCGGAAGCCGCGCCCGACTCGGGCGCTTGGCGCAGTGTTTCGAACACAGGCGTATCGAACACCGTGGCGCGTGCAATGGCATTGATCGAGATGGGCGCTTTGGATGAAAGCGGAATGGACGTGCTGGCAGAACGCCTGGGCGTGGGTGAGCGCCAGCTGCGGCGTTTGTTTGCACAGCATCTGGGCGCATCGCCGATTGCTGTGGCGCAGACGCGGCGGGTGCTGCTGGCCAAACAGCTGATCCA
>NZ_JAGQEG010000120.1 GCF_018305005.1 Collimonas silvisoli
TGCTGGCGCAATTCCATCATGGCGATATCGACGGCGGCCGGAAGTTTTTCTTGCTGGCTGGCCGATTGACGACGGCACAGCCGGAGCAGCATCGTGATTTGCTGGAAGTGATGTATCACATTCTCAGCCTCGGTTTTCAGGGGCAGTACCGCACTGATCCCGATGGTCGACGCCACCTTGCAACGATACGCAAGCGCCTGGATGCTCTGATTGCAGCGGGCCGTGAACCGGCGCCGTCGGCGTTGTCGCCGCATTTGCAGGGCGTGGCGCCGGATCGCTTCCAGGCGTTGCGCAGCATTCCGGTGTGGGTGTCGGCTACCGTGATGACGCTGGCGGTATTGGGGACATTCGGGTATTACAAATACCAGTTATCGATATTGCGCGGCCAGGCGGTCGACAACATCGTCACCATCGGCAATATGACAGCGCCACCAGCAGCATTCTCTCCAAGCAAGTAATCAAGGAACAGCGACTATGAAAAATGCAGAAGGCAAGGCAGTGATCCGGCTCGGCGATAAAACCGACCACGGCGGCGTAGTGATCGGCGCTTCGGCCACGACAAAAGTGATGGGTATTGGCGTGGCACGAGAACGCGATATGACTCATTGCCCCAAATGCAAGGGCGACTTTTCTATCCTGCCTAAAGGCGATGGACTCAGGGAGGAGGGTAGATTGGTTGCCCATGATGACGATGAAACCGCTTGCGGCGCAAAACTCATTTCTTCTCTTGGATAGAGAGATCTTTTGCTGTGCCGGCCCGATGACCTGGAATATCTGAAAAGCTAGAATGACGAATCCCTCTCCCGTAGACGTCGCTGCCCCTGTACCGCAGCCATCCGACGCCGTTGCACCCGCGCCGGACAAGCCATCGGACGATGCCGCTGCCAAGCCGCAGCCGCAGCCGCAGCCGAAAAATCGTGCGCCTGAAAAGAAAGCCAAAGCCGATAAGAATCAGGTCGATCCTGCCCTCAAAGGTGCGCTGGACGAGATGGACGGATTATTTCGGCACTCTTTGCGACAGCTTAAAGTCATGCGCGACGCCGGCGGACTATGGCGGCTACTGGAGGGCAATCGGTATGTGTACGAGCTGCCCTGGTATTTTGCAATCGGCAAGCATGGCGCGGGTAAGACCAGTGCTTTGCGCAATTCGGGCCTGAAATTTCCGCTGTCCGCGCCCATAGCGCTTGCTCCCGATCTGTCGAGCGCTCAGAACCATGACGGCTATGGCGATTGGTGGCTATCCGATTCCGCGGTGCTGATCGATACTGCCGGGCGCTACATTACACAACAGGCCGATGCGGCTAAGGACCAGGCGGAGTGGCATGGTTTTCTAGGCCTGTTGCGTAAATACCGCAGACGCACACCGATCGATGGCGCGATGGTGATGCTGGATATCGGCGAGTTGCTGATGCAGAGCGAGCAGGAGCGCTTGGTCTATGCTGGGCAATTGCGCGCGCGCCTGCACGAATTACGTACTGAATTGGGCATTCGTTTTCCGGTCTATGCGATCGTCACCAAAATGGATGTACTGGAAGGCTTTGCCGATTATTTCCATGCGCTGACCTCTGAAAACCGAGCGCAGGCATGGGGTTTTACTCTGCCGCATGTGAAGGCGGGAGCAAATAGCCATATCGACAGCCTTGCGTTAAAAATGCAGTTGCAGGCAGAATTGCAGGCGCTGAGTCGGCGCCTTGAGGATGGTCTGCAACAGCGATTGCGGGATGAAACGGATGGCGAACGGCGGTGTGCATTGTCGGCGTTACCGCAGGAATTCGACAGCCTGACGCCGGCATTGGCGTCAATGCTTGACGCCGTATTTCGCGATAGCCGTTTTGACAATACGCAAGCGCAGCACGCGCTGCGCGGCGTCTATTTCACCAGCGCCGCGCAAGGGGAGTGCAGCATTGCAGCGGATCGGGAGACCTTGCTGCAACGTCAAATGGCGGCCGAAAACCATGATGACGATGCGGCAAGTCTTGCCGCGACCGATGCATACCGTGCTGCGCTGCTGATGAGCCCGCCAGGCGGCAACCGCAGCTATTTCCTCACCGATCTTTTCAGCAAGGTCATTCTTCCCGAAGCGCATCTGGCACGTCCGAATCTGCGTCGCTTGCTCCGCTTCCGCCTGTTGCGCTGGATCGGCCATGCCTGTGTTGCTGCATCCGGTTTCTGGTTGCTGTCTGGGCTGATCCTGTCGTTCGGTAACAACTCTGGCTATTTACATGCGATCGCCGACAAGACCACCCATCTTAAGCAACGCATGAGCAAGTTGCTCGCCTTACCCGATGCCGAAAAAATGCTGGCAGTGCCGGATGCGTTGACGGCAGCGCAGGAGTTGCCGCTGCATCGCGGATTGGATATCGATGATCCATCAACCGGTTGTGGCTACGGCTTGTACAGCGCGCCGCCGCTGGCGGCAGCTGCGCACCTCACCTACGCGCATTTAGAAGACCGCTTGTTGTTGCCGCAGATAGTCAAACGCATGGAAGAAACGCTGACGACTGCGATCGGCAGCAAGGATGCCAAGACCACGTATGACACGTTGCGCGTCTATTTGCAGTTGCACGATAAAACCTATTTCAACGCCGCCGATGTCAAGGCGTGGGTGGACAAGGATTGGTTGTCGCCGGATAGCGCGGCGGTGTTTGGCGGCCGGGCATCGATGGTGGCCCATGTCAAACAGTTGTTTTCCGGGGAGCGCGTGGTGCAGGCGGCTGCCCCGCAAAACGCCGCCATGGTGCAGCAGGCGCGTGATTTTCTGAATGCCAATCCCTCGACGCAGCGGTTATACGAACGGGCCAAGGCTGCCATGCTGCAAGAAGCACCGCAGGATTTTACCTTGACCCGAGCTGTCGGGCCGGGAGTGAGCGGGATGTTGTCCCGCGTGTCCGGCAAGTCTTTGGATAAGGGGGTTCCCGGCCTGTTTACCTATGACGGCTATCACAAGCTGTTCGATACACGCTTAGCGGAATTTGTGACGAAAGCGCAAACTGACGATGCCTGGGTCATGGGACATCATTATTCTGATCAAAAGCCATCAGATTCAGCCAGCCCCCCACTCGACGATGATCCACTGACGTTGGATATCCGGCGTCAATACCTGACAGACTACGCGCAGCACTGGACGGCGTTCTTGGAGGATATCGGCACTGTCAGCGGGCGTGACCTGAAAACCGATATGGATGTTCTGCGAGCATTCTCGGCAGCGGATTCACCCTTGTCGCGTCTGGCGCGAGCGGCAGCGCGGGAAACCACGCTGTCGCGGCCGTTGGAGGTGCCGCGCGACGACGATAAAAACCTGCTGGATAAAACCGCCGACAGCGTCAAGCAGAAAAGCCGGGGCACCTTGGGCATCAGCTTCCAGGAAAGGCTGGAAAAAGAATTGGTCGATAACCGCTTCGCCGCCTTGCGCGAGGTCGTGACAGGACAAGCAGATATCGGGCAGGCGAGAGCCGTTGCCATCCCTGCCATGGCAAACGTCACTGTATTGCTGAATGCGTACTACACCTTGCTGACGATCGCAGATACCGCACTGGCGTCGAATAGCTTGCCGCCCGACAGTTTCGACGCGGCGATCAAAGTGGGGCAAGCCAGCGATCAGTTGCCGGCGCCATTCAAGGCCATCTTGCGCACATTGGCGGACAGCGGCACAAACAAAATAGCGGATGCTGCTTCTGCCATTTTCCGAAGCCAAGCGCAGCAGCAGGTCGACCGTATCAATGGGCTGATGGAAACCCAGGTCAGTGAACTGTGCAAGCGCGGCATTGAGGGGCTTTATCCATTTGCCGCGAGTGCTAACGAGGTGTTGAACGAGGATTTTACGCGGCTGTTCGCCGCTGGAGGCGCCGCCGACAATTTCTTTCAGAACCAGCTCGCAGCGTTTGTCGATACCAGCAACCGTCCCTGGAAATACAGGAGCCCGGCGCTAGCGAATCCTGCCGAGGCAACGGCAGCAGGAGCGCCTGGCGCGAGC
The DNA here is from genome assembly GCF_018305005.1 of Collimonas silvisoli. Taxonomy (GTDB): domain Bacteria; phylum Pseudomonadota; class Gammaproteobacteria; order Burkholderiales; family Burkholderiaceae_D; genus Collimonas; species Collimonas silvisoli. The sequence goes on from NZ_JAGQEG010000120.1 coordinate 3,974, forward strand.
ACGGCTGGCCCCACAGCGCAAGGGGAATTGCTCAAGCTGCTGGCGCAACAAGGCCCGAATCCCGATCTGTTTGCACGCATGCGGGCCATCAGAGAAGTATTTTTCCGTGAGCCTGGCAGTAAGCAGATGGCGTGGAAGGTCGATGTGAGAGTGAAAGACATGGACCCTAGTATTGTCGAATTGCTGGTCGATCTCGACGGCCAGGTGCAGCGCTATGTGCATGGGCCGGTACAAGCTCTGACGGTCAACTGGCCCGGCCCGCGCGGCGGCGCAACGACCGAACTCACCGCGTCCCCGCGTATCAGCAAGGACACCTCCACCATCGCCACCGATGGGCCGTGGGCCTTGATGCGTCTGTTCGAGCGGGGCAAGCGGATTGGCTCGGCTGCCCATGGCCGAACCGCGGTCGAGTTTCAGTTCGATACCCGCAAAGTGGTGCTGGAGGTGGATAGCGGCGCGGCGCTGAATCCGTTGACCTCGGATGTATTGAAAAGCTTTTCTTGCCCGGGGGGAGGTTGATGCTTCGCCCTTTCACAATTGCCGAATTGCGTGGCCCGATATTTCTGCATACGTCACAAGCCGGATGCAATCGTTCACGCGGCGGGTACCTCAAGCCTTTCGAGCCGGTAGCCATAGCCGTAGATCGGCACTATGCGATAGCCGTTTTGGGGCCTTAGATCCAGTTTGATGCGTATTGCGGAGACGTGGGTGTCGAGCGTTCTGGTGGGGATGTCGGCCAAATGCTTCCATACCGTTTCGATGATGTGGGCGCGAGACAACGGTCGAGCCAGATTGCGAAAAAGCAGTAGCGCGACCTGAAACTCCTTTTGTGACAGCGTCACGGGTTCGCTGCGGTGAAACAGGCGGCCTTCCTGCAAATTGAAAAGATAATCGCCGAACTCCTGACTGGGCATCGGCAGCTCCTGCCGATAGGTCCGGCGCAACAAAGTTGTAACGCGGGCGAGGAGCATGGAGGAAGCGACCGGCTTGACCACATAGTCGTCGGCTGCTTCTCATCGCGGAGAAACCGAGGCGGTACAGGAAGTGCTGATCCGGTTGGTGGTGCGGCAGGCAACATGCGTATTGTCATGTGCCGGTCAGGGCCGCCGGGTTCTGGTATGACAATTTCACGGAAGCGGCAAGCGGGAGACGCATAGTCATCGTGGTGCCATGTCCTGGTGCGCTCTCGCAATGTATGCTGCCGCCATGCCGGACCACGACCGTTTTGACAAAGGTCAGGCCGAGACCGACGCCGTCGCTGTATGGCTGTCCCACGCTGCGGAAACGGTGAAAACGTTCGAACAGGCGCATTTTGTGTTCGTGCGCGATGCCGTAGCCTTGGTCGCGAATGACGCACTCGACCTGATCCGGCAATCCCTTGTTAATCGACAGCAGGCATTCGATATGCGTATGCGGCGGACTGTATTTGATCGCGTTGTTCAGAAGATTCACCAGCGCGCGCGCGATCATCGAACACTCGGCCTTGATCAGAAATTCGCTATCGGCAATGTCACAGGCCAATTGGATTTTCCTGGCATTCGCAAGAGGCCAGACTTCATCGACGGCGCTATTCAAGATATCGGCAAAATTGACAACTTCGAAGGCGTAATCCTGCGTTTCGGCTGCGGCGAGCTGGACGAAGCTGTCGGCCAGCGCAAGCGCGCGGCGGGCATAACGCTCAATCCGGTCAAATGCCAGGTTGACACTCGGGAAATCCGGCCCGGGGCGCTCTAGTTCGATCAGCGCAACGATAGATGCTTGCGGCGAGCGCATATCGTGCGACAGAAGATGCAGCATTTCGTCGCGCTGGCTTTGCGCTGCGTGCAGGATAGTGACATCGCTCAGATTGGCGATCCAGCCGATCAAATCGCCCGTCATACTCATGCAGCGCGCATATTTGAGTACATATTGCTGTCCCGCCGCACTTTGAACTTCAACACCTTGCTCCATCACTGCGGTGTCTTCGATGCGGGAAGGATCGAGCAGATACGGCCATTGCAGGCAGCGCTCTAAACCCGATTCGCTGCCGATGAATCGAACGAACTTGAGCGTGCACAGCAGTTCCGGCAGCGTGCATCCTTCCAGCTCGCCGCCGCTGGGCGCAGCCAGGCAATCGCGGGCCGGCTGATTGACGAGGCGCACGTATCCGCTGCGATCGGCAACCAGAACCGGGTCCGGCAGGCTGTTCAAACTATCCCAGACGAAACGTTTTAAGTCCCGCACTTGCTGGGCTGCTTCTCGTATCAGCGAGATATTGCGTTCGAGTTCCTGGCCAGCGGACGAGATGGCGGTATTGCGGCGATTCTGCACCAGCTGCGGTTCCTCGGCGAGTTGCTCAAGTTCCGCGCCGATGAACGACATGGCGACTTCAAGCCGGCGCCAACTCCATAACGGATAGATGGCAACCAGTGTGATAAGCGCCGGCACAGGCATGATCCAGATGTCTCCGTACAACAAGAGCATGCTGCTTGCGCCCAAGGTGGCGAACATCAGGGTCAGCAGAAGCAGTATGGACTGGCTGGGCGTCAGGAACAGAAAACCCGTAAATAGCAATGCAAGCGGCAACAGTGAATAAAGGACCGTCGGCCAGCAAGCGAAATGCTCGATATATCGGCCGGACAGAAGGGCGTCGAGAATATTGGCATGTATATCGATGCCTGCCATCGAGCCGTTGTGACTGGAAACCGCGGTAGTGACGTGTTCCAGCAAGCCGTCTGCGGTCGCTCCCACCAGCACGAATTTGTTGTGGAAAAAATCGGAAGGTACCCGACCTCGCAACACATCGATGAACGATACGTGTGCATAAGACGCGTCCGGATCGGAGAACGGGATCAACATCCCGTTGACGCGTAGCAAAGGAGGAAAAGTCGAGGGCGCCGGCTCGGCTTGTCCGGTGGGGGCCGCCATCGGTAGCGGTGCTTGCCTGCCGCGTTCCGCCCAATAGGCCGGTAATGTGAACTGCGGCCAAAGTCGCTGGCTGTTCCCTTCGAACAGCGCGATGTTGCGCACAATGCCATCCCGATCTGTCTCGAGATTGATGTGCCCGATTCCGGCTGCGACGGCACGCAACGGCTCCACCGGCAGCAACCCATGTCCGGAATGCGGGTTAGTCTGGCCGGACTCGACCACCATCGGCAGATAGACGGGCGCCAGTGACATCGCTTGCGCGAGAACTGCATCTTCGGCAGAGGGTTCGGTAAACAGCACGTTATACATCACCGCACGCGGACTCCCCGCCGCAATGCGTCGTAGCGCCTCCGCATGATGCAGCCTGGACCACGGCCATCTGCCGAGCTGCGCCAGGCTGCTGTTATCGATGGTGACGATGACGATATCCGTACTTGGCGGGCGCGACTGATGCTGCAACAACCAGTCGTAGACAAGATTGCTGGCGGAATCGGTCAGGTGATATGCCACCAGTACAATGATGAATACCGCTCCGGCACAACCGAGCAGCAACCATTCGCGCAGGAAGCGATGATCTTTGGCGCGAAGGAGTTCGCGAGGTAGCCAGGTGAGCATGGGATAGGTCAGTGTGAGGCGAAAGTATTCTATTGACCCACCGTGAACGACCGTATCGATGCCGGTTTTTCACGGGACTCATTATTGCTTGGCGACAACGCGGCAGCCACGCTCCAAAAATATTTTCCCGGCTTCAGATCGGACAGAACCAGGCGCGTGCCGGTCAACGCCGTTTGATCGAGCACCGGGTCATGCAGTTGCAAGTCGGTTGCCAGCACGAAGTGATAGGTCCGTTGTGCTCCTGCACCGGCATGCGCATCTTCAGTCCAGCGGAATTCGAAATTGGCGGTACGGGCTGCCGCGGCGCTTGCCTCGGATAGCCTGGCGCGTCGGAAGCTGTAGATTTGCGACAATCCTTCAATACCATGACTATCGATTGCGGACAAACGGACAAAATAGTTTCCGGAAGGCATGTCGTCGAAGATGGCGCGCGGACCCTCCACGCGAGCCTCATTAACGATATGGAGGAAGCCGGCATCCGTCGCAATCGCAGCCCGGTAAGCGCGCGTCTCGGGCATCGCTGCAATCTCGAAAACAATTTGCAAACCGTCCTGTACTCTGCCTGGTTCAGTCAAAGAGGGGGCAGGGAGCATCTGTATGGGAGCGCTAACATTTCCGGCAGAATCAGAAATCACGCCGAATTGTTGTGGCACCAGCACTGGCGGAGCATCCGGTCCTTGCGCTGCGACCTTGCCCTCCAGCACTTCGACTGTGGTGTTACCGACTCCGACGTTGTCGCCATAAACGACCCGGAACTCGGTGCCGCGCACGCCAGCAATGAGGGATGGTGAAATGATGTTATAGCGGTCTTGCGGTTTCAGCGGGGTGACCTTGGTTTCGACTTCGCCTTGTTTAAGCTCAAATTGCCGGTCAACAACGCCCGTCAACACCGTGGCGCGCAGATGCTTGATCAAGATTGTTGTATTTGCGTGCAGCGTGACATGCGAGCCGTCCGATAGCTGAATGGTGGCGAACGAATTAGGCCCGGTGCAGACTTTATCGCCTTCGATAAGCGCGGCATCGAAACTCAACGGCAAGAATGGCCCCGGACCTGAGGTTCGCTCAACCGTACCGCTTACCGCAATCGCCCGGGCGGCGAGTAGCGATTGTTTGAGCAATGCTAACGGTATATGCAGTGTCGAATCCGGTTGCAGATGTTTGGGATCCGAGACACGGTTGAGTTTCTTGAGTATCGTCCAGCTTCCTATATCGGTCAGATAGTATGCGGAGAGGTCGTAAAGTGTGTCGTTGACACGCACCGTGTAGTCGACCGTCGTCTTGGCACGCTCGCTCTGCGCCTGTGCGGAATACGCCACCGACATAGCGGCGGCGAATGTCAGCACACATGTAGCCGTTCTTGTTCGAGATACTTCTGTAGACGTCAAAAACCTGAAGTAATAATTCACGCGGCAGGCACCTCAAGCTTTTCGAGCCGGTAGCCGTAACCGTAGATCGGCACTATGCAATAGCCGTTCTGAGGTTTCAGATCCAGTTTGACGCGTACTGCTGAGACGTGGGTGTCGAGCGTTCTGGTGGGGATGTCGGCCAAATGCTTCCATACCGTTTCGATGATGTGGGCGCGAGACAACGGCCGAGCCAGATTGCGAAAAAACAGTAACGCAACCTGAAACTCCTTCTGCGACAGCGTTATGGCTTCGCCGCGGCGAAACAGGCGGCCTTCCTGCAAATTGAATAGATAGTCGCCGAACTCTTGAGTGGCAATCGGCAGCTCCTGCCGATAGGTCCGGCGCAACAAGGTGGTGACGCGCGCGAGAAGCATGGCAGCGGCAACCGGCTTGGTCACGTAGTCGTCGGCACCGGCGTTCAGGGCAGAGATGATGTCGGTTTCGCGCGATCGGCTTGTCATGAAAAGCACGGGGAGATTGGCGTCGCAGTTTTGCCGGATCCAGGCAAGCACCAGGTCGCCCGGCATGTCGACGACATTCCAGTCCAAACTCACCAGATCGAAAGTTTCCCGTTGCAGCCGATGAATCAGCGCGCGTCCTTCTGTAAACACATAACAGCTATGACCGGCAGGTGTGAGAGCTTTGGTGACAAACTGTAATTGACTGGGGTCGTCGTCAAGAATGGCGATGCGCATATGATCAATAAAACTGTTATTCGCTAAAACAATTTGCCCCAAAAATGTGCGGCAACCCCAGGCGGCGGCGAGCCATTCTGGTGCGTACTGCAGGTAATTGTTACCTGGCGCGTCCATAGTAATGGAACGAACAATTGTTTTCCACCGTTTAACAGATAAAGAATGTCAGAGAATGACAAATGTGGCCGGTATGACTCAGGTTATTTCGGGCGCCTTGATATTTTTTTTCGCCACTACTTTCGCTTTTTGCAACCGCTTACGCGTTGGATTTTAGATGGGATGTGACTGGCCATTACGCGTATGCCGACAGGATAGTGCTTATGCTTCCTGCCGGATTTACTTTGCCTCCTAAGCGGATGCTGGCAAGTTCTTAGCTTCCCTTCTGGTAGCTGCCGATCAGCACGGCACTGGCGATGACATGGGCCGCCATGGCCTTTTCCAGCATCGCCTTGGTCGGTTTTCCGAGATCTGGAAGTACGATATCCAGGGCATAGAGCTTATGAAAATAGCGATGGCGCCCGATCGGCGGGCAGGGGCCGGCGTAGCCGGTGCGATTCCAATCGTTCAAGCCATCCTTGGTGCCGGCGGGCAGTTTCGCCTCGGGGACAGCTGCCTTGAGTCCGCCCGTCTGAGGCGGGATATTGTAGAGCACCCAGTGCACCCAGGTTGTTTGTGGCGCCGCCGGGTCAGGCGCATCCGGGTCGTCGACGATCAGGACCAGACTGCGGGCCGCCGCCGGCACCCCGCTCCATACCAGTTCAGGGGAAATATCCTCGCCTTCGCACGTGCAGCGCCTGGGGATCGTGCCGTCTTGTGAAAACGTCGGAGAATTAAGCGTCATGATCATGGTTTCGCCTCCTGGAATATCTCATCCAATTGCTTATTGGTTCAAAGAACGCCTTGCTATTCATCTTAATCTTTGCTAAGCCTGAATTGAATAATCATTTGTTGATGACGGCGATGACAACAAGGAGGCAAAAATGGATGATTCCGTACGCAAGGTCAATTATTTCTCAATGGCGGTTTCGAACAAGGCGGGCGAGGGGGCGAGGGTGCTTTCTGCTTTGGCTGACGGCGGCGTGAACCTGCTTGCTTTTACCGGCTTTCCGCGCGGCCAGCGGGCGCAGGTGGATTTCATCCCCGAAGATGCGAAGAAATTTGTCGCAGTCGCCAAGAAGGCTGGCTGGGCCATGAATCCTAAAAAGACCGGCTTCCTGATACAGGGCAAGGACCGCACCGGGGCACTTCTGGATGTGCTGCAGAAACTCGCCGACGCCGGCATAAAAGTGACCGCGATGGACGCCGTGGTCGGCGGCGACGGCCGTTACGGCGCGCTGCTTTGGGTGAAGCCGGAAAATGTCGCAAAAACGGCCAAACTGCTAGGCGCGAAATAATCGTCCAGCAAGCAGTTTCAATTAACACGAGGAATAACATGAATGACATGAACTATGCTGAGAAGCGGCTGACAATTGATGCGCTGAATCGCATCATGGAACTCGAATTAGCGGGAGTGGTGCGTTACACGCACTATTCATTGATGGTCTACGGATATAACCGCATACCGATCGTTTCATGGCTCAAGGACAATGCACTGGAAGGACTTGGACACGCCCACAAGGCCGGAGAAATGGTGACGCTGCTGGGCGGGCATCCGTCGCTGAAGATTGGACCGTTGCTGGAGACTGCAAAGCACGATATCGGCGACATCTTGCGTGAAAGTCTGGAGCTTGAAAAAACCGCGCTCGCGGCCTATTACGATTTGTTGAAGATGACTGAAGGCCAGTCGATATTGCTTGAAGAATATGCACGGGAAATGATCGTCCTGGAGGAACTCCATCTTGATGAGGTCAACAAGATGCTGCGACGCCCGGGCGACATTGAACCGTTTGAAATTGAATCGGCTACAGCTTGACTGGAAAAGGCCGGGATATATTGATTGCCCGTTATCCGTTATCAGTTATCCCGGTCATGTTTTTGCCCTCACCATCTATGCATCATTATGGTTAGATGGTGAGAATTAATGTGTCTCTGCCGGTAGCGAAAATCCATCTTCACCCGGCCCTGGCTGTGCCGGCTTTCGTCCAAATAACAGGCTCTGCGGTTGTTGCTGGACGTCCGATAGCACGCGATCCAGCACATGGGAGCTATGCGAAAAATCATTGATCATGACATGCAGTTGCGGCAGCGTATCCTTTAAATCCTGGCTGGTTTGACCCAGATTGTCAGCTGTGCTGCCGATGCGATCCAGGGTATCCACGCGCGCACGGACTTCTTGCGTGAGATCGTTCAAGTTGGAAAGCAAGGGATCCACGCGCGCCAGGGCTTTGTCGGTGCGGGCGCTGATGACAGGAAGCTTCTTGAGCGTCGGTTGCAGTTCGGCGGCGAGGTCGGCGATCCGGCCCGAAGCAGTCTTAAGGTTGGCGATCGTCAGCGACAACTGTTCCAGATTGTCGTCATTAAGCAGTTTGTTCAGCCGCTTTGCCGCTTGGCCGGTATCGCGCAGCAGCTCCTGTCCTGAATTGCCGACCTGGTCGAAAAATGAGGGTCGCATTTCGATACGGCCGATTTCTTCGGAATTGAGCACGAGCTTTTCCGGCTTGCTGCCGTCGTCGTCCAGTTGTACGTAGGAAAGCCCGGTAATGCCGAGATAGCTCAATTGCGCATAGGTGCCCTGGTTAATCGGGGTTCCCTTGTCGACACCGATCCTGACCAGGATCAGATGCGGGTCGGTCGGGGAAAACTGGATATCCTTGACCTTGCCGACATCGACGCCGCGCAGGCGCACCGGGGCATTGCGGTTCAGGCCCGACACCGGCGTCCTGGATAGAAGCAGGTAATCCTGTTGATCGCCGGCGTCGCCGTTCAGTCTGATCGCAACGAATATCAATCCGACGCAAAGCAGTACCAGGAACAGGCCGGCGGACAGGGCGTGGGCGCGGTTTTCCATTGAATATCTCCTGGTGTCCTACGCAACCTGCCGGCCGACGGCCAGCTTATCGCGGAAATCCTTGACGCTTTCCTGTTCGCAGCGCTTGATGTGGCCGAGGAAGAAATTCTGCACGAACGGATCGGAGTGGTGCACGATGTCCCACAGCGGGCCTACAGTCAGCAGTTGCTGGTTGGCGAGGATGGCGACCCGATCGGACAGGGCCAGCAGGGTGTCGACATCGTGCGTCACCATCACCACGGTGAGGTTCAGCGCGCGCCGCAGCGCTTCGATCAGTTGCACGAAACCGTGGCTGCGTTCGGGATCAAGGCCGGCGGTGGGTTCGTCGAGGAACAGCAGTTCGGGATTGAGCGCCAGCGCACGGGCCAAGGCGACGCGCTTGACCATGCCGCCTGAGAGTTCTGCCGGCATCTTGTTGGCGCTCATGGCGTCGATCTGTACCAGGTCGAGTTTCATCATGACCAGTTCACGGATCACGTCTTCTGGCAGTGCCTTGAGTTCGCGCAGCGGCAGTGCGACGTTGTCGAATACGCTCAGTGCCGAGAACAGTGCACCCTCCTGGAACAGGACGCCCCAGCGGTTGCGGGTCTGGCGCAGGTCGCTGACCGCGCAGCCTTGCAGCGGGACGCCGAATACTCTGATGGCGCCGCGGCTGGGGGCTTCGAGGCCTAGCATGAGGCGCAGCAGGGTGGTCTTGCCGCTGCCCGAACCGCCGATGATCGCCATCACTTCGCCGTAATTCACAGTCAAGGTCAGATCGCGGTGGATGACCGTATTGCCGTACTGGGTCCATACGGCGCTGATGTCGATGACGTTGCCTGTTGTGTTCACGTTAGAGCCTGCACGATTATTTTTGAAGGATACTGCTCTCTGATCTGGCTTGCATTTAAAAACCCACATTAGAAAAAATCACTGCAAAAATCGCGTCCACAATGATCACGATAGTTATCGAAGTAACGACCGAATCTGTGGTGCTGGCGCCCAGGCTCTCCGTGTTTGGCTGGATTTGCAAGCCGTAGTGGCAGGCGATTAATGCTACCAGCATGCCGAATACGGATCCTTTGCACAGACCTAGCCACAGGTTGGCGATCGGCACGGCAGCGGGCAGACCGTGCAGGAATTGCTGGTAGCCGATTCCCAGCTGCAAGTAGGCCGACAAAATCCCGCCGAGCAAGGCGGCCATATCGCTCCAGATAATCAGCAGGGGCAGGGTGACGGCCAGCGCCACGATCTTTGGCAGCACCAGGCGCTGGGTATGGGAAATACCCATGGCTGACAAGGCATCTAGTTCGCGGGTGACGCGCATGACACCGAGTTGCGCCGTCATCGAAGAACCAGAACGTCCGGCTACCAGTATGGCGGCTAGTATCGGCCCCAGTTCGCGCACAATGCCTAAGCCCAGGATATTGATGATGAAGACATCGGCGCCGTAGTTTTTCAATTGGATCGACGACAGATAGCTCAGCACCACGCCGACCAGGAATCCGACCAGTGCGGTGATGGCCAGCGCCTGGCTGCCGGTGCGATGGACGTTGGCGGAGATCTCGCGCCATGGAATATCACTTGGGTGGCGCAGCAGATACAGACCGTCCAACAGCAGATTGCCAGCCAGGATCGTGATGGCGCGCAGGCTCTTGCAGAACGACAATAAGCCCCGGCCAAGTTGCACCAGCAGCGCAAGCCGATCGCGCGGCACCGGCGGCGGGGGCGCAAATGGCTTTGCAGCCAGATTGGCGAACATCTCTTCGTATTCCGGCTTGAGCTGGATGTCTGGGCGGCGCCGGCCCCACATGCGCCACAGAAACAGCGCGCCGGCGGCGTCCAGTTGTTGGATAGAGCGCAAGTCCCAGCGTGCATTGGCATCCTTAGCGTATTGCGCCAATTGCGGCCGCAAAGTGGCGACATCCGGCAAGATGACGCGCAACAGCCAAGTGCCGCTGACTTCAATCCTGATGCCGTCGGCATCGGTCACGCGCAGCAAGCGTGGCGGAGTCATGGTGATGGTCATACATAAGGAAATGCAATACTAAAAGAGATCGAGAGATCGTATCCATCATAGTAAGTCAGCACTATTTAGGCAATCCTGTCTGGCGGCTCGCAGCTGATATTGCGTCGACAGATGGGTTGTCCGGCCTTGTCGCTTAGCCATGACGGTTCAGCGCAGAGATTTTGAATCTGTAGTGAAATTGTCATTTTTCTTTGCTATGATGCAATCTCTTGACCTAGGGGATGGCCTATGCTAAGGAGTGATGTGAAAAAGACAATTGAACTGTCGATGGAGGAAGTGGACGCCGCCGTGCTGGGCTTGACGGAAAGGATTGCCTTTCTCTCAGGCATCATGGCGACGCGCTCACGCAGTGCTTACGACGAACACCACGCCAATTTCCTGAGAGACGCCATCAATGCAAGATCGGCGCTCATCACTGGGGTGTCGATGCAAGCGAAATAAAAAACGGCCCAGATCGTGAACTGCCCCCATAAAGTTGGACGGTTTGATTTGCTAGGCTGCTAAGGGCTGGGTTCTGTATTGCACAGGACTCAGCCCGTTTAGTTTCAATTTGATGCGGTCGTGATTATAGTAGTGAATGTACT
>NZ_JAGQEG010000121.1 GCF_018305005.1 Collimonas silvisoli
GGGGTTTTCTGTTTGGGAATAACGGGGTCAGAGGGACTAAAATTACAGAGACGACAACAGATTCAAGGATTACAATATGCAAAGAGGGGGATGTGCGCAGAATAGGGTAGCGCCCCGCGCAGTCGCATTGGTTTATGAACAGCATCAAGTACAAAAAAATGACTGGCATGGGCGGCATCATCGCCCTCGGGTGGCTGATTTTTACCACCGCAGTCGCGGTTAGCCAGCGCAAGCTGATTTTCAAACCGGTTCGAAACAAAGAGGTCGAACATCCCCACAGCGTTGGTCACAGATCCCGACTTATCGTGTTGCGCAGCATTGATGGCACTCGCCTCTCGGGATGGTTGTTGACGCCGCGCGTGCCCGGTCCTCATCCTGGCGTAGTATATTTTGGCGGTCGCTCGGAGGAAGTCTCCTGGGTGGCGCGCGATGCGTGGCGCATGTTCCCCAACATGACAGTCCTTGCCATTAACTACCGCGGCTACGGGGACTCGGAGGGTATTCCGGGTGAGCTGAAAATGATAGAAGACGCGCACATGCTGTTCGACTGGTTTGCCGAGCATCGCCATATCATGGCTGGACAAATCGCCGTGGTCGGGCGCAGTCTTGGCTCCGGCGTGGCAGTACAGATAGCCGTTAGCCGGCCAGTCGCAGCGGTGGTGCTGATCACGCCCTTTGACTCGCTGCTGGCCCTTGCCAAGCGCCGCTTCCCATCCCTGCCAGGCTTCGTCCTCAAGCATCGCTTCGATTCAATCAAGCACGCGCCTTTGTTGTCCGCACCGACGTTTATCATCCGTGCCGCATCTGACGACGTGGTGCCTGCCTCGCACACCGATTTGCTGGTAGCCAAATTGACGAACCTGCCGCAGGACGAAATCATCCCTGGCTCCGACCATCACAACATCCCCTATCTCGAAGCAACTCAGGAACGCATCGCTGCCTTCCTGACGGCGAAATTCAACAGAGCGACCGTAAATCCCGCCGCCAGCAGACTGTAGGTGGCGGCAGGGAGTTTTCGGGCTGCCGGTTTTCCTTTTTGCACGGGTCTGCAGACCTTGCCATCGGTTTGATCCGTGGATCCGGGCCGCCTACTTACGCACTTAATTTTTAGGCGCCGCTACCAGCACATTGAAAGTATTCGGCAGCACCGGGGCACGCGGATGCGGAACTTCTTTACTAGGTTCTGCCGGCTTGCCGAATTTGGCGCTCACCAGATAGACCTGATGGTTTTCCGGATTGAATGCCAGCGTCTTCGCTCCCTTTTGCGTAGGGAGATTTGCCTTTACCGTGTACTGATCCGGTGTATCTTGATGCACGACGGTCAACGTGCCGCCGCCATTGGAAACCAATACGATTCCCAAATCGGGATCAAAGGCAACCGCATCCGGGCTCTCGCCGATGTCCACGGTGGTGACGATTTTTCCGGACAGGGAATCGACCACCATCATTTTCTTGTTGCTGCACACTGAAAATAATCGGTGTTGCTTGTCGTCGATTGCCAGGCCGCTCGGTTCATCGCACGGAGCAATCGCCCAGCGCTTGACGATTTTGGAGGATTGCGCATCAATCACCGCAATTTCCCCCTTGTCTTCGACGTTGAAAAAGATATGTCCCTGACTGTCGCTGACGGCGAATTCAGGGCGCCCGGCAACTGCTATGGTGTCGATTACCTTGCGGCTCACAGCGTCAATCACGCTGACGTTGCCGCCATGTCCGTTGAAGCTGTAGACCCGTTTCAGCGGTGCGTAGTAAAAAATCACGTCGGGTGCTGCGCCGGTGGTTTTGATGGTGTCTAACGTTTGCAGGCTATCGAGATCAAACACCGTTACGGTGTCCGATTTGCCATTGCTGGTAAAGCCGAGATTGAGATCCTGGGCGATGGCGACGCCATGAACGCCGGCGGTGTCGGTGATGTTCGCCACTAATTTCCCCGACTTGGTATCGATGACCTGGACATGATCAGAGCGGCTGACGAAGAGATGATTGCGTTTGCCATCGATGGCGAGGAAATCCCAGCCTTCGTTTCCGGCTACCGGAAAGCGCGACACTATCTCGTATTTATCCGCTGTCGAGGCTTGCGCTGACGAGAGGAGGGTGGTTTGCAGTAATGCCAGGGCGCCAAGCGTAATCATCGTCGATTTGCTGAAGTTGAAATTTTTCATATGCTCTTAATGTGGATGTGATGACGGTTTAGTAGCTGGCGGTGACGCCGATTTGAATCGTCTTGCCATACGTTTCGCGTTGAATCGGACGGTTTTCAGTTCCTTCCGTAAATTTCAAGGCGGTGTTGGTCAGATTTTTCACGTTCAGATAAATCGAGTAGTTCTGCTTGATTGCGTAACTTGCGCCGAAGTCCATGGAGAAGCGCGGCTCGGAATAGATATCGGTGGCGGCAGAACTTCCCACGCCAAACAGGTTCCTGCCGACGTAGTATGCAGCCAGTCGCATGTCGACGCCATTGCGCTCGTAAAACAGTGTGGCGTTGGCTGTATTCTTCGAGGTCGAAGGCAAGGACTGGAATTCCCCAGGACGAATTTCGAGCCGTGAATGCACCCAGGTCCAGTTAAACGAAGTACCGAGGCCGCTCAACAATCCAGGCAGCCCATGGAACCGTTGCTCGTAGTTGAGTTCAGTGCCATACACCCTGGCCGATGAGACATTGTCATAGGTGAAAACCTTGGCCGGGCCGGTGAATCCTGCAAACAAGCCATCGTTAGGAAAGGTTTGCGTGCTGACCTTGCTCACCACATAGTTGGAGAGGGATTTGTTGAACACGCCAAACGATGCGATCCCGCCTTGCGACAAGTAGTGCTCGATCGACAGATCGATATTGTCCGCCGTGGTCGGTTTCAAGCCCGGATTCCCCTGCGATACAAAATCTCCGCCCGGATTGATATTGATCGCGGCACTGGTCTGGTTAAAGCCAGGCCGGGCAATCGTGCTGGAGTAGATCGCGCGGCCAACCAGCGACGGTGCGAACTCATAGCGCATCTGCAACGACGGGAAGAAATTCGAATAATTGCTGTTCGCCGAAACCGCCTGGACTGGATAGATCGTATTGCCTGAACTATCCGTTTGCGTTGAAACCGCGTTGCCTCTGAAGGTGGCCCGGGTGAGTTCTGCGCGCAAGCCGGTCAGAACGCCGAGCTTGCCGAAGCCGAATTGATATTGGCCGTACAAGGCGTAGACGTTTTCCTTGTTGTCAGCAGCGCCACGGGCTGCGGTGGCCGCGTCGGCGAGCGTGTTTTGCACAAAGCCGACACCGCTTTGATAGGCGCTCCTGATCAGATCCTGATTGATTTGCGGACCATTTTGATAATGATCGTTGTAATAGGTGACACTCGATCCGCCTGCTGCTTGCGACAGCGGAATGGCCGGCACCGCAGAGTAGGTAGAGGCGCCGATCGACTGCGTGTTCTTGCGCAGGCGCGCACCGGCGCCGAACTTTATTTCTTCATTTTCTGCGGCAGTGAAGTGGGTTGGAATCGTGACGTTGGCCGCAGTCGACCATTCGCGTGTGGTGTTCTGCTGGGTGCCGTTGTTAAAGCCGGTAAGCGTATAGGCCGAAGTGTCGAGCGGGCTGCCGCCGCTGACGATGTTGTAAGTCGGATAATTCGAGCTTGCCGTATTGTTATAAGTCACGGTCGACGGGCCGGGATTGGAAAAATCGGAGTTGTAATCGTAGGGCTTATCGTAAGAGCCAACGGTATGCGCCAGCCAGTAATCGATCTTCATGCCGCCAAGATCGTTTTTGCCGCCAATCGTGAATACCTTGGTGTCGATGGTTTCTTTTTCGTCGCGCAAAGTCTTGTCGAAGCTGACGCCTTGCTCGGTAAAACTGCCGTCCGCATTGACTGTCGGATTGCCAGGGAAATTAAGCAGCAGGCGATTGCGGCTGACTGTTTCCGTATAGCCGGCATCGTAGTAGCGGACATACCATTTGTTTGCAGCATCCGGCTCATACGCCAGTTCGCCGCCATAGCCGTGACGCTTGCGATGATAGTTGTAATAACGTTGTTCTAATGAGGCGAAAGCCTTATCCGGCACAACCGGCTGGCCGTCGACATAAGATGCTTCCAGATCGTCGACGCCGCGCCGGTCTTCGTAGTACGACAGAGTGCCGATGAAACTGAATGGATGATCCGAATAGGCCACCGGCTGACCGTCCTTAGGCGCATTTTCAGGACCGCCAAAGCGGCCGCCGAAAGTCAGCCCAAGCTCCTTGATTCCAGTGTTGCGCAACGGCTCGATACCGCTACCAAGTTTTGCTTCGATAAAAGGCTTGCCTGAAAGTGGAACCGACTTCGGCGTGATTTCTACCGTACCGCCCAAGGCTTCCGCGTCCTGTTCGGGCTTGTTGGTCTTGGTCACCACAATGGAACCGATAATCCCCGCAGGAATGGAGTCGAAAGCAACTGCACGGCCGCCGCCGAACGGACTCGCGGTATTAGTCGGCGGCAAACGCACGCCACCGAAAGTCGTCCCGGTAAGATCTGCATCCAGTCCGCGGATATTCACGAAGCGTCCCTCGCCGGTATCGCTTTCCAGCGAGACGCCGGGAACGCGGCGCACCGCCTCGCCGGCGTTGACATCCGGCAGCTTGCGAATTTCTTCTGCAGTCATGACGTTGATCATGTTCGACGCCACCTCCTGCTTGGCGCGCGCGATGTCATTGCGGCGTGAATTGACGGTTACGGAAGCAAGCGAAGTGGTGTTGCTCGACACTGCAATGTCGCGCGTTGTCACCGCACCATCTTCGACGTGAACGGTCTGTTCTACGGCGGCCTGCTTGCCGATCGTGATTGCTAACGTGTAATCGCCTGGCGGCAAATCCTTGAATGTGAATCTACCGTCGCTGGAAGTGGATGTTGTTGCACCGGTCTCGCGAATCTCAACCCGCGCATTCGCTAACGGCCGATGATCTTGTTCTGATTGCACATGCCCTTGCAAGCCGCCAGAACCGGCCGCAATGGCAACTTGTACAACGAAACTTGTGGTGACTCCCAGCAGCAGGCGTGCTTGTCGCGCCCGTGATTTACGCAGCATTGTCGATCCCTCAATTGATAAAAAAATGACGACGCTGGCGTTGCAGCCTCGTCGCGAAAGAGGGCAATATCCGCTTGTTTTGTTACTGCATAATTACACTGCCGATCAGCTTGATGTTGTGTGACAACAGGTTGAGATGCCAAGTGCCGGCTAAGTATCGGCTAAGTATTGCCTGATATTTTCGCGGCCGCGCGCAGCCGTGCTAATGCTGGAAAAATGGTTCGACATGCTCTGTCGGGCGCAATGAAATTGGCCGGCGAATCCTAAGTGAGCGCTAAGGGTGCGATATCACAATACGTGGTGTCAATGCGATAAACCAAAGGCTCACACATGCAACCACTTAATGCTTCTATCGAGCACTCCGCACGGCGCGGTTCGGGCCAGCCTGGTGCTGAAAGCGCTACCTGCATGCGCAACAAAGTCCCACAGGTTGTCCTCGCTTTCTGGGTGATCAAGATCTTGTCGACCACCGTCGGTGAGACCGGCGCCGACTACCTTGCGGTTCACGCCGGACTTGGTACTGCAATTACCGGTGGCATTACGGCGACTCTTTTGGCGTTGGCACTGCTGTTGCAATTCCGCCTGAAACAATATGTGCCTTGGGTTTACTGGCTGACAGTCGTCTTGCTGAGCGTTGTCGGGACCCAGATAACCGACGCGCTGACCGATGGCCTGGGGGTCAGTCTGTATATCAGCACAGCCGTATTCAGCGTGTTGCTGGCTACGCTGTTTGCGCTTTGGTACCGGCACGAACATACCCTTTCAATCCAGACCATCGTTACCCGGCGTCGTGAACTTTACTATTGGGGCGCGATACTTTTGACTTTCGCTTTAGGCACCGCGGCCGGCGATCTGGCGACTGAAGCGCTGGGTCTTGGCTTCCGGCTTGGCGTCATCATTTTTGTGCTGACTTTTTGGCTGGCTTACATTCTGACCCGGCCATTGGGGGCCTCGCTTGGCGACTTGCTGTCGCAATCGCCTGAGTACGGCGGGGTCGGATGGGGGACAGTAAATACGAGCATCGTATTCCTGACCGTCATCACTATCTTTGTACTCATTTTGAGCTTAGGCAAGAGCCGTCCTGCTTCCTGATTTTCTGCAACCGCAATCCCGTCAAATCAAACTAATTCTTCTCTTAAAGGTAAGAAAAATGTACAAACTAAAATCAGCTTCAATCTTCGCCGCTCTGATGGCAGTAGCTTTTTTTGGGGCCGCGCAATTCACGCCGTCGGGCTCCTTGATCGCGTCCGCCGCAGCAGCAACCCCGGCTTCAAAATTGGGGGACCTGGCGGCGTTCCGGCGGATTGCTCAAGACACTGCTGCCTTGATCGAGAAGGGTGATCTGGCTGCGGCAAAAAACCGGATCAAGGATCTCGAAACCAGTTGGGACGAAGCCGAGGCCGGTTTGAAACCGCGATCGGCGGCGGATTGGCATGTAGTCGATAAAGCGATCGACCGCGCCTTGGCGGCATTGCGCGCCACCAAACCCGATCCGGCTGCGTGCAAGCAAGCAGTGGCGGAACTCCTGACCATCATCGACAAGCAAACGGGGAAGCTGTAATTTCAGTTGATCTTTGTCGATTCTTGCCGATCCCGGCCGGCGTTCCTCTAATGTGCGTTTGTTGTGGACTGGTAACGCTAACGATCCCTCGCCGACAATCTCGCTTATTGGCTCTTCTTGGTCCGCGCAATCGATCCGCTGCTAGCATCTTCCCGATAGGCGTAGGCCACCTTGCCGTTGCGGATCTCACCCATGACGATCATGTTCAGTGCGATCGCTTCATGGTCGGTCGGCGAGAAGGGTTTGAAGTAGCGCGAGACGACGGTCGACGTGGTGTGTACCTGCAAATTCTCCAGCGCGTCTTTGATCTTTGCACCGTCCGTCGAGTTGGCCTGGAATATCGCCAGCGTAATCAAACGCAGCGCATCGTAGGTTTGGGCAGCGGCTACGGCGGAGGGAATATGGTTGGTCTTGTTCACATTTCGATAGGTCAGCGAGAACTGGTTGCTGACTGAACTCAATTCGTTTTCGATGAACGTCACCGAGCTGCGCACACCTTCGGCTCCCTGGCCGGCCTTGTCGATAAAGGTCTGTTGCGACAAGGTCCAGGGGCCGACTATCGGCAGTTTCAGTTTCAGTTTTTCCGAACTCTTCACCACCATCGCGCCCTCGGAGGCGAGGCAGTACATCACGATGGCTTGGGCGCCGTTGTCTTTGGCGTGCTGCAGCTGCGCCGTCATGTCTTGATCGCCGACCTTGAAACTTTCCACCAGCACCGGTTTGATCTTGCGCTGCTCCAGTTCCGCCAGCATGCTTTGCCTGCCGAACTGGCCGTAGGGGCTGTCATCATGCAGCAGCGCGATCTTGTCGATCTTGCGGCGGTCGATCACATCATTGAGGATCACGATCGGTTGCAATGCGTCGCTGGCGGAAGTGCGGAATATATAGTTGACCGGATAGGCCGGCGGCATGAATGATTTGGTGATCGTGGCACCGGTGGCGCCGGTTACGATCAAGGGGATCTTGGCTTCCTGGAAGATTTTCGCGGCGGGCAGGGCGACGCCGGTATTGCCGAAACCGACTACGGCGATCACCTTTTCTTTCTCGATCATTTCCTTGGCCATGGCGGCGCCGATGTCCGGCTTGGCATGGTCGTCGCGCTCGACCAGTTCGATGCGTCGGCCCATGACGCCGCCGACCTGGTTGATGTCGGCCAGGAATACCCTGGCGCCGCCGATCATGCTTTGCCCCATGTCTTCCGATGGCCCGGTGATGGGGCCGATGACGCCGATTTTGATGGGGGGCAGTTCGGCCAATGCACTCGCGCTAAAGCCAAGTGCTGTCAGACAAAAAATGACGCCGTACATACTACGTTTTTGCATCGCTATCTCCTTGATGAATCATTGTTTTAATTTCTTTTTGGAAATATACATGAGGGCGATGCAGAACGCGGGATTTTGATGCGCTGAAATCGAAAATTCAGTGTTGGCAGCAATGGATGTTTTAAAAAACGACAACTACGCCTGAGCGCCTCGTTGCAAGGCGCCGCGCAGACATTGGCTTGCCGCCCTTTTTTGTTGATTGCGGGGCGTTTTCTAATGTACCATGCTGATCCGTTTGCGATTTGGCGCGGGCTTGCAATCTACGGTGGCGAGTTCGAGTTCGAGTCCTGCCGCCAACACCAATATCTAAAAGGCCCGCAGCGATGAGGGCCTTTTTATTTGAGCAGGGAAAACGTTATTTTTTTGCAAATTTCACGTAGTCGCCTTAACAAGGTTGTTTTGCGATGTCGGACGTACTGCACCGCCAATGTTGTAATTCCACATGCATGGATCTTCACGTGTCTCCGGTCGGAGCAAATCAGCACAAAAAAAACAACAGAATGAATCGCCTGGGAGGCAGAGGCAATTAATCCTGTGCAGCCCAAGGTAGCCAGGGTTTGGAATATTTTTTGATCGACAGTTTTTGTATGGATAACGGCAGGAGACGTAAATGAGAAAAATTAAGGCAACGACGTGGATCATGGTCGGCATGGTTCTGGGCATCGTGGTTGGTTATATTTGCCACAATCTCGCACCGAACGAAGCGGCAGCTAAGGAAATCGCCGCTTACTTTTCCATCATCACCGATGTGTTTTTGCGGCTGATCAAAATGATCATCGCGCCTTTGGTGTTCGGCACGCTGGTATCGGGCATTGCCGGCATGAAGGACAGCAGCTCGGTGGGCCGCATCGGCATCCGCGCCCTGGGCTGGTTTGTCATCGCTTCCTTGCTGTCTTTGGCGTTGGGCATGTTGTTTGTCAACGTGCTCCAGGTCGGCCATGCGCTCAACTTGCCGTTGCCGGCCCTGGGCGCCGACACCAAGCTCAATACCAGCGGTTTTAATCTGAAAGATTTTGTCTCGCACGTGTTCCCGAGCAGTTTCGTCGACGCCATGGCGAAAAACGAAATTCTGCAGATCCTGGTTTTCTCGCTGTTCTTCGGGTTTGGCCTTGCGTCTGTCAAAGGTGAAGCTGGAAAAGCAGTGACTACCGCCATCGACGGCTTGGTGCACGTCATGCTGAAGGTCACCGATTACGTGATGCGTTTTGCGCCGCTGGGCGTGTTTGCTGCGATTGCGGCCGTCATCACGGTGCAGGGTTTCGGCGTGCTGACGACTTATGCTAAGTTCCTCGGCGGTTTCTACGCCGGGCTGGCGACGTTGTGGGCGCTGCTGATCGGCATCGGTTATATCTTCTTGCGCGGTTCGATCTTCACTTTATTGCGCTTGTTGAAAGAGCCGATCATGCTGGCGTTTTCTACCGCCAGCAGCGAAGCGGCTTATCCGAAGACCATGGAGCAGCTGGAAGCATTCGGCGTCAACAACAAGATCACCGGCTTCGTACTGCCGCTCGGTTATTCCTTCAATCTCGATGGTTCGATGATGTACCAGGCGTTTGCCGCTTTGTTCGTGGCCCAGGCCTACAACATCGAAATGTCGTTTGCGCAGCAACTCACCATGCTGCTGGTGCTGATGATCAGCAGCAAGGGCATGGCCGGCGTGCCGCGCGGTTCGCTGGTGGTGGTGGCAGCCATCCTGCCGATGTTCCATTTGCCGGAAGCCGGCATCCTGCTGATCATCGGCATCGATCAGTTCCTCGACATGGGGCGTACTGCCACCAACGTGGTCGGCAACGGCATCGCGACATCAGTGATCGCAAAATGGGAGGGCGAGCTGGATCAAGACGTTGCCCGGCAAACGCTCGAAAATAACGCCCTCGGAAGTAATGCCTGAGAAGTAGGATTTGAAACATCAGATTTGAAAAACAAGATCTGAAAAATAAGACGAGAGAGACAGCGCCGCCAAGGCGCTGTTTTTCATTCGGGAGTATGCTAATTCACTGGCATGCATTGTTCTGTAAATAACCAGAAAGAGATCTTGATGGAGAAACTGCGCATCACCACCGAACCGGCTGAATTGGATATTCCCCTGATTCATCGCTTCCTGTCTGAAGAATCGGCATGGGCGCGTGGAATCCCGCTCGCGACGGTTGAAAAATCGATCCGTCACTCTCTGAATTTCGGCCTGTTTGCCGGTGCGGCGCAAGTAGCTTATGCGCGCGTTATCACCGATTATTCGACGTTTGCCTACCTGGTCGATGTCTTCGTGCTTGCCGAACATCGTGGCAAAGGTTATAGCGCCGAACTCATGGCAGCCGTCATGGAACATCCGAACTTGCAGGGGCTGAGGCGCTTCATGCTGGCGACCAGCACTGCGCACGGCCTGTACGCCAAGTTCGGCTTCGCGGCGCCGTCCAGGCCGCAAGCGCTGATGGAGCGTTATGCGCCGAATGCGTATGTGGCTGGAGCCTGACCGGCGCCGGCAAGGTAGTGCCAACTTGGAGTTACGCTGTCGCGCATGCTTACGGCACATTGCGCATCATCGACGACGCCAGCTGTTTGCCGGTGTACATCTGGCGGCGCTTACCGCCCACAACGAAGCGGCTTTCCCAGCGCCCTAGCAATTTTCTGAGGCAACAGCGGGCAGCGACGGCGTTCATGGCCGGCGCTGCTCTGACAAGATGCTCAGGACTTCATAACAAGCGCCCATGGTGTGATAGTCGGTCTTTCCGGCGGGGCTTTTTTCATCGCCGTACTTGCGGTTGTCGCGCGTCAGGATGCGGTACCAGGCGCCGTATTGATGATCGACAAAGTGTTGCCAGCTGTATTGCCAGATCTGCTCATACCAGTCCCAGAAACGTTCCTTGCCGGTGCGTTTGGCGAGCAGGGCGGCGGCGGCAAAACTTTCAGCCTGTACCCAGAAATATTTGTCCTGGTCGCAGATCACGCCATCCGGCGCAAAGCCGTAATAGATGCCGCCGCATTCGATATCCCAGGCTGCATCGAGCCCGGCGTCGAACAGTTCGATGGCGCGTGGCAGCATCCAGTCTTGCGGCCGGTGCCGTTCCAGGATCAGCAGTAATTTGGCCCACTCGGTGTGATGACCGGGCTGGAAACCCCAGGGGCGGAAAATATTGCTGCTGTCTTCCTTGTTGTAGTTCCAGTCCGGGGACCAGTCCTGATGGTAGTGTTCCCAGATCAGATTATTGCTCAGCGCCGCCTGGCGCATGGTGACGTGTTGCGCCACTATTTCGGCGCGATCCAGAAACATCGGATCGCCGCTGGCTTCATAGGCCGCTAGCAGCGCTTCGGTCATGTGCATGTTGGCGTTCTGGCCGCGATAACTTTGCAGCTGCCAATCGGCGCTGGCTTCATCGGCATACAAGCCGGCGTGCGCTTCCCAAAAATGCTGTTCGAGCAAATCGTAGGTTTGATATAAATCTTCTTTGGCGCTGGTTACGCCCGCCATCAAGGCGTGTGCATAAGCCAGCAAGACGAACGCCAGGCCGTAGCAATGGCGGGTCGGATCCAGCACCTGCTTGCGGCCGTCTTCCCACGATAAGGTCCAGTCGTAGCCTTTGTGCAGCGGATCCCAGTGCACTTCGCGCAGGAACCTTAGTCCGTGTTTCAATGCATCCAGATAAGTAGCGTCGCCGAACCGGCGGTAAGCCATGGCGTAGTTGAAGATGAAGCGGGTGCTGCTGACCAGATGCCGGGTTTCGCTGTCGTATACGCTGCCATCATCTTTGAAGAAATGATAGAAGCCGCCGGAGGGATCGAGCGCCGCCGGATGGTAGAAGCGCATGGTGTCGCGGATGTGCTGCAACAGAAACGAGGGATTGCGAAATTCGGCTCTAGGGATTGCGTTCAGAGGCATTGCGTTCGGTTCGTGCATGTTCATGGCGATAGCGGATCAGTTGCCAAGCGTGCTGGCGCGCTGGATCAGTTCCACCGGCAGCATCACTTCGGGTTGTGCCAGAGCGTCGTCCAGCAATAGCTTGATGCCCATCTGGCCCAAGGCTTCCTTGTCTACCGCAAGCGTGGTCAACGGCGGCGTGGAGTTGCTGGCGGCATCGATGTTGTCGAAGCCGACGATGGCGATATCTTCAGGAATCCGCAAGCCGCGCGCCTGGCACACGCTCATGACGGCCAGCGCGGTAGCGTCGTTATAGCAAAATACGGCATCGGGCGGCGAGTCTGATTGCAGCAGGTTTTGCATTGCCGCGGCGGCGTGCAGATGGAGTTCCGGACCAGATTGCAGGGTGATTTCCAGGCGCGGATCGAATAAGCGGCCGGCTTCGAACAGCGCCTGGCGATATCCCAGCGCGCGTTGCGCAATACTGTAGTGCGACAGCGGACCGCTGATGAACGCCAGCCGCTGGCGGCCAAGCTCGATCAGATGGCGGGTAGCGGCCAGCGCACCGCCCAGATTGTCTGAATTGATGGAGCGAAAGCCGGGCGCCCACAAGTCGATCAGCACCACCGGCTTGCCGGTCCGGCCCAGCAATTCCAATACCTCCGGTTCCATGAAACCTGCTACTGCCAGCGCGTCGGGTTCGTGCAGCCGGATCTGTTCCATCACATTGTCGGCGGGGCCGACCGACAACACGGTCGGCACGATGCTGCGCTCGCGGCAGGCGGTTTCCACGCCGTGCAGCACATGCGAGAAAAACGGACTGGCGACGAAATTGTTGTGCTGGCGATGCAGCAGGAAAGTCAGGCGGCGGATTCTACCCTGGCGCAGATTGGACTCGTTGTAGCCAAGCTGGGTCGCAATTTTTTGTACATGGATGCGCGTTTGTTCGGTCAGGCCGGGCTGCTTTTTCAAGGCGCGCGATACGGTGCCGATGGATACGTTGGCGGCCGACGCGATATCCCGAATCGTTGGTCTCATGGTCTCCTTCTGCATGCCAGCGCATGCATTTGCCTTGGGAGGATGCCGCTGTTTGCGGCTGCCCAGGATTGTTTTAATTGGATAGTAATGTATAGTAAAAAATCTGAATTCACAAATAATCCTTAAAATGAATTGTCATAACACATTGTTATATAAGGATTTATTGATGATGTGTCTTATATATTTGTTTAATAAACATACTAAACTTTTGTTTGCCCACAAGTCCGGGATGCTGATTTGCGGAGAAACAGTATCGAAAGCCAGACTCGCCAGCAGCCGGAAACAAAAATGGCGGACCACCGTTTCCGATGGCCCGCCATACCAGGCAATCCGACTTTTTATCGCGGCGTCAGGTGCTTGGCTAAAAATCCTTCCATCGCGGTATAAAAATCAAAGCGATTTTCTTCGTTGTGGAAGCCGTGGCCTTCGTTATCCTTCACCATGTATTCGACCGGCACGCCGCGCTTGCGCAGGTTTTCGACGATCTGGTCCGACTCCGCTTTATTGACGCGCGGATCGTTGGCGCCTTGCGCTACGAATAACGGCGTCTTGATGCGGTCGGTGTGCAAGGCTGGCGAGACCGCCGTCAGCAAATCCTTGTCCTTGAGCGGATCGCCGACCATTTCGTGCATCTGGTCGAGGAAGGGTTTCCAGTACGGCGGGATGGTTTTCATGAAGGTGAACATATTGGAGACGCCGACATAATCGACCGCCGCCGCATACAGATCAGGCGTGAAGGTGACTCCGGCCAGCGTCGCATAACCGCCGTAGGAGCCGCCGTAGATCGCCACCCGCTTGGGATCGGCGATGCCCTGATCGACCAGCCACTGCACGCCGTCGGTGATGTCGTCCTGCATGGTCTTGCCCCATTGCTTGAACGAAGCTTCCCAGAACTGCCGGCCGTAGCCGGTCGAACCACGGTAGTTCATTTGCAGCACGGCGTAGCCGCGGTTTGCCAGCAATTGCACTTCGGCGTTGTAACCCCAGGCATCGCGCACCCACGGGCCGCCGTGCGGGTTGACGATCACCGGCAGGTTCTTCGGATCCTTGCCAAGCGGCAGCGTCAGGTAACCATTGATGAGCAAGCCGTCGCGCGCCTTGTATTGCACCGGCTTCATCACCGCCATGTCTTGTTCGGCGATGGCCGGATTGATATCGGCCAGTTTGGTCAGCGTGCCGGGTTTGCTGTCGAACAGATAGCGGCTGCCTTGGGTTCTGTCATTGTAGGCGGCGACGATCCACTTCGATTCATCCTTGGTGTGCGACTGCGTGACGACTTCATAGCCGGGCAGTTTTTCCTGCAAGGTTTTATGCAGAGCTTCGCTTTGCGGGTCGAGGAATTTATACTGGGTTTTCCAGGTAGTGTAACTGATGTCGGTCAGCACTTTGCGTTTTTTCGAGTAAGAAAGCCCGTCGACGTCGACCTCGGGATTTTCATACAGAACCTGTTCTTCCTTGGCCGTTTCAGGATCGAGTATCACTATCGCCTGCTTATCGCGCCCGAGATTCGACGATACGTAGAGTTTCTTGTTGTCGAAGGTGAAGAACAGCGGATTTACCGAATCCTTGAAGGAAGTCGTCAGCACGGTCTTGAACGGTGCGCTTTCGGTGGCGCGATACAGCAAGCTGGTATTGACGCCATCGGAAGTGGTTGCGGCCCGCACCTTGCCGTCGTGGTCGGTAATCCAGGACTGGATGGTGCCGGGATTTTGCGCCACCAGTTTTTCCGCGCCGCTCTTGACGTTGACGCGATACACATCGAACACTTCCGGATCGCGCTTGTTGTGGCTGACCAGGATTTCATCCTGGTTGTCTTCCAGGTCGTCGATAATCTGGGCGCGCACTTTTG
>NZ_JAGQEG010000122.1 GCF_018305005.1 Collimonas silvisoli
TGCCTTGTGCCGCAAAATCTTTTCGCTTGCGCAATAGCGCCAAATCGCCTTTCAACAAATTGTTGTAGCTATTCAGGTCTTCCTTGTCTTGTGCGCTGGCACGATCATACGAAGGCAAATCCGTGAACTCGTTGAGCCATCTGCGGCGGAAACCGCAATACAGTTCCATATGCCTCTGCACCATTTCCTGATAGTTCCCCGTCGCAATGTTGTTCACATCGGTCGGAAATTTCAAGGCGGCCATATACGTATTCCAGGCAGCGCTCAGATCGCTGTCGATGTCGTAATCCTTCTTCAGACGATCATCCATCTCGGAATAGGACAACAAAGGCGCTCCGGCGCGGCTCGCCTCCCTGTGCATATGCAATAACGGGATTTGCGACACCATCATCCCCATGCGTACTCCGCGCCCATGATCGCCGGGGCTGTAGCCGCCGCCGACATCGCTATGCACGCCAGGGTAGAGGTATTCCGTGACATCGTCGCCCTTGACGCGGGTGATCGGAAAATTACGCCGCTGCTCATGGGCGGCGATGTAATGCACGGTTTTTCTGACGCAAGGCGGGAGCGCCTCGCGTACTTCCCTGGCCCAGCTAAAATGGCCGTCGGCAAAGAACAGCGGCGTGGTTTCCGATGCGGAATTCGCCAATCCTATCGACGCCACGCTCTCAAACAAGCCTAAAAAAGCAATCTCGGCATCCATGCCGGCAAAGGTGCCGTCTTTTTTAAGCAAGTCGGCAAACCAGTAGCAGAACGCCCGCGCTTCCACCGCGCCGCGTGAAAAGCCGAACACATTCAGCGTAATCTTCGGAATATCCGGTTTCGGCCTGTCTTTACGGGCCTTGCGCAATAGCGGGTCTAATTCCTTGGTGAGGTCTGCAAACCAGCTACGGCGGTCGGGACGCGGATCACTGGCATCGCGCAGCGGGTTGCTGGTTTCCACGTCTTTGGCGTATTGCTGGATTTTAGCGGTGATAGCATCGGTGTCGAACATGTCAGTGGGGTTGTCACCAAATTCCCGGTGCACCGCGTTATAGACCTGAAGCAGTGCAAACAAAATCCGCGCTTCACCACCTTTGCCAAACGCTTTACCTTCTGCACTTTCACGCCACTCCCTGTTCTCCTGGAAGCGTGTGCCCAAGCCAGGAATATAGATTTTATGATGACCCGGCGCTTTCAGATTTCCTTTTTCACGTGCATCTTTATGTGCGTTAAACAATTTGACGATATTGGTGTGACATTTCTGTGGTATATCACGAAGCATGTTGTTATTGGTTCCATCGAAGAATAGACCAATGTTGACGTATTTCTGGCAAGGAGGCGCATGGACGGTCGGTCGATCTTCTTTTAGGATACGACTACATACGTCGGCAACGCTCGGCGTCATTTCCCCTTCGGCGTGACCGGAAATACTCAGCGGTGCGGATTGAATTTGGGCGGGCATTTATTCTTCCTCCGGCGGCGCGACGGTGGCGTTTTCAGAAATTGGGTGCTGAGGGCTTTCTGGATAATAAGGCGAAGAAACCACACGCACCTCATCGTTTGCAAAAAAATGAACGTACAGCGTTCCAGCTTTTTCATACCGTCTGATCGTCGTGGTTTTTTCTATCCAGTTATCTTCGCCCTTGATTGGTCGATTCCAACGCACCTTGACTTTCATACCAGGTTGCCATTGCCTAGGAAGCATGTAGCCAAAAGCACCTATGCCACCACAGCTCAGACCACCCGCCATCCGCTCACTAAAAGGCTCTTTCACGTAAAACGCGTAGATATATTTGTTTTCATGATTCTCGCAACTTATCGACACGAACGTCATCGGTATATCGACAACCATGGACGGCTTTTGCGTGGGCGCTTGTGCTGTACTCGGTGCCGTTGTGGCACAGGCGCTGAGTGCCAGCGTCGCGGTGAATATCAGTAGATGTTTGAGACGCATGAACTTCCTTCGCATGAATATATTTTTAGCGATCAATGGTTGACGTATTTCTGGCAGGGAGGCGCATGGACTGTCGGCCGATCTTCTTGCAAAATACGACGGCATAGGTCGGCAACGCTCGGCGTCATTTCCCCTTCGGCGTGACCGGTAATACTCAGCGGCGCGGATTGAATTTGGGCGTTCATTTACTCTTCCTCCGGCGGGGCCACGGTGGCGTTTTCAGGAATTGGGTATTGAGCGCTTTCTGGATAATAAGGCGAAGAAACTACACGCACGTCATCGTTTGCAAAAAAATGAACGTAGAGCGTTCCAGCCTTTTCATATCGCTTGATCGTGGTGGTTTTTTCTACCCAATCGCGCCCATTCGGTTTCCAACGCACCTTGACTTTCATGCCGGGTTGCCATTTCAAGGGAAGCATGTAACCAAAAGCACCTATGCCACCACAACTCAGCCCACCCGCCATCCGTTCGCTAAAAGGCTCTTTCACGTAAAACGCGTAGATGTAAGACACACCCGGATGACCAACGCATCCCATGTCAACAAACGTCATCGGTATATCCACAACCATGGACGGCTTTTTAACGGGGACTTGCGCTGTATTCGGTGCCGTTGCCGCACAAGCGCTGAGTGCCAGCGTCGCGGTGAGTATCAGTAGATGTTTGAGACGCATGAATTTCCTTCGCATGAATATATTTTTAGCGATCAATGGTTGACGTATTTCTGGCAAGGAGGCGCATGGACTGTCGGCCGATCTCCTTGCAAAATGCGACGGCATAGGTCGGCAACGCTCGGCGTCATTTCATTTTCGGCGTGACCGGTAATACTCAACGGCGCGGATTGAATTTGGGCGTTCATTTATTCTTCCTCCGGCGGGGCAATCGTGACATCTTTAAGAATTGGATGCTTTGGACTTTGTGAACCATAACGAGCTGATGAGACTACTCGCACCTCATCGTTTGCAAAAAAATGAACGAAAAGATTTCCGGCTTCGTCGTAGCGTCTAATCGTGGTGGTTTTTTCTACCCAATTGCGCCCATTCGGTTTCCAGCGCACTTTGACTTTCATGCCGGGTTGCCATTTCAAGGGAAGCATGTAACCGCCACCGACAATACCGCCACAACTCAGCCCGCCCGCCATTCGCTCGCTAAAAGGCTCTTTGACATAAAAATCGTGAATGTAACCCACGCCTGGATGAGAAAAACAAGCTATCGATACCGGCACCAGCTCTATATCGACAACCATGGATGGCTTCTGATTTGGTGCTTGTGCTGTGTTCGGTGCCGTTGCTGCACAAGCGCTGAGTGCCAGCGTCGCGGTGAGTATCAGTAGATGTTCTAGACGCATGAATTTCTTTCGTGTGAATGTGTTTTTGTGATCAACGCGATGAAGCTGCACGCTGCAATGCAATCTCAGCGCCATGCTTTTGCGCATCTTCCAGCAACGCCAATGCCTGATCCCGCTCGGGGAGCATGATGGCCTGCGCCACCAAGGCGTACCTCTCTTTGTCCTTCTTGATACCGTATTCGGTCAACTGCTTCAATAATCCACTGATCATGCTGTACAGGGTCGAGGACGTGCGCTCGGCCACAAGAAAATGGGCTTGTTTGGCAAGATCGCACAGTATGTAATCAGCTTCGCCAGCATCGATCAATGCCGCGTATTGCCTGTCGGTGACGTCGATGGCATTACCTTCACCCACGGCGGGCGGCATATAGGCTGTCATATCCAGACAAGTGCCGTCGATGGTGGTCAGCATGCCTTTGCGGTTGATCAAATGCCATGCCGTAAAGCCGGAGCAGAACGCGCTGCGCTGTGTATCATTGAACATGTTCAGGACATTCTGGCTGCACATGGTGTCGGCAAACCGCAGCACCATGCGCATGCCGTCCGACGTGGTACGAATCTGTAGAAACGCCGCAAAATGCTGTTGCAGCGCCTTGATCGGCAGCGGACTTTGCACGATGCTCAACATCGGCTTGCCTTCGCTGAGCTTGAGCAGTGTAGGCAAGTTCTCCGACGACAGATTTACCAGAAACGGCGCGCATTCTTCATACCCGCTTAATACTGTGTTGTCATACAGCGAGACGACGCCGGTATCGGCTTGCTTGCTGTATTCCCAAAGCTGGTGACCGACGTTGTCGTCAAACGTGCCGTCGATCAGTGCGTAAACATAGAGCTTGCCGTGCTTCTCGATAGTCGCGCTAATAATCGTTTGGATCAGGCTGCTTAATTCTGGATGATGTGGGTCAACGCCGTAATACATAGAGTTTTGTCCTTGAATCATGTCATCAAAGAGTGGGGGAGCCGGCGGCAGTACGCGCTGCCATCGCTGCTTTCAGGCACTCTTTACATACTGCCTGGGGAAACTGGGGTAACGTAATGGGCAGGCTTTTCGGCCCCACCATGTCTCTACCGGCCGAATGGACTAGCCAATCGCCGCTAGTGCCGGTCTCAACGCCTGCCGCAGCCCATTTGGTATAGCTGCCGCCGCCATTGACGACGATTTCTTCTTTCGCGGTAATGGTGATGCGATTGGCGGTAAGGGTGATATTGAGCTTGGCAAGCATATTGATGCTGTCTTTAAGCGCCTGAATATCGATGTCGCCCGCTGCCGCAATCAATTTCATCCCGGCCGTGTAGCAAAACAGACGGATGCCATTCTTGACACTGGCCAGCAATCGATTACCGATTGACAGACTGACGTGCTGGCCGCTGGTCAGCGCGATATGCTCGCCGCTAGCGATATGCGTCGATTTCGCTGTGGTGGTCTCGATGCCGGCAGGGCTGGCAAGAATCAGGTGAGGTTCGGCCAGTTCCGGGAAATTACCCGCTTTCGCATCGCCGCCGCTGCCCTTGATCGCCTCGTTCTGCGCCTTGATGACCTTGGCGACATCGCTCTGATCGCTGTCGCGCTCCTGCGCCTGATGCTGCTGCGCCAGATCGCCCAGGGTTTCATGCTGGTCCCGCGCTTGCGTCAGACGTTGCACCGTCTCGCCGAGATCCTTGATATGGCTTTGCGCATTGCCGCGGGCTTCGGTCGTGATGATTAAACCGTCTTTGGCGCGGATGGCGCCGTGGCCATCGGTACGCAGCTCAAAACCCTCTCCCCGCGGGTCTTTGCGGCCGGCATTGTCTTCGATGCGGGTGATGTTGCCGAGACTGAGTTGGCTATGCTGATGATCGCTCTTGAGCTGTGCCTGTATCTTGCCTTCAGTGTCATCCATGACCAGGTGATTGCTGCGGCCAGCCGCGCTATTGCCGCCTTTCGGCGTCAGTTCACGGCTGCGGAAACCAGATAGTGCGCTCTGGCCCGGCAACGACCAGGGCGGCATGTTGAGCGCATTGTGCACGCGCCCGGTGCAGATCGGCAAATCGGGATTGCCGCTGATGAAATGGATCAAGACTTCTTGATTGACCCGGGGAATATGACTGCCCCCCAGTTGGTTACCCGCCCAAGGGCTGGATACCCGTACCCAGCAACTGCTGTTTTGATCGCCCTGCCCCAGACGATCCCACGGAAATTGCACCTTGATGCGGCCTAGCGCGTCAGTCCAGATACTTTCGTCTGGCGGTCCCACTACGATGGCAGTGAGGATATGCAAGCTCGGTCTTGGGGTAATGCGCTCGGGGCGATACTGTTCGCCACGCAACGGCACCACTTCAAAATCGACATGGACGCTGAACTGCTGCCCGCCGCCGATCTGCTGGCTCTCCTGTGCAACGTCTTCCATCTCGAAGTGCGTGGCGACGATTAAATACTCGATGTTGGCTTTGCTGGCTGGATGCCGCCCCAGCTCAAAGGTACAGCCCGGCACCATGGCACGAATATGGCCGGAGCCATTGGCCCGTTGCGCGTCGTTGCGCAGGCGATCCATGCGTATGCGGGCGTTCTTCGTTCCCTCGTCCAAAGGGTCGTTGGTCGCTTGCTGCGGTCCCGCCTTCGGCTGCACGTAATGCGCATCCGCATGATATTCGTAGACCTCGGCGTTATGATCGGAGATGCGATGATCATTCTGACTGACTTCAAGCGTGCTTCTCGGTCTGGTGTAGTCGTAATCGCGTGAGGTGTAGCGGCCCGGAGTCACGCGGTGCGTGGGCGAAAACGTATGGATGAATTCCTGGTCGATCCTTGGCTTTTCGCCGTAGTAGTTCAGGACATGATAGGCCTCGCTGTCAAACGGCTTATACGCGACGTTAGCATCTGTCAGCACCAAGCGATGCTTGCCATCTTTATGTTCGAAGAAATAGTTGATTCCCCAGTCCTCGCATAATCTGCTGAAGAACTGGAAATCCGATTCTGAAAATTGAGTAACGTAATCGCGCTTCGGATACTGTTCATAAAGGCGCTTGTCGACCGGGAACGTGTACTTAGAGAGCAGCTCATCCAGAATCTCGATGACTGTTTTATCTTGGAAAATACGGCAATCGGCATTGTAGGTTGCCAGTTTCAGCCATGGTTCCAACGTGATTTCGTAAAACACATACCGTCCGACCTGACGCAATACGGCCGCAGCGCTGATGAGACCGGAGATTTCGCGGACACCGGCACCGATGTTGGCTTGCCCACTGCCACCGGCCATGCCTGCAACAAAACTGCCAGAGCCTTCCAACTGGATTTCTACCGTCAGTTCCTTGCCTAAGAATGCGTCCAAATCATAGTTGGCTGCTGATCCGAAATTGACTAACGCATCCGGCGTTTTGAGGATGACTTTATAGCTGTACAAGCTATTGAGAGATTCGGCGCCTTTGATGCTCACCGGGATCAAGCCCGGCTGTCCCATTACATCCGGGATGGCAGCACTTCTAGCCATAAGACTGCGAGGCGCGTTGAGCATTGGGTTCTCCTATGAAGCAGCATGTTGACGAAAATTATCAATATGATAAGTATTTCGTTATCATAACGCTATCTACCCATCTGCGGTGATAATTCTTGTCAAAATCCTACGATTGCCAAGCCGGTGTCGTTGATGGACATAGCCGCGCAGCTTCGTGCTAGCGTAATTACGCCAGTCGTCGAACAACTAATGTCTCAGGAATTGAGACGACGCCAGACGCCGGCGCAGCGGGTAAAATGCGCGTTCGCGTAAGCCGGTAGCCGTTGCGATAAAGTGAACTCAGGCAGTAACCGTGCTCCGGGTGCAAGCCAAGTTTCACGCGGATTTTGCAGATATGCGTGTCAATGCTCCTCGACTTCGCCTCTTTGTCATCGCCCCACATGGCGATTGCAATTTGCTGGCGCGTCACCGGCGAAGGCAGGTTCCTGAATAGAAGCAGCGCAAGATTGAATTCTTTAAGCGTCAGGCTGATGCGCCGGCCATGCAACTCCACGCAACATTCCGACGCATGAAAGCGAAATTGCTCGAATTCAAATGTATCGCTGTACACTCTGTGCCCAGGAGAGATGCGCTGCGCCAGCTGGTTGATGCGCAGCAGCGATTCGTTGCTGCCTAGCGGCTTCTTGATGTAAATGTCCGCGCCGGCGGCCAATCCTGAGACAATGTCGTCTTCCGACGTGCCTTCGATCACTCCCAGCACGACTGGGGTCGTCGGGAAACTGTCGTTCAGCCAACGTAGCGTGTCGCGCCGATTCATATCCGGCGCTTCCCAATCGAGTATGACCAGATCGACAGACAGGTCTTCGAGCAGCGCCTTCAATGTTCTTTCGCTTGGTGCGCCGTAACAGAGATGTCCCGAGAACGACAGGGTCTGCATTGCGCGGCCAAGGGATTCGGGATTGGTTTCAAGGATTACGATTTTCATAAATTCCGATGCGTTCACGGCATGTGACTCTAGATGAGGCGGCAACCGGAAAATCCGGAGGCAAGTACGGCAAACAGGGAATGCCACGACAAATGATTCTCGTCGTGGCTTACGTATGCGCTATTGGCGCTTTTCGCCAAGCACATCGATAGTCACGCGGCGATCCGGCTGCAGGCAGCGTACCGCTTCACTGCTGCGGCCTGCAGGGCATCCGCTTGCGACCGGTTCTGCATTGCCTACTCCAGTGGCGGCTAGCGGATTGCTCGGCAACCCGCGCGACACCAGGTAGTCGCGCACCGTCAGCGCCCGCGCCAGCGACAATTCCTGGTTATAGGCGCCGGGGCCGATGCGGTCGGTGTGGCCGATAATCTTGATCGACGTCAGTTTGCGATAAGCCGAATTCAAGCGCGCGGCAATATCGTTCAATGCCGCGCGGCCGTCCGGCAGCATGTCGTTAACAGATGACTTGTCGAAGGCAAACAGGACATCCTCGTTGACCGCGAAATGCTCGGAACCGATCGGGCCTGCACGCTCCGGCGCAGGTGCGACCAGTGCCTCGCACTCGCGTTCTTTCCAGTGCACGCTCTGCACCAATAGCTTGTCGTCATACCGGATCTGGTACTGACAGGTGATGAACTCATTACCCTTGCCGGTGCGGAAATTGAAGATATAGTTCCATTTCCTCACATGGAATATGCCTTCCGAAAAATGCGGCTTTTCCAGCAGTGCAGAGACCTGGCTCTTCGATAGGCCCGGCATCATCTGCCGCAGGTTGTCGAGATTCACGAACGTGCCTTCCTTGAGCCATGCCTTGCTCCGGTCCGGAAACTCTACAGCATCGTCCGCACGAACAAGCGTTGCCGCAATCAGTAGCCCAAACAATACGGCTATGTGGCGATTTTTCATTTTTTTATCCTGGTGTGATGTCCTTGAGCCATTTGCGATCGGGTGCGACGCCCTCCGCACAAAAAATATCGTTCTATTTTCCAGACGAAATATTTGGGGCCGATTCAATTGGTTTTTTGGTAATCACGTACCCTATAGGCACCCAGCGATATGCTGCCTTTATCAACGACACTCTTTCAAGAGCCGGCGTGTTAGAAAAGCGAGATGAGAATGTGATACTCATATATTCTCCGGGCGGAGAATTGCTTGGATTTATAAAGTGAGAAATCTGCACCCAATCGCGGCCATTGATATGCCCCAGCTCTTTTTGCAGGGTATTCAGATACTTGCCCCACTCTTCCTGGTTGATCTTTTTTTTCATCTCGGGGCTACTTAAACTCCACATATGAACAGCTTGATTTGCATCTGCCATTGCCACCCATTGCGTCGCCGTATTCAGCGCCGCATCTACCGAAGTATCTGACGATTGCGCGTAAGCATTGCTACCGCCCGATATCAAGCCGAAGACAAATGCGCCAACATATTTGATCTGCCTAAACGACAGTGACATATTTTTTTCCTTTATATGCAATAGAAACATGAGATAGAGATATTCCGGATACCGCCCTCGGCATGCCAATCCCCGCTGGCAGTACTACTCATTGCTCCCCAGCGATCTCGATCTCTATACGCCGATTGGGTTGCAAGCACTGCACCAATTGTGGCGTCAATTTCTGCCCAGGACATTGAACGACGGGCTTGGCTCCGCCGGCGCCATATGCCCGGATCAGACGATCGTCCACGCCTTTTTTTACCAAATAATCACGGATCGTATTGGCCCTCGCTTGCGACAGCGCAAGGTTTTCGTCTGCAGAACCCATTCGATCTGTATACCCGGTCACAACGATAGACGACAACTTAACCGCGTCCTGTTTGAGATGGCCTGCCAGATCGTCAAGCTTGGCTCGTCCTGTTGCATCCAGATTGCCGAGGTCCGATTTGCCAAATGCAAACAGTCCGTCTGCGCCAAACTCTACGTGACGCCGCAAGGGTTTTGCTGCTACAGGAACTATGGGCGCATCTTTGACTGGAGGCGGATTGAAGAACCTCTCGCATTCCGGGCTCTTCCAATAGGTAGACGTAGCCCGGTTATTCGAATCGAACTTAACCTTGAATTGACAGGTAACGTACTCATTACCCCTACCCGTATACAAGTTGAACGCGTAGTCCCACTCGCGTACACCGAAGATTCCTTCGCTGAATTGAGGGTTGCCGAGTTCCAGGCGCACCTGGTCTTTGTTCAAGCCCGGTACTACGCGTTTTACGTGGTCTGGACCAACAAAATCACCGGTTTTCAAGTAGGAACTATCGAGTGCCGGAAAATTCACGTCGTTAGTGCCGGCCGCAGCTGCAGAAAAAATCGTGCAGCAAAGCATGCCTATGCACAAAGCCCGACGGAGGATGCTGGAAGAATGTCGCATAAACTAATCCTGAGAAAATAATGTGAATCGGAAGATTTACACTGCGCCCGCGACAGTCATGGAGGTTTGCTGAAATAACCGCCATGACTGTCTTTCGTTCAGTCGAGAACTCCAGATACCCCAACCCGGGCAGCTACACCGCCTGCGGTTGTACCGGAGACACCGCCGCTGAGACTCCAGCGGCCGTTATCTGCGGTACGACGCAGAGACACACCAATCGCATTCTGGTTTTGCGTAAGCCTTTTTGGCAACGTCGTTGATATTGTTCTGCAACTGCATGGCTATCGCGCTTGTGTATCGGTTAGCCTGCTGTACTGCGCCATTGAGCTGAGAAACGTTGACCGCGTCCGTAGCGGCAGTACCGGCTTCGACGTTATGTATCGCCACAGGGCTGCTCGCACCATTGCCCATCGTGACGCTGCTGTAGTTGGTTGAACCGTCAGTATTGGTGTCGTAATGCACCCCTCCTGACTGCACCGCCTGCAATTGGCGCACATTGACAGCATCCGTCGCCTGCGTTCCACCCGCAACATTGGTGATCTGACGCTCATTGCCAGCGCTGCCGACCGAGACTGCGCCTTGTGTCGATGACACCGCCGTATTAGAGAACGACTCCTTTGCACCGCTCAAGCCTGCACGATCAGCCGTCGAACCGGCGCCGATTGCTACACCGTTGCTAGCCGTGACGCTCGTGCCGGCGCCAATGGCAACCGAATTCGTGGCAGAGGCGACAGTGTTCTTGCCTAAAGCAATAGCATCGCTTCCAGTTGCACCGTTATTGCTGGCGTTGCCGCCGCCGCTCGAATTGACGCTGTAATATTTGGGCTGAGCAGTAGTCAGGCTACTGGTAGCCGCTGCTACTATGCTAGTCAGGTTACTGAGAGCGCTGTTGGTTGCATAGAGTTGGCTGCCATTCACGGCATCAGTGCTGCTCGCGCTAAGCTGTCCGGCTGCAACATTCTGAATCTGCCGCTCACTCCCTACGGAACCAACACTGACCACACCCGCCGGTGTACTGCCGGCGAAGGTGTATGCGGTGCCGAGGATGGTGGCGCCGGCGGTTGCCACGGCTGCGCTTGTCGCCGAGGCGCTGCCGATTGCCACGCTATTGGCAGTGCTGGCTGCCGCCCCTTGACCTAGCGCCGTACTGTTGGCAGCTGTCGCCTGGGCGCCTTGGCCGAGTGCGGTCGTGTCGGCCTGGTTGGCCACAGTTCCTTGACCTGCAGCGGTCGAGTTCTGGCCCGTTGCTACTGCATTGGTGCCCATGCCGAGTGAGTTGCTTCCTGCCGCGCCGACAGAACCGGTAAACGTCTTCCCTTCACTGGAGGCAATCGGGAATTGATTAGCGTTGACAACGGTTGTCAGGTTATTGATTGCATTGCCCAGACCGCTCGCTACTGAATAAAGCTGCGAACCGTTGACAGCATCGGTTGAGGTTGCCGTGATCCGCCCCGCCGCCACGTTGGTGATTTGACGTTCCGCTCCGACTGCGCCCACCGATACGGTGGCAGCCGGTGTGGTGCCGGCAAAGCCACCGTAGGTCGTACCATTAACTGTGCTGCTGGCAGTAGGAACCGCGGCAGCTGCTGCACTGCCGTTACCCAGCACCACCGAACCATCCAGCCCCGCAGGTACTGTCACATTGCTGCCCAGCACAAAGGTGTTGTTCGAGGCAATGCTGTTGTTATTGCCCACGGAGAAGCTGCCTGTACCGGTAATGGTCGTTGGATCGCCGATCGCTACGCTGCTGGCGCCGCTGACTACATTGCCGGTGCCGATGCTGATGCTGTTGGCGCCGGATGCCTGCGCGCCGTTACCGATAGCAATCGACGATCCGCCGGAAGCCGCAGAGGAATTACCCACGGCGACATCGCTCGCCGCCGAGGCCGAGGATCCGACACCAACCGCCACGGCGTTCAGTCCGGTGGCGCCATTGTCATTGTAGTTTCCGCCTTGGGTACTACCGTCGTTGACACTGTAGTAGTGTGTTTTGCTCGCAGCAACGGCCAGATTCGTTGCGTTCAGCTGGCTGCCGTTTACCGCATCGGTGCTGGTCGGGCTTAATTGTCCAGCCGCCACATTGGTGATCGTCCGCTCGTTACCGACACTGCCGACGCTCACTGTACTGGCCGGCGTGGTGCCGGCAAAGTTGTAGGCAGTGCCGTTGATGGTCGCACCGGTAGTTGCGACCGGCGCGGCCGTCGTGCTGCCTGCACCCAGGGCCACTGCGCCCGCATTGGTAGCGGCCGAACCATGACCCAACGCCATTGCATCAGTGGCGCTCGCATTCGCAGTGGAGCCAACGGCAACGCTGCCCGTACCGGTAGCAGTGCTATCGGCCAACGTCGAATTGGCATGGAAATACTTGATGCCGCCACCGTTGTTGATGTTGTTGAGCGCTGTGGTGTTGGCCGTCACCTGCTGGTTGGTCGCAAACAGCTGCGAACCGTTCACCGCATCGGTACTTTTACCGCTCAACTGACCTGCCGCCACATTGGTGATCTGACGTTCGTTGCCTGCGCTGCCCACTGATACCACACCGGCCGGCGCACCGCCCGCGAACGTGTAGGCTGTGCCGCCAATCGTCGCACCGGTGGTCGGCACCGCTGCGGCCGCCACCGTACTGCCCTGGCCCAGCGCCACATTGCTGCCCGTGGTACCGGCTGCAATGCTGGCGCCCTGACCCAGCACCGTGCTATTGGCGACACCGTTGTCGGTGGATTGGTTACCCAACACCGTCGAGGCCGCGCCTGTCGCACTCGCTCCGAAACCACCGGCGCTGGCATTGGCGCCGCTCGATACCGGCTGCACCGCCGTCACGCTGTTGTCCGATACAAACGGACCAGTCTTGCCGTTAGTGAGATTCGTCACATTCTGGTTGGTGGCATACAGCTGAGAACCATTGAC
The DNA here is from genome assembly GCF_018305005.1 of Collimonas silvisoli. Classification (GTDB taxonomy): domain Bacteria; phylum Pseudomonadota; class Gammaproteobacteria; order Burkholderiales; family Burkholderiaceae_D; genus Collimonas; species Collimonas silvisoli. The sequence continues at coordinate 12,971 of NZ_JAGQEG010000122.1, forward strand.
CGCATCGGTGCTGGTCGCATTCAGGGCCGCCGGCGCCACATTGGTGATGGTTACCGGCGCGCCTGCACCGGCGCCGCCGGTCGCACCCAGGGTGATCTTGCTGCCGCCGACTGCGTCGTACTTGACCGCGATATTGGCTGTATTGTCGACGTTGGCATTCAGTGCCGTCAACGCCCCTGCAACCGTGGTCTGCGCGGTTGGCCCAGTCACGGCGCCGGTAGCGCTGACGCTGTTGATCGGCTGGCTGAAACCGGTGATAGCGCCGGTCGCCGAGTTATAGGTGGCGCCGCCGCCCAGCGTTGCCGCTGTGCTGTTCCCGAGAGTATCCGTATGTGCTTGCATCGTACTGATGCCGGTGGACAGCGAGACGACCGAGGTGGAGGTTGACGTCGATAGTGACGTCACGCTGCTGTTGGTCGTGCTCAGACCGGTTGACAACGAAGCAATGTTGCTGGCGTTGGTGCTGATGCCAGTCGAAGTCGAGGTCGACAGAGAGGCCACGCTGCTGTTGGTGGTGCTCAAGCCCGTCGAAGTCGAAGTCGACAACGATGCCACACTGCTGTTGGTCGTGCTCAGGCCGGTCGAAGTCGAGGTCGACAGCGATGCCACACTGCTGTTGGTCGTGCTCAGGCCGGTCGAAGTCGAAGTCGACAGCGATGCCACACTGCTGTTGGTCGTGCTCAGGCCGGTCGAAGTCGAGGTCGACAGCGACGCCACACTGCTGTTGGTCGTGCTCAGGCCGGTTGAAGTCGAGGTCGACAGCGACGCCACACTGCTGTTGGTCGTGCTCAAACCAGTCGAAGTCGAGGTCGACAGCGAGGCCACGCTGCTGTTGGTCGTGCTCAAACCAGTCGAAGTCGATGTTGACAACGAAGCCACGCTGCTGTTGGTCGTGCTCAAGCCAGTCGACGTCGACGTTGACAACGACGCCACACTGCTGTTGGTCGTGCTCAAGCCAGTCGAAGTCGAGGTCGACAACGACGCCACACTGCTGTTGGTGGTGCTCAAGCCAGTCGAAGTCGAGGTCGACAGCGACGCCACACTGCTATTGGTTGTGCTCAAGCCGGTCGAAGCCGAGGTCGACAGCGATGCCACATTGCTGTTGGTCGTGCTCAAGCCGGTCGAAGTCGAAGTCGACAACGAGGTCACATTGCTATTGGTGGTGCTCAGACCGGTCGACAACGAACCAATTTGCGAAGTGACAGAACCGACCGACGACGACAGCGAAGTCATCGCAGTGTTGGTTGCATAGAGCTGCGAACCGTTGATGGCGTCGGTACTGGTGGCGCTGATCCGGCCTGCCGCCACGTTAGTCACCTGGCGCTCCGCACCAGCTGCGCCTACGCTGACCACGCTGGTCGGACTGGTGCCGGCAAAATTGTAGGTTTGTCCACCGATCACGGCGCTCGACGTTGGATTCGGCGCAGCCGTCACGCTACCGGAACCCAGCGCCACATCGCCGGCACTCGCCGTCGCCGTCGCACCATTGCCGATCGCGACGTTGCCAGTGCTTTGGCCCAGAACGCCCGCCGTTGAATTCTGGCCGAGCGCCACCGAGCCCGCTCCATAGGCAGCGTTGGTGTTGCCGAT
>NZ_JAGQEG010000123.1 GCF_018305005.1 Collimonas silvisoli
CAAACAGCGCATCGTAGTAGCCAACTACAAGGGCAGTAATTCGGCGCCATCCTGGTCGCCGGACGGCAGCAAGCTGGCGATTGCATTGGCGCGCGACGGCCTGACCCAGGTCTACGTGGTGAACGCCGACGGCGGCGGTTTGCGGCGCCTGACCAATACCAATGGCATCGACACCGAACCGCAATTCTCGGCAGACGGCCAAAACATCTACTTCACCAGCGATCGCAGCGGCGGCCCGCAAATCTACAAGATGAGCGCCAATGGCGGCGACGCCCAGCGTGTGACATTCGGCGGCAGCTACAATATCAGCCCGCGGATTTCACCTGACGGCAAGACATTGGCGTATATCTCGCAGCGCGGCGGCCGCTTCCAATTGTATGCACTAGACCTGAGCAACGGCCAGGAACAGCGGTTGTCGGATACCGTCAAGGATGAATCCCCCAGTTTTTCGCCGAACGGCAAGTACATCATGTACGCCACGGAATCAGGACGCCGCGGCTCGCTGGCAGTGGTCTCGGTTGACGGCCGCGTCAAACAGCGCTTAACTATGCAAGCAGGCGATATACGGGAGCCTACTTGGGGGCCTTTCATGAAATAATCACGTGTTACTTTGAATCGACGTTCGTTTCCCACTCTGGAGAATTAAAAAATGCTAAATATCAGAAATTTTGCCCTTATCGTTGCTAGCGCGATTCTGCTGGCAGCCTGCTCATCCCCTGTCAAGCTGGACGATAAGGCAGCCCCGGTCGTCGAGAGCGGCGCCACCGGCACCGATACACGTTCGGTCAATACCGTCGATACCGGCTCCACCGATCCGCTTAACAACCCAACCGGCATCCTCTCGAAACGCAGCATTTATTTCGACTTCGACAGCTATATCGTCAAGGATGAATTCAAGGCCGTGGTTGAAGCGCACGCCCAATACCTGAACAGCCACAAGAATCGCAAGATCATCATCCAAGGCAATACCGATGATCGCGGCGGCCGTGAATACAATCTGGCCCTGGGACAAAAACGTGCTGAAGCAGTGCGCAAGGCGCTGGTATTGTTAGGCGTCTCGGATACTCAGGTCGAAGCGGTTTCGCTGGGCAAGGAAAAGCCTAAGGCTCTCGGCAGCGACGAAGCGTCCTACGCTGAAAACCGCCGCTCCGACATCGTTTATCAATAATGATGCGGACGTTCTTCAAAGCTACGATGACTGCGGCCATGCTGGCCGCAGTTTTTTCCGCTCCGACCGCCCACGCCGGGCTGTTTGACGACGATGAAGCACGTCGGGCGATATTGGATATACGCAGCAAGATCGATGCGGTGAATGCCAGGGTCGATGGCAAGGCGGACAAAACCAGCTCCTTGAATTTGTCCGACCAGAACGATCGCCTGAACCAGGAAATTTCCAAGCTGCGCGGCCAGATCGAAGTCCTGACCAACGAGCTGGCCAATACCCAGCAGCGTCAGAAAGATTTCTACGTCGATCTGGATACCCGCCTACGCAAGCTGGAGCCGCAAAAAGTCAGCGTCGACGGCCAGGAAGTCAGCATCGGCGCCAACGACCAGAAGGCCTACGATGCAGCGCTGGCGACATTCAAAGCCGGCGACTACAAAACCGCAGTAACGGCATTTTCCAATTTTGTACGCTCCAACCCGGATTCGGGTCTCGCACCTTCAGCGCAATACTGGCTGGGGAATGCGTATTACGCTCTGCGCGATTACAAGAATGCGATTGCGGCGCAACAGGTGGTTGTCAGCAAGTACGCCGACAATCCCAAGGCCGCCGATGCACTGTTGAATATCTCCAGCAGTTATACCGAGCTGAAGAACAAACCTCAGGCCAAGCGCGCTTTGGAACAACTGCTGGCGCAATATCCGAACACGCCGGCAGCACAGACCGCAAAAGAACGCCTGACCACGCTCAAGTGAGCGGCAAAATCTAATTTTGCAAATTGTGTAAATAAAAGTGCATATGGATTTGACAGCTCATACGCACATTACATATAATAGCGGTCTTTCGGGTCGTTAGCTCAGCTGGTAGAGCAGCGGACTTTTAATCCGTTGGTCGCAGGTTCGAATCCCGCACGGCCTACCACGAATAAGCAGTAGATAAAAGGGTTACGAGAAATCGTAGCCCTTTTTTTCGTCTAAAATTTTATCTCGGGTTACACCTGGGTTACATGCTGCATCCATCAGCAGCATCTTCAAAACCATCAATGCTTTACGAAATCAGGGGGTCGACGACACGCCTTCGACAGAGCCAAGGCATACCCTAAGAGGATTGCAGAGAGTCATTTGCTCCCTCTCCCACACATGACCTGGAAAATTCAATGACGACTGAATACGTTCGCTTTCAATGGTTTGATTTTGAGAAATTTAATTCTGATGCGATAGGTGCTTTGAATGACCTCGGACTAGGCTCCTTAGGGTACGTTATCGCCTTATTTTCGACTGACATTATTTGATTTTCCCGTCAATATTCGATTTTGTTTTGGAAAATGCCACTCGATCCTAATCTGTATTTGTATCTCTACCAACAAAAATAACAATCACTCGCCAAGCTTACGTACAACTTGCCATAAATTGGCATTGCTCCCTGCTCGTTGTTTCTTGTGGATAACGGTTTGGCATGCATTTCACGTCATTTGACGTTTGTGTGGAAATGGACTAATTGAGAGGCAAGCCACTTCGCTATCAACTAGCGTTGCGTATGTCGTCACTTCCATATAGCCACCCCAGCGTTTTGATTGTTTGAAAAGACAAACGAAAAAAAACCGGATCGCTCCGGTTCTTCTGGTCATCGCTGCTGACTAGGCGGGTTTGATGTTTGACGCTTGCGGCCCTTCAGGACCAGTAGTGATGTCGAAGGTGCTCAGGCGCTAAAAACAAATGTTAGTCGTCATGCCCACGGTGCTCGCCACGGTCATGGTGTTCGCGATGGTCGTCATAGTCGTGATGGTCACGACGTGCTTCACGCTCCCGCCATTCACGTGCTCGCATATGACGTTCACGCCATTCCTGTTCCCGTTCCGGCTGCACATACTCCGGGCGTGGTTGAACATAGACTGGTGCCGGCGCAACATAAACACCTGGCACACCAATATTGACACCGACGTTCACCTGCGCCAGAGCGGGGGTTGCAGCACTCATCAGAGCGGCACTTGCGATCAATCCTGCAGCTATGGGTAGAAATTTTTTCATTTGGGTTCTCCTGAGGCGACGATCCTATTAAACGCCAAATCGCCTGCTGCCACTATCCTGCATTGGTAACTACCGTAACGGAATATTTCATCGATCAAAAAAGAGACAGGTTTCGACCTGCCTCTTTCGATGAGATTGATTTGATTACTTGGGTGCAGCTGCCTTGGCATCCACCTTCGCATCTACCTTGGTGTCAGCGGAAGGTGCTTTCGCCTCGGCTTTTGCTGCTTTGTGGTGGTGCTTCACTTTCTTGCTCTTGGTTTTGACCTTGGTATCCGACACCTTGGCATCAGTCTTGGCGTCAGCTTTGGCTTCAACCTTGGCTGCTTTCACGTCAGCTTTTGCAGCTTGAGTGGTGGTTGCAGTTACTGCGGCTGGCGCTGCTGCTGGTGTGGTTGGAGCAGCCGGAGTTTGAGCGAAAACAGAAGTTGCGAACAAGCCAGCGATCAGAGTAGCAATTAATTTATTCATTTGTGCACCTTTACGTTATCTTGATTTCCTCAGGTAATTCCTGAGGGCTTGAGCAATAAACGACTGGTGCGACGGTCATGTTGACCGCTATTACAATCCATTACAATTCGATAGACAGGTGAACCGGGGGATATGATCTGACTGATAGAGCCGGAATTTTTTGAGTGCCGGTCATCTCACGTCGTTTAATGACCAATTCAGCGCATCCGATTCAGATCAAGAACCGGGTGGATTTTTATCCGCGCTATCTATAGCGTGGGCATGAGCTCTAACCCGCTTCCGATTTTCGGGGCTCTAAAAAACAACCTAAAAGAAGATATACGAACATGCTTTCATTTGATTCTTTGGCCGCCTACTGGTCAGCTCCTGAAGTTGCCGCTAATGCCCTGATTTTTTTTAACTTGTTAGGGGCATTATTTTTAGGGATGCTGATCGGATACGAACGTGCATATCACGGACGTGCTGCGGGGATGCGTACATACGGCCTGGTGTGCATGGCCTCGGCAGGTCTCACTGTGTTCGTCGGTTACCCCGCGCTCTGGTATGGCGGGCATGCCGGATTACCCGTCAATCCCGATCCAACTCGGGTGGTGCAAGGGGTGGTTACTGGCATCGGCTTTCTTGGCGCCGGTGTGATCATGAAAGAAGGCTTGAATATTAGAGGACTCACGACGGCAGCATCGATTTGGGCTGCGTCAGCGATCGGGGTCCTGGTCGGCGTGGGATTCTATATAGCGGCAATATCGCTCACACTGCTATCTGCCTTGTGCATGGTCTGGGTGGCCAAGCTTGAGTATTGGCTACCGTCTCGTGCCGGTGTTGCCATTCTGGTTGACTTCGAGAGGGGCTTTGTTCCGCATGAAGACATATTGCGCAAGGTAGCTTTAGAGCACGGTTATGAGATTGCCAAAGATTCGCTGTCCATCAGCTCACACGACAAACATGCGAAATGGCATTTCATCGCTGTTGCCATCGACAGCAAAAAAGGGACCTCCGTCTCCGAGCTGGCACGCATGATGAATTCATACGAAGGTGTCGAGAATTTTGAATTGACGCACTGTCGCAACTAGGCCGTCGATCCTCTGCCCGAAGATTTATAGGCATCTCAACGCAATATCGGCGGAGTCAGATCCGTCAGCCGATGGAGCCGCATCTATTTTCGAATTTTATGTTGTCCTATCCGTTTTCAAGCCTTAAAACGGATTCACAAAGATATTCCGCAATTCTGTCATGCGCACAAACAAAGCCCCTAGGAAATAATCGATAAATTCGAACATACATCCATATTTTTTCCGTTTTTCTTTTGATTCAGCAACGCGCATACTTCGTCCTGTTGAATCAACACCGCATCCATTGCAATCATTTTTCAAGGTGAAAAATGGTGAAGGATGCGGCAACCGACGGAGAAAATCATGCTTCAAATTCGTAAAAGCAAAGAACGTGGCGTTGCCGATCACGGCTGGCTGAATTCGCACCATACCTTTTCGTTCGGCCATTATTTCGATCCTCAGCACACCGGCTTCGGACCGCTGCTGGTGATCAATGAAGACCGCGTGCAAGCCGGCAAGGGTTTCGGCACGCATGGCCACAGCGACATGGAAATCATTTCCTATGTGCTGGACGGCGCGCTGGAACACAAGGACAGCATGGGCACCGGCTCGGTCTTGCATTACGGCGACGTGCAAAGAATGAGTGCCGGCACCGGCGTCCGTCACAGCGAATTCAATCACTTGGCAACCGCGCCTGTGCATTTCCTGCAGATCTGGATTCAGCCGAATGTCAAAGGGATTCCGCCGAGTTATGAAGAGAAGCATTTCACGGCTGCGGAAAAACAAGGACAGCTGCGTTTGATCGCATCGGCCGATGGCCGCGGCAATTCGGTGTTGATACATCAGGATGCATCGATTTATGCGGCCATCCTGAACGGCGATCAGCCGCTGCAGCACACGCTGGCGAATGGGCGCACGGCTTATGTGCATTTGATTCGCGGCCGTCTCAACGTCAACGGCACGGAGTTGAACGGCGGCGACGCGGTGAAGGTGACGGCAGAAACTTTGATCACGCTGACCAACGCCGAAGCTGCGGAAGTATTGCTGTTCGATCTGCCCTATTGATCTTGGGTTCTGATTGATGAGCGCGGCACGCTAGTAGTGATGCAGGCCGGCACGGCTTTACGCGCAGTTGTCGCGATTCGGCCTGTTTTTCTTAGAGCGCACCCGGCACATGGCGGAACAAACGCGCCATCGCATCGCTGTCGCGCATGCGCTCCATCCACCAGGTCAAGGCGGCGCCTTCATCGCCGGTGCGCCAGGCCAGTGAAAATGTTTCATCCGGCTTCGGTTCTTCCACTTCTTTCACGATCAGGGCGCCCGCAGCAATCGCCGCCCGCGCGCACGGTTCCGGTAAAAAGCCGAAACCGATGCCCGCCAGCTGCAAGTCGTATTTGCTGCGCATGTCGGGCACCGTCAGCGTATCTTGTCCAAACAGCAAACCTACCGTGCGCGACGCCATCTTGCGCGCCGAATCCGCGACGCTGATGGCGCGATACGGCAGTAGTTCCGCCTTGCCCAGCACGCGCTTTACCTTGGCCAGCGGATGCCCCGGCGCCACCACAAACACAAAGGATACGGCGCCCATCGGTTCGGCGATATAACCACCGCCCGCCGGCCCCTGCCCCGGCGCTGCGATCAGCAAATCGACGCGGCGCTCCAGCAAGGCTTCCCAGGTGCCGGCCAGCGATTCCCTGGCGATGCGCAAACGGGTTTTATCCGCAACCTCGCAGAAAGCGGCGATATCCGATTCCAGGGCGGTCACCGAAAATAATGAGTCTATGCATATCGTCAATTCGGTTTCCCAACCGGAGGCGACACGGCGCACCCGATGCTCCAGATCTTCCGCCGCCTTCAGCAGGTAACGCCCTTCCTTGAGCAATTCGGCTCCGGCGCGCGTCAGCATCACTTTCGGCCCCTGGCGCTCGAACACCTGCACACCAAGGTCTTGTTCCAGTTTCGACACCGTATAGGAAATCGTCGAAGGCACCCGGTGCAACTCGCTGCCGGCTGCGGAAAACGATCCGCGCCGGTCGATGGCGTCAAGAATCAACAGCGCGTCGAGACTGATTCTGAACATGGAACTCCCGATAGAGAGAAGAAAACTAGAGATGGGAAACTAAGAATCGATCTCGTAACCGGCAGCGATCCAGGCATCTATGCCGCCCGACAGCGGCCGCACTTTCTTGTATCCGCGCTGCATCAGCTGCTTGGCGACCAGCGCCGCCGAGGCTTCATTCGGGCAAGCACAGTAGACGATCACTTCCTGGTCCACCGGCGCATCGAAGACGAAGTCATGAATTTCCTGATGTGAAATGGCGCGTGCGCCCGGAATCCGCCCGGCCTGTTGCGACGCCGGTGAGCGCACATCGACAATCGCCGGCGTCACTCCCTGCTTGAACAACTGATCCAGTTCCTCCACCGAGATGCGCGCCATACGCAAGGACATGCGGAAGCGCCGGCGCTGCCACCATTTGCTGGCGACAAAAATCGCAAAGCCGGCGCAGACCAGCAGCATGCCGTATTGGCCGAGCTCGGTCAGCACGTTCAATAAATCGTCGATGGTGGTGCTGAACAGCGAGCCGAGAAAAACCGCCAGGCCGGCCCACAAGGCCGCGCCTATGCCGTCGTAGATGATGAAAGTCGTGCGCCTGGTGCCGATGGTGCCGGCCAGCGCACTGGCGATGGAAGCAAAACCGGGAATGAACTTGGCCAGCAGCAGCGAGCGCGCGCCCCAGCGCGAATAGATCGTTTCGGTTTGCCGCACGCAGGAATCCGGCGACAGCGAAATGCGGCACAGCGTCGACAGCACTTTCCTGCCATAGCGCCGCCCCGCGAGGTACCAGAGATAGTCGGCGATCAGCGCCGCGACTACCGCGGTGAGCAGCAACACCGGCGCCGAGTAATCGCCCCGGTGCATCAAGGCGCCGGTAATCACCAGCGTCGGATAAGCCGGTATCGGCGTCCCCAGCTGTTCAGCCAGCACATTGAAAAATACGATGACCAGCCCATATTGCTCAATCAAATGAAACAAATAGGTCATCTCTTTCGTCGCCTCATCACCATGTCAAGGATTGCCAGATCGGCAATATCAAAATACCGCAGTAAATTCCTTGAACATTATAAAGTTGATGGCGATCCGACTTCGGTCTTTTCTGAAAGATATTCTGTGGCAGCCAGCCAAGCCAGTATCGCGGCCGGCAACAACAGGGCCAGGAAAAGCCAATACTTGTAGGCAAACGCCCCGCCTATCGCGCCGACGCCGAACGCCACCACCGGCCAGAAAAATTTGACGCAGCGCTGGCGCACGGTGTCGTCGGCCGCGCCGCGCAGGATATCGACCAGATCAATCACTAGCTGGGTGACATTGCCGGTCATCACCGTGGTCGGCGTCATATGCTGCAAGATCAGGCGGCTGCTGGCGTTTTGCACGCCCATGCTGGCAGCGCCGAAGACGCCGGCCAGCAAAGCCAGCGGCGCCCGCGCATCGCGCACCGGTTCGAGCAGATAACCGGCGGCCATGAAGCATAGTAGAAAAATCAATTGCAAAAGCAACAGATAGGGCATCGGCGACTTGCCGCCGCGCTCCAGCCAGACCAGCGCCATGCGCGTCAACGCCACGGCGAGTATGAAAGCCGGGAACGCCAGCAATTTAATCAGCACGCCGTGCGAGGGGTTGGCCAGCTCGCTGCCGATGAGTACAAAGTTGCCGGTAACGTGCGCAGTGAACAAGCCGAACAAGGCGATAAACCCCACGGTATCGACGTAACCAGCCAAAAAACTCAGTGCGACCGCTTGCTGCGTCTTGCGATTTTCCTGCATCATGCACTCCTGTCAAACCTGACCCGCAACCACATAACCCAGTGTCATCGCCACCACCAGCAAGGCGCCGACCGGTGTCGGCGGTGTCGGCGAAGGCAAATCGAACCAGCGGCAGAGTGCGCCCACCAGCAGTCCCAGGATCACGCCCAGCATCAAGGCCATCATGGTTTCTCCTCAGGTGCGGCGCGGGTTGCCAGGTAACGCCCCACCAGCCAGTATCCGCTGCTCATCATGAAAACCAACAGCGCTCCGCTTAGCACCGGCGGCGAAGGCACTGGAATCTGCGCCAAACGACAAGCGGCACCGACTACGAACGATAGCAGCAAACCCAATAATATCTTTGTATAGCGCATGATGATCCTCGATGGCAAACCGATTTCGCAAGGAAGTCGGCAACACGTTTAAAAAGCGAAGCAGCTGCAGCCTAATGCCCCCCAAAATCCGGAATAGTCGGAGATCGGCACGGTCGATTTTCTTGCCGCATCGTGTGCATGGGCATGCACGCCGCAAGCGCCCGCGCATTGGTGCGGCAAAGCTAGAGCCTGGCGTTGTTGCGGCACAAGACGATAGTGTCCCGGCACGTTTTTCACCGGCGACCAATCCGGCAATACCGGGATCGGCGGCGGCGCCAGCGGGGCGAATTCTGCCGCGCCGTAGACTATCTTGCCGCCGACTACCGTCAACACTGATTCCAACGCCTTGATGCTGTCTTCATCGACCGCAAAGAAATCCGCCGACAACACTGCCAGATCGGCCAGCTGTCCTTGCTTGATGCGGCCCTTCTTGCCCTGCTCGCTGGAGAACCAGGCGCTGCCGGCGGTCCACAATTCCAGCGCGGTATCGCGCGCCAACTGCCCGGCAGTGTCATACAAGCGCATGCCGCCGACGGTACGGCCCGACACCAGCCAATACAGCGCAGTCCATGGGTTGTAGCTGGCCACGCGGGTGGCGTCGGTGCCGGCGCCGACCGGCACTCCCATCTCCAGCATGCGCGCTACCGGCGGCGTGTGTTTGGCGGCTTCGACGCCATAGCGATCGGCAAAATATTCTCCCTGGAACGCCATCCGGTGCTGGATTGCGATGCCGCCGCCCAGCGCCCGCACGCGTTCGATATTGCGCGGCGTAATGGTTTCCGCATGGTCGAAGATCCAGTGCAAGCCGTCGAAAGGAATCTCGCGATTCACTTTCTCAAACACATCCAGCATGCGGCTGATCGATTCGTCATACGTCGCATGCAGACGGAACGGCCAGCGGTTCGACACCAGATGCTGCACCACTTTTTCCAGCTCGTCTTCCATGCCGGCCGCCAAGTCCGGGCGCGGCTCCAGGAAATCTTCAAAGTCTGCCGCTGAAAACACCAGCATTTCACCGGCGCCGTTATGGCGGTAAAAATCATCGCCATGGCCCGGTGCGATCATGTCCGTCCATTTCTGGAAATCTTCCAACTCCTGCCCCTTGCGCTGGGTGAACAGGTTGTAGGCGATGCGGATAGTCAATTGCTGATCGCGCGCCAGCTGATCGATGATGGCGTAGTCTTCCGGATAATTCTGGAAACCGCCGCCGGCGTCGATGGCGCTGGTGACGCCAAGCCGGTTCAGCTCGCGCATGAATTGGCGGGTGGAGTTGACTTGTTGCTCGTGCGGCAGCGCCGGGCCCTTGGCCAGGGTGGCGTACAGGATCATGGCGTTCGGTCTGGCGATCAGCATGCCGGTTGGATTGCCGCCGGCGTCGCGCTGAATTTCGCCGCCCGGCGGATTCGGCGTGTCCTTGGTATAACCGACGGCGCGCAAGGCGGCGCGGTTGAGCAAGGCGCGGTCATACAAATGCAGGATGAACACCGGCGTGTCGGGCGCGGCGGCATTGATTTCTTCCAGGGTCGGCATGCGCTTTTCGGCAAACTGGAATTCAGTCCAGCCGCCGACCACCCGCACCCATTGCGGATGCGGAGTACGCAGCGCCTGTTCCCGCAGCATGCGCAAGGCGTCCGCCAGCGAAGGCACGCCCTCCCAGCGCAATTCCAGATTGTAGTTGAGACCGCCGCGGATCAGGTGCATGTGAGAGTCGTTCAAGCCGGGGATCACAGTGCGGCCGTTCAAGTCAATCACCTGGGTAGCCGCGCCGCGATGACGCATCACCTGTTCGGCGTCGCCGACCGCAATAAATTTACCATCCTGGATTGCCACCGCTGTCGCCAGCGGCTGCGTCTTGTCGACGGTGTGAAAGCGTCCGTTTAACAAAATCATGTCTGCATTCATGCTCTTCCCCTATCTCTGCTGATGGATTGCGGCCCGCTGCATCACGGCTCACCGGGCCGCGCGGTCTTAGTGTCCTTCAGAGGCATTGAACATGGTCTTGGCATAGATCAGGCCAAGGCCGTAACCGCCGCCGTGCGCAATCGAGGTGGCCACGGTTTCATTGTAGGTTTCGGCGCGCGCCCAGTCGCGTTGCAGTTCCAGCAGATACTGCAACGATGTCATGGGCCGTGCCCCCTGCTGGATCATGCGTTCCACCGCGCGCTGGTGCGCTTCATCGGAGACATCGCCGCTGGCGTCAGTAATCACATAGACTTCAAATCCCTGATCGAGAGCCGATAATGCCGGTCCTACGATGCACACCGAAGTCCATAGGCCGGCCAGCACGATCTTGCCCTTGCCGATGGCGTTGACGCGCTCTGCGATGCGCGCATCTTCCCAGGTATTCATGGTGGTGCGGTCGATCACTTCCTGCTCTGGAAACACCGTTTTGATTTCGTCGAAGATAGGGCCTGAAAACGATTTTTCGGCCACCGTGGTCAATATGGTCGAGACCTTGAATTCCTTGGCGGCCTTTGCCACCAGCGCCACGTTATTGCGCAAGGACACCAGATCGATGGATTTGGTGGCAAACGCCATTTGCGATTGATGATCGATCATGATCAAGGTGTGGTTTGCGGGATTCAGTAATGTACTGCCGGCCTGGGCGGTTGCGATTGGCATGATGCTTCCTCTCTAATATGCAATAAATTCGAAATTAAAATAAAAATCGACTTTGATTAATTGGCATCCATCCATATAGGTGAGCACCAATGAATTGCAGTATGGTCGAGAGAAAATGAAAAGAAAAACGGAAAATCTATCGATTAACAATCGAATTTATCGATTATTAATTTATTGACATCTCAATACCAGAAGTTCGCGTTTGCCGCACAAGCTTCAAGCCACTTCATCCAGAAGCGCATGGCCATATATCGTAAAACGGCTTTTCCCCTGGCGCTTGGCCTGGTACATGGCTTCGTCAGCCTGACGCAATGCCGCATCCCATTCCAGATTTTCGGCCTGGCACAGGGCGATGCCGATGCTGCAGCCGACACCGTCGCCAATCGCGGCAACGCGACTGACAATGCGGCTGGCAACCGCAGCCGCGGTAGCTTTGATGGTCGCGGCGGGAGCCACCAGGCACACCACGAACTCGTCGCCGCCGACCCGCCCGGCGATATCGCTGTCCCTGAGTACCGACCTCAGTGCGGCGGCCACCTCGACCAGCACGTTATCGCCACGGTCATGGCCCAGATTGTCGTTAATCCATTTAAACCCGTCCAGGTCAATGAACAGCAGCGCCACCGCCTGACGCTTGAACAGGTCGCGGCTACGCAGGGTTTCGGCCAGTTCGAGAAACAGCGAGCGGCCGGGCAGGCCGGTCAGATCGTCCAGCCGCACCTGATCCATCCTGACTTCCAGCATGGCGTTGTTGAGCGCCAGCAGGCGGGCGTCTTGCACCGTCTTCAGATAGACTTGGTTCATTTCGCGCAAATAGATCAGCAGCAGCAGCGCGGCCGAAATCAGAGCGTTACAGCGGCCGGCGTACCAGCCGATCGAAAACTGGCTGCCGCCCGCCATGGTGATGGCGTTATCGCATAGCAGTGCAACCAAGGCTACGCCCAGCCACACGTGCAACACCGTCCGGAAGCGCGTGGCCTGCCACAATGTCAGCAGGGCCGCGCCGGTGACCAACTGAAGCAAGGGGCCGATGCCGCTGCTGGTCACGCGATGAAAGTCGCCGTTGTCGTCGAGCTGCGGCAATTGCGCATGGAATACGATGACCGGCAGCAGGCTCGCGATCAGCGCCGCCGCCACCACCGCCATCAGCCATTGCGCCATACGCTCGGAATCGCTAGCCGCCGGCGCCGGACTCCACCAAGCGCTGGCGGCATAGGCCAGGATGCCCAGCGCCAGGCCCGCATGCCAGAAGAACCACAGCCAGATCGCGCTCTGCGCCCCACCCAGCAATGCCCCTTGCGGCAGGAACATATCGGGTAAAGCCAGGAATTGCGCGATAAGAATTCCCGTGCAATAAAAACAGCCGCCGCCGATATATAGCAAATCGGACGCTCTGGTAGCACGATAGTGGGCAAAAATCAGATAAGTAATGATGACATAGGCGAGCACGGTCGCCGTCTGGTAGGAAGGGATGAAGGCCGGCATCGACGGCCCCATGAGCGCCGCCAGCGGCAGCAGCAGCGTGGTTCCCAGAACAATACCGATACAGGCCCACAGTGCGCGCCGCCGCTGCCGGCTAGTCGCCTGCCGGGTCGCTGGTGATGCGCTTTTGTGGTGCCAGGCCGGCTTGGATACGGCATTGTTACCTGCGTTTGATGCGCGGTCGGTCATTGCCTGTTCTTTATAAAGCCCCTAAATAACTGGATTTCCTTTCGAAAATCTTTCCTGTGTGCATCAAAATAATAACTTGAATGTGTGCAACGGGCTAATACAGAAAAGCTATCAATATCGCGCTTAAAGGAGAAATAGGACTTGTCATACAATGGCTGTTTTCTCCTGGAGACCACGCCATGCGCGCTATCGAAATCACCCAACCCGGCGGCCCGGATGTATTGCAAATCTGCGAACGCCCTATCCCATCTTTCAAGCCCGGCGAAGTGCTGATCAAGGTGCAGGCCGCCGGCATCAACCGGCCCGACGTGTTCCAGCGCACCGGCAATTATTCGCCGCCGCCGGGCGCATCCGATTTGCCGGGGCTGGAGATCGCCGGTGAAATCGTCGATGGCGATTTCAGCAACAGCTCATTCAAGCAAGGCGATCTGGTGTGCGCCTTGGTACAGGGCGGCGGCTACGCCGAATACTGCTGTGCGCCGAGCGCCCAGTGCTTGCCGCTGCCCGACGGCTGGAGCGCAGTGGAAGCGGCATCGCTGCCGGAAACCTTTTTCACCGTCTGGAGCAATGTCTTCGATCGGGTAAAACTGGCGAGCGGCGAGACCTTGCTGGTGCAGGGCGGCAGTTCCGGCATCGGCGCGGCGGCGATCCAGATCGCCACGGCGCTCGGCCATCGGGTATTCGCCACCGCCGGTTCGGATGAGAAATGCCGCGCCTGCGAAGCGCTGGGCGCCGAACGCGCAATCAATTACCGCAGCGAAGACTTCGCCGCCGTCATCAAGGCAGCTACCGGCGGCAAAGGCGTCAACGTGATCCTGGACATGGTGGCCGGCGACTACGTGCCGCGTGAAATCAGCTGCCTGGCGGACGACGGCCGCCTGGTATTCATCGCCACCCTGGGCGGCAGCAGCGCGAATATCGATTTCCGCCAGATACTGATGCGGCGCCTGACGATTACCGGTTCGACCCTACGGCCGCGGCCGATCGCCTTCAAGGCTGCCATCGCGGCGCAATTGCGCGAACGGGTCTGGCCACTGCTGGCGGCGAAAAAAATCAAGCCGGTGATCTTCAAGACCTTTCCGCTTGAGCAAGCGGCGCAGGCGCATGCATTGATGGAAAGCAGTTCGCATATCGGCAAGATCATGCTGACCCTATAAGCCACGCCATAGCCATACCAAATAGAAAAAGCAGCCGGGAACGTGAACTGACCCCATAAAGTTGGACGGTTTGATTTGCTAGGCTGCTAAGGGCTGGGTTCTGTATTGCACAGGACTCAGCCCGTTTAGTTTCAATTTGATGCGGTCGTGATTATAGTAGTGAATGTACTTCTTCAAA
>NZ_JAGQEG010000124.1 GCF_018305005.1 Collimonas silvisoli
CGTACGGCGCTGATCGGCGCTACGGAGCAGAACCTGGGCGCCAGCCATAGCGATAGCCTGTGGTCGGCCTATGCCGAGGGCGGGTATGTGTTGCCGCTGTCCGATGACACTCGGCTGACGCCTTACGCCGGTCTGGCGTATGACCGCCTCAAGCGCGGCGGCTTTACGGAGAGCGGCGGCGTGTTCGGGCTGACGGCGGACAGCCAGGCGTATAAACAGACGGCGGCTTTGCTGGGCTTGCGCGGCGACAGCAGTTTCCAATGGGCCGGCGGGCTGAGCGTGGTGCAGGCGTATGCGGCCTGGCAGCATGCGTTCAGCGACGGCAGGCTGGATTTCGGTGCGGCTTATGTGGGCGCGCCGGCGGCAGGATTTACGGTGCAGGGGATAGGCTTGGCGCGCAGTTCGGGCTGGGCCGGGCTGGGTTTGAGTACGGCGGTGGATAGGCGCTGGGGTTGGTATCTCAACTACGATGCGCAGCTGGGCAGCGGCGGCTTGCGTAACAATGTGCTGGCGCTGGGGTTGCGGTTTGCGCTTGATTGATCCGAGCAGCGGTTGTGAGGGTTGTAACGGTTGTCATCGACGGGTAATCGGGAGGGCTGGCAGGCAGCCACGGCGCTTGCGCGCAAGACGCAGTTGCCGAGCAAGCCAGTCTTGAACAGGTTCTTACTCAAGTTTGGACAGTTCATGCGCAATTTCCGACGGATCTAACGGCACATAACCCTCTGATGTGTTTTTCTGCGTTGCGATAATGGCCTGGCCTTCTTTCGAAAGCGCCATACGCAGATATTCTTTGACAAAGGGATCGAGCGCTTGTCCCGGTGTGCGATTCACATAGAAACGCACATGCACTGAATAGGGATAGCGTCCGGCCAGCACATTCGCATAGGATGGGGTGTAATACGGCCCGCCGTTGCGCTTGGCGAGTGGCAATAAGCGCACATTTTTGCTGATCGCAGCGGCATCGACCCAGCCGGTTATGCCTATGCCGTAGCGATCGGCAGCTACCGCTTTTAATACTTCTTCGTAGGTATTTAACGCTTCGTAACGATAAGTGAACGGCAGGCCTTGCAGATGGCGGGCGGCGAGGGCAGTGGCGAATCCTCCGTCGTCGCGTATGCCGTATATATGAATCAGGCGCTTCGACCATTCGCCGTCCAGTCCGAGCTGCTTCCAATGCGTAATATCTCCTTGTGAATGGCCCGCAGTGAAGATCTGCGCGACCTGTTCAGTGCTGAGGCCGGTTAGCGGATTTTGCGTATTCACGTAAACGGCGGGCGGTGTTTTTTTCCCTTCGCGCGGTCCATAGCCAGAATAGGCGACGTGGATGTCCGTGGGCTGATAGCCGAATACTTCTTTGAATCCGAGCAATTCAGTTTTCCAGCCGTCGCGCGACATCGGTGCGAACGCCGACACGCCGGCGCTGAGCCCGCCGAGTGCGGTGGACGATCCTTCGAGCCGCATCGTAAATTTGAAACCGGGATGGGTTTTAGCGAACAGCGTATTGAAGCGCGTCAAGATATCTTTCATGCCGTCGTTGCCGACAATGTAAATGCTGCCATCCGGTGCGATGTAACTGGCGCCCTTTGGAAATGCCACTGCTTGCGGCTGGTATGGCTGCGGATCGGTGGCTTGCGCGCAGGCTTGACTGGCAAACGATAGTCCAAGCAATAGGGCGCTCAGGCGATGCGCCATGCGGGTGAAAGAGGTAGAGAACAATGGATGCATGGTGATTTGAATGAATTAATCGAGTTTGGCGAGTTCGGCAGCGGCTTCTTGTGCGTTCAAAGGCACATAGCCATCAGTTTGCGATGCGATGATTTGCTGTCCTTCACGGGAGAAAACCAGTCTGAAATATTCCTTGATGAACGGATCGATCGGCTTGTTCGGTTCGCGTCGCACGTAAAAATACAGAAAGCGATCGTAAGGGTAGCGGCGGTTGCGGATGTCTTCCAGGCTGCCTTTCGAATAGACTCCGCCTTCGCGATCTGCGATGGCGATTTGCTGCACATCGGCGGACTCCTTACCGATCGCGGCAAAAGCGATGCCGGCGGGGTCGGCGCTCAGGCGTTTTAGAATCGCGCCGGTGTTGCCGTACTGCTCGTAGTTGACGTTGTAGGCTTGATTGTCGAAATGCTTCTGCCCCATGTACGAGCCAAAGCCAGTGTATTCGGGCGTGCCGTAGGGACGAATCAGGCGGTTTGCCCATTCGCCGCTTAACCCCAGTTGCCCCCAGCGCGTGAGGTTGCCGCCGGGGCTGCCTGCGGTGAATATTCTTTTCACTTGATCAGTGGTCAATTGCGCAAGCGGATTCGCTTTATTGACGTAAATTGCCAGCGCAGTTGCCAGATGTTTGGAGCTGTCGGTGGCGGTATGCGCTATGCGTATTTCCAGCGGCTCACGGCCGACGATTTTTTTATACGGCACCCGTTCGACACGATTGACGCCGCGTCCCATCGGCGCGAACGGTGTCGTGTCGTGGGTCAGCGCGGGCATGCCGGTGGTGGTGCCTTTCAAGCCGTCCAGATTGAACTGGACGCCGCTGTGCGTCTGGCTGAACAGGGCGTTGAAGCGCTCAAGGATAAAGCGCGCATGATCGGCGCCCACAATCCTTATCGCGCCGTCCGGGAGAACATAGCGCGCGTCGCGAGATGGAGCGACCGGACGCGGCTGATAAGCGGGCAATGCCGGATCGATTGGGCTGGTATCGGCATAGGCGCCGCCGCTCCAGCAGGTGGCCGCCAGCAACAGCCAGATTGCTTTGCCAAAAAGTAGACGAGAGCGTAATTGAGAGCGTAATGGAAGTAATTGCATAGGCTTAGCCATAAGAGAGATTTCCAAATAACCCAAAGATCAGGATAGGTCGGTGGGTGAATGCAAGAGAGAAAAGCGCCCGGATATCGCTGGTGCCGAATAAGAGAATCCGATTAATCAATGACAATTTAAATAATAATGATTATCATTACAATATATATTTGATAAATTAGTGATGATCAAAAGGGTAGTCAAGATGAAAAGATTCAAGGTAATGAGCGGCGCAGCGATGTTGTCCATGGCGTTTGCACCGGCCTGTGCCCAGACCTCGACAGAAGAGGAAAATGCGAACCGCAAGAAGGCAGAAGCGCATCTGCCGGAGATCATTGTCAAGGAGCGCGCGCAGGAGCGCGGTTATCAGCCCAAGCGTGCATCGACCGCTACCCGCAGCGACGCTGCCTTGATCGAGATACCGCAAGCGGTTGCGGTGGTGCCCGCGGAGGTATTGCAAGATCAGCAGGTCCGCAATATCGATGAGGCTTTATACAACGTCAGCGGCGTCACCCAGGCAAATACCCTGGGCGGCACGCAGGATGCATTGATCAAGCGCGGCTTCGGCTTCAATCGGGATGGGTCTATCTTGCGCGACGGCGTGCGTACCGTACTGGCGCGCAATCTGACCTACACCACCGAACGCGTGGAAGTCTTGAAAGGCCCAGCCTCAATCATGTATGGCACGATGGATCCGGGCGGAGTGATCAATATGGTGACTAAAAAGCCGCAGCTGACCTGGCAGCGCCAGGTCGCGCTGACCGGGACGAATCTCGGCGCTGGGGCATCGGTCGATTTGACTGGGCCAATCGGCGAATCGGGACTGGCTTTTCGATTGATTGCGGACTATAGCAAAACCGATTACTGGCGTAATTTCGGCATTAACAAGCAGAACGTCGTCGCGCCTTCGATTGCCTGGTACGGACGAGATACCACGGTGCGCGTCTCGTATGAACATACCGATTACGAGCAGCCGTTCGATCGTGGCACCGTGATCGACAGCCGTACCGGAAAGCCGGTGGCGGTCCCTGGGGATCGTCGTTTCGATGAAATTTACAACCGCACAATCGGCAATTCGGATTTTTTCGTGGTGCAAGCGCAGCACCGTGTCGACCAGCAATGGAAAACCAATTTCACTTATAGCTACAACCGCAATCGCTATAGCGATTACCAAGCGCGCCCGATATCGCTGAACGCGGTCACCGGCGTGCTGACCAGGCGTCCCGACGGTACGCGCGGCGCGGTCAGTCAACAGCATGTCTGGCAGTTCGATGCTATCGGCAATCTGGCGCTGGGCAGTACCAGACACGAGCTTCAATTCGGCTTTGATGCGGAAGACAGTAATATTTTCCGTCGCGATCTGATTCGCGGCATCAACGATCGCAGCTTCAATATCTATAACCCGGTGTATGGGCTGCTGCCGTATTCAACCAGCGTCAGCGCGGCGGATAGCGATCAGACCGACAAGCTGGTTTCGTATTCGGTGTTCACACAGGATACGGTGCGTTTGAACGAACACTGGATCGTGCAGGCCGGAATGCGCTATCAAACTTACAGCGAAATGGCCGGGAAGGGGCGGCCGTTTAGCGTCAATACCGATGTGTCCGGGACAAAGCTGATCCCGCGGGTTGGCGTGGTGTATCAAATCGATCCGACTATCGCGCTGTATAGCAGTTACAGCCAGTCGTTCAAGCCGAATACGTCGATCGGTTCGACCATCGATGCCTTGCCGCCGGAACAGGGAAAATCGTGGGAAGTCGGTGCCAAGTTCGATATGCCAAAGGGCGTCACCGCCACAGTAGCGCTGTACAACATCGATAAGCAAAACGTCCAGGTGCAGGATCCGACCGTCAACGGCATCACCCCGGTCAGAGCCGCCGGCAAGGTGCGCTCGCGCGGGCTGGAAGCCGATGTGGCGGGCAATCTGACCAAACAGCTCAAGCTCATCGCCAGTTATGCCTATACCGATGCGCAAGTCATGAAAGATACGCGATATCAGGATAATCGGCTCGCCAACGTCGCCCGGCAAAGTGGGTCTTTATTCCTGACTTATGACTTTGACCGGACGCAGGCAGGCAATCGTTGGCGCGCCGGAGCCGGTGTACGGCACGTGGGCCGGCGTGCAGGCGACAGCGCCAATACCTTCACGCTTGATGCATATGATGTGGTGGACACTTTTGCATCCTATGACACCAAGCTGGGCAGTTACCCGCTCCGTTTGCAATTCAACATCAAGAATCTTTTCGATAAGACTTACGCCTCTTCGGCCGGCAGCAATGTCTACGTGACGCTGGGTGACGCGCGTCAGTTCGTCATGCGTGGCGTGCTCGATTTTTGATGGCAAGCACCGTCATTCCGCTTGCACCGGTGTCAGCACTTCGCGGCTGCCATTGGTCGCCACCGAAGACACAATCCCGGCAGTTTCCATCTGCTCCACCAGCCTGGCTGCGCGGTTGTAGCCGACGCGGAATTGCCGTTGTACCGATGAAATCGAGGCGCGCCGGGTGCGCACGACGAAAGCCACGGCTTCGTCATAGAGCGGATCGGCTTCGACATCCTGGCTATCGCCGAGCAGATCGGTGCTGGCGCCTTCAGCAGGCACGCCGGCCAGAATCGCTTCTTCGTATTCAGGTTCGCCGAATTGTTTCAGATGCTCGACTACCCGATGCACTTCCGCATCCGAAACAAAGGCGCCGTGTACCCGTTGCGGATAGCCTGATCCTGGCGGCAGGAACAGCATGTCGCCGTGGCCCAACAAGGCTTCGGCGCCCATCTGGTCGAGGATGGTTCTGGAATCGATTTTGGACGACACCTGGAACGCGACCCGGGTCGGGATATTGGCTTTGATCAAGCCGGTGATGACATCTACCGAAGGGCGTTGCGTAGCCAGAATCAGATGAATGCCGGCAGCCCGGGCTTTTTGCGCCAAGCGTGCGATCAGCTCTTCGATCTTCTTGCCTGTCACCATCATCAGATCCGCCAGCTCATCGATGATGACGACGATCAGCGGCAGCGTCGACAGCGGTTCAGGCGCATCGGGAGTGAGCGAGAATGGATTGCTGACTTTCTTGCCACGCATTTCGCCATCGCGGATTTTCTGGTTGAAGCCAGCCAGATTACGCACCCCGAGTGCAGACATCAGGCGATAACGCTTGTCCATCTCGGCCACGCACCAGGTCAGCGCATTCGAGGCCAGTTTCATGTCGGTGACCACCGGTGCCAGCAGATGCGGAATACCTTCATATACCGACAGTTCCAGCATCTTCGGATCGATCATGATCAGGCGCACTTCTTGCGGCGTGGCTTTATACAAGAGCGACAGAATCATGGCATTGATCGCCACCGATTTACCGGAGCCGGTGGTGCCGGCCACCAGCATATGCGGGGCGCGGGCCAGATCGGCTACGACAGGGGTGCCGGTAATGTCTTTCCCCAAAGCCAGCGTCAGGTGCGACGCGGAATCCTGATAGGCCGGCGATTCCAGTATTTCCGACAAGCGGATCATTTGCCGTTTCGGATTGGGCAACTCTAGCCCCATGCAGGTTTTGCCTGGGATGGTTTCGACTACCCGGATCGAAGTCAGGCCGAGTGCGCGCGACAAATCTTTCATCAAGCCGACAATCTGGCTGCCGCGCACGCCTAGCGCAGGTTCCACCTCGAAGCGGGTAATCACCGGTCCGGCGTCGGCGCCCAGCACTGTTACCGGCACTTTGAATTCTTTCAGACGCTGTTCGATCAGCAAGCCGGTTTCGGCCAGGCGTTCAACTGGAATCTCGATCAGTTCGTTGACAGCGGGATCCAGCAAGTCGAGCCCGGGCAAATCAATCCGCAGTTCGTGCAGCGGATGAAATGAGAAATCGGCTTCGTTGCTGTTTGCTGGCATTGCCGGTGCTTCGCTTGATGCAAGCGGGGCTGGCGCAGCTTGCACAATGGCGGCATCTGCTTTATCTGCAACAAGATAGGTGGAAGCAATATCAGCTGATAAGGCTGGTGCAGGGCGCAGCTGCAAATTTGCCGGCGCGGGATCAGGTCTGGCCGCTTCCTGACGGATGATCTCAATTGGGGTAATTGGAGCGACCGCCGTAAGCACCGGCGTTGCCGCCACAGGTGGCGCCGTCAATGTGCTCGACGCACCGATCAGTGCGTTCGCAGGCATGTCGTGCCGTGCTTCTGCCACATTTGTATGTGCGGCGACCGGTTTGCCTGGCGCGCTTGTTTGAGCCGCGCCGGTCGCAGATATCGCTGCCGCAGAAGCGGGGCGCGTGCTGATTGTCGTGGTCTGCGGCGCCGTCCGGTTGCGTTCAGTCTGACGCATATGCATCGCGTCTTTGCGCGCCATGCTTGCGGTGCGCGCCTGCTGCGCCATATTTGCGCGTGCGCGCATCGCCGGCGTCGGGATGATCTGTTCAACCGTGGCCCATTCGGCCATGCTTCTGGCGGTGGTTTTGATTTCCACCCGCCTGGACGGAGGCTTTGGTTGTTTGCCGAAGATTTCGGCTAGATCGGAGCTTGAAGGCAATTGCCAGGATTTTCTGCTGCGCGGAGGAATTGCAATGCTTTCGCGTGAGCGTGTCTGCCGGGGCGCGGAATGGGCCGTTGTCGCGACAGGTGCAATACGCGGCTCGCGCGGCTCGCGTTGCGCCTCGGCACGCGGCGTTTTTGCTGGGAAGATACGTTGCAGCAAGGGGCTGATGGTGGCTTTCGATTTCAACCATTCACTGCCAAATAACCACGATAGCGCCAGCACGGCGATTGCGATCAGCAGCAGCACGCCGCCGACAGCGCCCAGCAGGTTCATGAAACCGTGAGCCAGAGCGTAGCCCAGCAGATCGCCGGCGGGCGGTGTCGATTCCCGCGTACGCAGCACTGCCTCTAACGCACTGCTGCTGCAAAGTAACAGGAACGTCCCTAACCACAGGCGGATGGAGCCTGGACCACGCAGTGGATTTATCCCGGAGCGGCGTGCTTTGAGCACACGTAAAACCGCAGGGGCAAGCCAGAGTAAAGACCATCCAAACCAACTGAAAACTGCTATATGCATACTCGAATTCAACGAAAAATCGACGCCCGGAAATCTAAAGGTTTGCGCAAATCATGCTGCGGCTGGGACGAGCCTGGCCCGTTGCCTGGAGCAAGCGCGGCCTGGCTGGGTTTGTGGGACGTCCTTAAATCAAAGTAGGTGATATTAACCGAAAAACATCAGGCGCTCCCAGCGGGTTTGGCCGTCTGTCCTGGCATTTGTGTGAACAATTGTGCGGTGAAAATGAGGGCTGCCAAGACCGGAATTACGTAACTTCCGAGCAAGTGGTCTGCGGTCACCTTTTTTCTGCATCGTGCACCGCGACCATCTGAAATGCTGCAAAGCACAACAAGTGCTTATAAATCGCAGCATCACGCAATTATTTCGTCCACTTCCCGAGATGCATTTGCTTATTTGATTTGTCTTTTTACGGTAGTGAGGTGGTTTTTTTGACAAAATGTTGTCGTAAATTTGTAACGTAATATATCTATTTGTAATTGAATGGAAAAATTTGTAACAAAAGATATTATCTTTAGTATAGATTAACAACGCAGCATCTTGGTGCATGGCAATAAATTGCGTTGAAGATACTGTGTTGCCGTCGTCTGCAATACGTACAAGCGATGCAAAAGACGGCAACTCCTGGGAGTCCAGATGATGAAAAAGCCTTCTGGTGGATTCTTCGGTTTGTCTGTCTGTATGAAATCCCGGCAGAGATGTCAAAACGCAAATTACGTCGTCCACAAGGCGATTTAATCGGTCTGGTTTGATTACACAAATAATTAAATTCTCAACTCTAAATTATCGATAGGGAGTGTTGCTTATGATCAGGGAACGGAAGTTGTCACAGTCGTTGCGCCAGGCGTTTTTTACCGGCGGCGTAGCGGTAGGGATAGGATTGATGGCCCAGTCTGTGCAGGCGCAGGAGACAAACGACGACAAACCGATGGGACGGATTGAAATCACCGGTTCCAACATTAAACGTACCCAACAGGAAGGACCGGCGTCGACCCAGATTCTGACGCGCAAGGACATCCAGCAATCGGGCAAGACTTCAGTCGCCGATGTAGTGCGCAGCCTGGCTGCCGACAACAACGGTTCCATCAGCGGCTCATTCACCAACGGCTTTGCCGGCAGCGCCTCGGGCGTTTCGCTGCGTGGACTTTCCGTCAACTCGACCCTGGTACTGATCAACGGCCGCCGCACCGCGCCTTACGGTCTGGGCGATGACGGCCAGCGCAGCTTTGTCGATCTGAACACGATCCCGCTGGGCGCGGTGGACCGCATCGAGGTGCTGAAGGACGGCGCTTCTGCGATCTACGGTTCGGATGCTATCGCCGGCGTGGTCAACATCATTTTGCGTGAAACCTATCAGGGCAAGACTATCTCTGGAACGCTAGGCACATCCGGCCATGGCGACGGCACCTTGCGGACCGCATCGGGAACCTTTGGTTTCGGCGATCTGGAAACCGACAAGTACAATTATTTCTTCAGCATCGACGCCAAGCAGAGCAATGCGATCTGGTCAAAAGATCGTCCGGAATATCTCGGACAGGCGGATGCCCGTCCATGGGGCGGTCGCGATCAACGGGCGGGCGCTACTACCAGCAGCAACACTGGGGGGAGTAGCTTTGTGGGCACGGTGCGTCCGGTCAATGCCAGCGGTGGTACGATTGCTGGCCGCGGCATACAGAATCTGCCAGGATGCGCCAATATAGACCGTGGGACTTCAATCAATTCCGGCGGCGGTTGCCTGTGGGACCCGATCGCTTACCAGTCTGTCCAGCCTGAAACCCAGAATATCAATCTGTATGGCCGCGGCACCCTGAAGATCAACAATGATATGCAAGCCTACACGGAACTCGGCTTGTTCAATTCTCAAGCCAAGACCATCACTACGCCGTCCGCTCTGACCAGCACCGGCTTTGACCTGCTCAACAACCGTGTAGTTAACACGAGTACCGGTCCAGACCAGTTGCTGCTGCCTATCGGTCACCCGGACAATCCGTTTCCCAACAACCGCGCCCGCCCACGCTGGGTCGATCCGAATCGTCCGCGTACTTCCGATCTGGACACCACCGTCACGCGCCTGCTGGTTGGCGTGAAGGGCACGTCCTTCGGTTGGGATTACGACAGCGGCATCTTGTACGCGCAGAGCAAAACCGATCGTACCCAGAACGGTTATTACCGCACTAGTGCATTGCGGACGGCGATGAACGACGGTTCCTTCCGCATCGGCGAGGCTGGCGCGCTGAACAGTGCGCAGACGCTGGGTCTCGTGTCGCCGGAATTGAAAAATTCGGCGACCACCAAGCTCGCTTTGTGGGACTTTAAAGGCACCCGTGAATTCGGTCAGTTACCGGGCGGCCCTATCGGCATCGCGGTAGGCGGCGAATTCCGTCACGAATCGACTGACAGCCAGGCGACGCCATTCACCGACGTCAGCGACATCGTCGGCCTGGGTTATGCGGCGGCTAAAGCTTCGCGCAATATCAGTTCCTTGTACACGGAATTGGCATTGCCAGTGATTAAGCAACTGGAATTCCAGCTCGCCTTGCGCACCGACCAGTATTCTGATTACGGTAACTCCACCACGCCGAAGGTCGGTTTCAAGTTCACGCCGATTCAGCAGCTGGCTTTCCGTGGTACGTATGCAGAAGGTTTCCGCGCTCCTGGGCCGGCGGAAAGCGGCGCCAGCGCGGTTTCGGGTTTCACTACCTTTACGCGTGATCCGGTTCGCTGTCCTGCCACCGGCCTTTCCGCAGATTGCACGGATGGCAAGAGCGTCGGCGCCGTGACTGTCGGTAACAAAAACCTGAAGCCGGAAAAATCGCAGAGCTACAGCCTGGGCTTCATTCTGGAACCGATCAAGAACACCAGCATTTCGGTGGACTACTGGCGTATTGTTCGCAAGAATGAGATCGTCGGTTCTGATCCGGGCGCGGTCATTGCCAATCCATCCGGCTTCCCGGATGCAACTATAGTACGGGGTGAGCCGACTTCGGATTTCCCCGGACTGGCCGGTCCGATCCAGCTGGTCAAAGCACCTTATATCAACGCCGGGCAAACCCGCACCAGCGGCGTCGATATCGATTTGCGCAGCCGCTTCGATCTGAATTCCTACGGCCGCCTGACCGCCGGTTTGACGCTTTCGCAAATGTTCGAATTCAAGCGCACCACCAATGGCGTGACACAGAATTTCGTCGGCACGCATGGCGATACAAACCTGTCGGGCAATGGCGGCACGCCGCGCACTCGGGCCTCGGCATCGCTGGCCTGGGATCGCGGCCCGTTCAATCTCACCACTTCGGTTAACTATGTCAGTGCGATTGAAAACAAGAACGAAACCGGCGGCGCTTGCCTGAATCTGGATCCGGTCACCGGCAACGCTTTGATGAACTGCCGCGTAGCCTCGTTCACCACAGTCGACCTGTTCGGCCGCTGGGATGTGAGCAAGCAATGGCAAGTGACTGCTGCGATCGCCAACTTGTTTGACCGCCTGGCGCCGCTGGATGTGCAAACCTACGGCCGTATCAATTACAACCCGTCCCTGCATCAATCCGGTGCAGTCGGCCGCTTCTTCACCTTGGGTGCTCGCTACACCTTCTAAGTGCGGTAGCTATCTGACCGGAGCAAAAAAACGCCAAGGAGGTTCGCTTCTCTGGCGTTTTTTTTCGGCGGCTGATTGGCAGACTCTTGCCTTTAACCATTCCTGAAGAACTGGATTTCCGGAATCTTCCTGCTTATCTTTGCGTGGGCCGGCTGCTATAGTTTTTGTAGAGCAGACGCTGGCGTGACTTCAGTTCAATTCGAAAGACAAACAATAATGAATGTATGGACGAGCTTCGCAGCTGACCCGGAGCAGAAGGCGCGTTGCCTGAGCCGCTTGCGTGAAGCGCAGCTGGGCCCTGACAATCAGCCTTCCGCTTGCGCCGCAGGGGGTAAACATCGTTTTAGCGAGGAACTCGGCGTGCCCGAGACGCTTGCCGTGGTGATTGACGTGCTGTGCTGGCTGCGTCAGTCGGAGGGAAAAGCCAGCGCGCGCGAGCAGGCAATTGCGCTGATCGAGGCGATCCCGGTGGGAGCGGATCTGGGAACTGTTCCGGATAACTACGGGTATTGGCTGCTGCATGATCCGCAATGGGGTATTGCGCGATATTGCCCGATGGGGCCGCTGCAGGCATTGTCGGCAAGGATCAAAGAATTGCATGACAAGGAACTCGCCGGCCTGACTGTCGAAGCGAGCGAGTGGCAGGCCTTGAAGCATGAGGCTGGCGCCGGTACCGATGCCGGCGAAGTTGATAGCCAGTATCTGGAGAATTTGCTTGTCTCTATCGCCACTCCCTTGAGCGGGATCGATACCGAGCAAATGGGAAAATTGTGCGGCGGCGCGGCGTATCTTGCGGGAGAGCAGTCCAAGGCTGAATACTGGACTGACAGTGAGCAGCGTCAATTGGATGATCTGTATGACGCCTTTCGCCTCGGCGTGGAACAAACGCTGGGGCCTCGTCCATCCGCACAGCAGACTGCTGAGTCGAGCGCCTGGATCAAGCAGGAGCAAGCGCTGGACGCTGCGTGGGAGAAGCGGATGCGGCGCCAACAGCGGCGGCTATGGCGACGCTGGGACGCATGGGGTGCAAAACAGGCATCGCTGTATGCCGCATTCAATGGCGCCGCTATCGACTTCCTGTTGTCACAGATCAAACTGGCGCCGCGTCGGAATGTGGTTGGCCCAAGTCGGGAGTTGCATTAATCGGCATGTCATTTTCCAGAGCTGTAGCATTCTTCGCATCAATCATATAAATTTTCTGACAGGCTCGTCAGCGGCCGCCAGAGGCGGTCCGCTGGAACGAAGCGTTAATCGTCTTCACCATCACCTTCAATTCCAACTTCACTTTCAGCTGCCTCTACCCCCTCTGGCGCCCCCAGCTCTGCTTCCTTGGCATCTGCTTCGGGAGCAATTTCGTCCATTTCCGGAGCAATTTCGTCTACTTCTGGAGTGCTTTCGTCTACGTCGGGAGCGTTTGCTTCTTCTTCGCCAGCATTTACTTCTGCTTCGTTCACTTCTTGTTCAGTAGGCATGATTTTCTCCATGGTTGTCGGCTGCTAAAGAATGAATAGGTAGCGACGCATCCGAAATCGCACCTCTCAGAAATCATTTTGACGCCCCCCGAATTCCAATGCCTTCGGCGTCGTGTTGGGCATATCTGACGAATCCATAGTGAGTGCTCATGCATGGCTTCTCTGCATGAGGATTTTGCAATCGGATTTGCTATGAATCGCGAGACACCAAATTAACATGGTGAGATGCCGCTTAACATGGGGGATGTCACCCTAAATGCAGTGGGTAGCTTTGGCCGCAGCATCGGCACGGATCAAACGTGTTCGCTGTGCCAGTAGAAACCATCGGTCGTCGGCAGGTGCTGCGGTACTAACGCTTATCGGTACATTATTCACGCGGCTTACCTAACGGGCAGACGGGCTTTCCTTTACGCTTCAAAAGCTTGGCTCTGCGCCAGCCACTGGCGAGGGGACATCCCCGTGCGTTGTGTAAAGACACGGGACAAGGCTGATGCGTTGGCATAACCTAGCTCTGGGGCGATCAGTTTCACCGCACGTCCATGGCGCAACTGCTTTTTGGCCAGTGTCATGCGCCAATCGGTCAGATAGTCCGCCGGGGCAACGCCCACCACTTTTTTGAACCGACTGGCGAACGCACTGCGCGACATGGCGGCATGCTCGGCCAGCCCTTGCAGCGACCAAGGCCGCTGCGGGTTCTCATGCATCGCGGTCAGCGCGCGGGCCAGTTTG
>NZ_JAGQEG010000125.1 GCF_018305005.1 Collimonas silvisoli
GGCGCAATCCGTTCGGATCTACAACCGGGAACGGCCGCATACGGCCCTGAAATACAAAACGCCCGATGCGGTGCATCGAGCGTTTGTGTTGCAATAAAACCTGTCAACCTATTTTAGGACTGGACAGAAAAGCATATTCTATGGCCTTGCCCCGATCTCGCCACCCCACATGACCGTCCCCGCCTCTGCCAGCCCCGAACCCGAATCTGTTCTGCGCCATCGCCCATTCACCTTGTTCTGGGGCGCACGCGTTGCGTCCACCATCGCCAATCAAATGCAGATCGTCGCCGTCGGCTGGCAAGTTTATCAACTCACGCATAGCGCTTTCGACCTCGGCATGGTCGGCTTGGTGCAATTTCTGCCGGCCTTGTTCCTGGCCTTGCTGGTGGGCCATGTCGCCGATCGTCACGACCGCCGTAAGATTGCCCGCATCTGCCTGTTCATCAAGGGACTGGCGGCAGCGACTCTGGCGATTGGCAGCATCTACGGCTGGCTCGACAAGCAAGCCATCTTTGCCATCGTTTTTGTGATCGGCGCCACGCATGCGTTTGAATCGCCCACCTTACAGGCGCTTGTGCCGGGGCTGGTGCCGCCGCGATTGCTGCCGCGCGCCGTGGCCTGGTCGGCATCGGCCTCGCAAACGGCGGTGATCATCGGCCCGGCATTAGGCGGTTTCATTTATGTGCTGGGTCCAAGCACTGTGTACGCCAGCAGCAGCGTCCTGTTCATTGCCTCCAGCCTGCTGGTGTCGCTGATCCGGATTGAGAGCGCCTTGCCGCGACGCGAACCGGCCACCCTCAACTCCTTGCTGGCGGGGATCGCCTTCATCAAGAGCCGGCCCGCCATTCTCGGCGCCATTTCGCTCGATTTGTTTGCCGTCCTGCTGGGCGGCGCCACCGCGCTGCTGCCGATCTACGCCCATGACATTCTGGCCACCGGCCCGCTCGGCCTGGGTCTGTTGCGCTCGGCGCCTGCGGTGGGCGCCTTGTCGACCGCGATTTTCCTGGCGCGGCGCCCGCTCAGCCGGCGGGTCGGCCGCAGCATGTTTATTGCGGTCGCGGTTTTCGGTGTGGCGACCATCGTCTTCGCCCTGTCCCGTTCATTTGCCTTGTCGCTGGCGACGCTGGTTGTACTTGGCGCCTCTGACATGATCAGCGTGGTAGTGCGTTCGTCCTTCGTACAACTGGAAACGCCGGACCATATGCGTGGCCGCGTCAGCGCTGTCAATTCGGTATTCATAGGAACCTCCAACCAGCTGGGCGAATTCGAGTCCGGCGTCACTGCCGCCTGGCTGGGGCCGGTGCCAGCGGTGCTCCTGGGCGGTGTCGGGACGGTAGCCGTGGTGCTGCTGTGGGTACGCTTGTTCCCTGCACTGTTAGGTCTGGATCGCTTGGCTCATCCGGCTGCGGCGCCAAATCCGCCGGCCCATTCGTCTTCGCCGGCAACTCCCACTGCCACTTAGAAGCGGCCGGCCTCAGCCTGCAGCAAAATGGGGTTCCAGCTATACTGTTAGCCCTCGGCAGTTGGCGGCAAACACCTGATACTCAGGTGCCGATTACCGGCTGCCACACATCGGCGGTCAAGGTCGTCAAGTCATTATTTGTATTTTTTAGAGCCCGCCGCAAAGGAAGCAACAATGCAATATCGTGAACTCGGACACAGCAATCTCAAAGTCAGCTTGATTACGCTCGGCACCATGACCTGGGGCGAACAAAATACTGAAGCAGAAGCGCATGCGCAAATCGACCTGGCGCTGGCGCATGGCGTCAATCTGATCGACACCGCAGAAATGTATCCGGTGCCGCCGCGCGCCGAGACCCAGGGTTCAACCGAGCGTTATGTCGGCAGCTGGCTGAAGAAATCCGGCAAGCGCGGCGAGGTAATGATTGCCACCAAGGCTACCGGACCGGCGCGCAAGCCGCACAACCCGCGCCATGTACGCGGCGGCATCAATAATTTCGATCGCAAGGGATTGACTGAAGCTTTGCATGGCAGCCTGGAACGCCTGCAGACGGATTACGTCGATCTCTATCAATTGCATTGGCCGGACCGTAGCGTCAACTGCTTTGGGGTCCAGAACTACAGTCATATTGCCGATGAAGATACGGTGCCGATTGAAGAGACCCTGACTATCCTGGCGGATTTCATCAAGGCCGGCAAGGTACGCCATATCGGGATTTCGAACGAAACGCCGTGGGGTATCGCGCAGTTTTTACGGGCCTCGGAAAAATTCGATTTGCCGCGTGTGGTCAGCATCCAGAATCCCTATAGCCTGCTCAACCGTACTTTTGAAATCGGCCATTCGGAGTTTGCTTTCCGTGAACAGGTCGGGCTGCTGGCGTATTCGCCGCTGGCCTTCGGCGTACTTTCAGGAAAATATCTGAATGGGGCGCGGCCCGCTGACGGCCGCCTGACCTTGTTTGAGCGCTTCAGCCGCTACACCAATCCGCAAGTCGACCGGGTCATCGGCGACTATGTGGCCCTGGCGCAAAAACATGGCCTGGATCCGGCGCAAATGGCGCTGGCCTTCGTCAATAGCCGAGGCTTCTTGACCAGCAATATCATCGGCGCCACCACGCTAAAACAACTGCAAAGCAATCTCGACAGTATCGACATCACGCTCGATGAAGAGATCTTGCGCGAGATCGACGCTATTCATTTGCGTCAACCCAACCCCGCGCCATAAAGCGCACCCGGAGGGTTTAATCTTCCGGACTGACGTCAGACCAGACCGGCGGTGCGGCGCCGGTTACTATTTCGACCGGACGATCGGCATAGCGTTTTGCCAGTACGGCGCAGACCATCAATTGAATTTGATGGAACAGCATCAAGGGCAATACGATCATGCCGACGGTATGCCCGGCAAACAAGACTTTCGCCATCGGCACGCCGCTCGCCAAGCTTTTCTTCGATCCGCAAAACACAATCGTGATTTCATCTTCCTTGTTGAAACCCAGGCGACGGCTGGCGAAAGTAGCGACGGTCAGCATCACGAACAACAATAGCGCCACCACCACCATCAAGCCGAGCAAGGAAAGCGGCGGCAACTGCTGCCACAAGCCCTGCACTACAGCCTCGCTGAAGGCCGTGTAGACCACCAGCAGGATCGAGCCCTGATCCACCATCTTCAAGATTATCTTATGCTTGTCCAGCCAGGTGCTGATCCAGCGGCGGGCAATCTGGCCGGCGACAAAAGGCAGCAGCAACTGCATCACAATATTCATGATGGAATCGAAAGAACCCTTGTTCTGGCCGTGCGCCACCACGATCAAGCCCACCAGCACCGGCGTCAGGAAGATACCAAGCAGATTGGAAGCGGACGCGCTGCACACTGCGGCAGGCACGTTGCCGCGGGCGACCGAGGTAAAGGCAATCGACGATTGCACGGTGGATGGCAAGGTGCATAGGAACAAGATGCCGAGATACAGATCGGGCGTCACCAGCGGCAGCAGCAACGGCTTGAACACCAGCCCGAGCAGTGGAAACAAGGCGAAAGTGGCGAGCAGCACCGTCAAATGCAAGCGCCAGTGCAGCGCCCCTTGCACCACCGCCTCGCGCGACAGCTTGGCGCCATGCAGGAAAAACAGCAAGCCGATAGCCAGCGTGGTAATCAGGTTGAAAGAAACCGCAACCTGGCCTTTGGCCGGCAACAGACTGGCGACAAGAACCGTAGTAACCAATAACAACGTGAAGTTGTCAGGTAAAAAGCGTGGGCGAACCATGATAGAGGGAACGTGAGCTAAAGTTGAAGAAGGTTTCCCGGCCGCCGCCTAGCAATCAGGGGGAACAACAAGACAGACTGAATCTGGACGGGAAAGCAATCTTCATTTTACGCACTAACGATGCAGGCCCTGAAGAAATGTTGCGTTAAATCCTGGAAACGATGGGATTTCACCACAACCAGAACATCAACAGCCAGGCAAAATTGACCAGGGCCAGGCCGGCAACAACCGGCGTCATGCTCAATAAACGGCGTACCGACGATGTCGTATAGCGGCCGGTGACGCGCCAGGCCAGCCAGACGCTCCATAAACTTGTCGCGATCAGGAGAATGGCGCGCAAGTCGTTGGCCCAGAATACCGGCAAATGTTCACCGCGCAGCAAACTGACGGTGGTGGCCGATAAGCCGACGAATACGCCGCAGCCGGCCAGCGGGATCGTGGCTTGCACCAGATGATTGAAACGCTTGCGATCCCAGTCGCCGAGCAGACGGCTGCCGATCCCGAACAGCAAGCTCAGCGCAGTGCCCAGCACCAGGCCGGTGGTGAGGATATAGGCGATTACCAGGCTGCCGTCGAGCCAGCTGAATACATCATTCTGTGCTGGATAATTGGTAAACACCCACCACGGCGCATGGGTATCGAACGGCCACATGATGTCGCGCTCGATCAGCCAGGTCGCGATGGCCTGCTTGATCTGCACAAACCAGGGACTGGCCGACCAGTGGAAAGCGCCAATCGCAATCCCCATCAGACCGTACAAGGCCAAGGCGCTTTCCCACAAGCTGTTGTGCTGCTCGCCGTGCTTGACGATTTCCTCGGTCGGCGTACGCCAGGTCAGCTCAATCGCGTCACGATGACCGCTGCAGCGCCCGCACATATGGCAATCGGCAGCCCCCTTCATGGCGCGCAGCGGCACCAGCGGCGCGCAATTGACAGGAATTGTCGTACGGCCTTGCGTGTGGCTTTTTGTGCCGTATGAAGCGCGCCAGGCGGTTTCATTGACTTTGTAGTGGAACGGCGCCAGCTTCGCCAGCAAACCAAACACGCCGTTCACCGGGCACAGGTATTTGCACCAGACGCGCTTGTCGCGCCCATACAGGTAACCGACGATGATGGCGCCGACGGTAGAGCCGCCCAGCACCAGCAGCACGGCTTTGGGATATTGATAAACGCTCACCATCTGGCCGTAAATAGTGGTCAGCGCAAACGCCACAAACGGCCAGCCGCCCCAGCGCATCCAGTGCGGGATGGCCTTGCCGCGGCCATGGCGGCTGGCGAATTCAGTCAATGCGCCTTCCGGACACAGCACCCCGCACCAGACGCGGCCCATCAACACCATACTGATCAGCACAAACGGCCACCAGATGCCCCAGAATGCGAATTGGGCGATCAGCGTCAGATTCGACCAGATGTGCGCAGTCTCGTCCGGCAGCGGCAAGAAAATCGGCAGCAGGATCAGGAAGCCGTACACCAGCACAATCCCCCATTGCACCCAGCGAATCAGTTTCGCATGGTCACGCATCCAGTCAGCAGTACGTGAAAGTCGCGTTTGAGGAATTGCACAAGTAGTCATGGGATTATTTCGCTGGGGTTGCCTGCGGCACTGCACGAGCTCGTTTCAGGAATAACAAAACGCCCACCCAATATGCCACATACACCAGCAAGCTCATCAGCGCGGGGTGCGCACGATAGCCGGTCAATGTGGAAACCAGATTGCCAAATGAAGTCGAATCGTCGAGCAGGCGTGAACTATCCCATATCGGATCGACCAGTGTCGGAATGATATCCAGCGACATCAGCCGTTCGATACCGGTCAGCAGCAAACCTGCAGCCAGGAACAACAAAATGATTTCAGTAACTTGGAAGAAGCGGCGCCAAGAGAAAATTCTACCACCGAGCTGCAATAGATAGAAGGTCAGGAACGCCAGCGCAAAACCCAGCAGCGCCGCCAACACCATGGCTCCGGCAGTTTCACCGTGCTGCGCCAGGCCCAGCCCGTAAAGAAAGATCACGGTTTCGCTGCCTTCGCGCGCAATCGCCAATGCCGCCAGCGCAAACACGCCCCACCAGTTCGCGCTTTGCAGATTTGCGCTGAGCGAGGTTTCCATTTCGCGCTTGAGCGTGCGGCCATGCTTGCGCATCCAGAACACCATCTGCACGATCAATATGGCCGCCAATATCACCATGACGATCTGAAAGTAATCCTGAGCATCGCCAGAAAGCAGCTCGCTGAAACCCAGCAACGCCGCGCCCAGGCCAATCGCTCCCAGGATGCCGACGCCGACGCCGCTCCACAGGTAAGGCAGACCGCGGCGCGCAGCCACGTCGCCATTTTTTAACCACGCATGCAAAATACCAACCACCAGCAAGGCCTCGACGCTCTCGCGCCAGACGATGAACAATACCTGACCCATCATTTATCTCCAGTCAGTTGCGGGCAGAGTCATGCGCCGCACCATGCGGCTCTTCAACTCTGCTCAGCAACAAAAAGACTATCTCTAAAATTACTGCACGGTTATAGAGACTTTTACTTGGCAACAATCACACCCTGCGCCTGTGTATGAAAATCATCGAAAAACTTGTATTCACCCGGCTGCAGCGGTGCAATCACGACGAAAGACTGCGCACCCGGCGCCAACACCTTCTCCTTACGTAACTGGACGCTTTCAAATTCAACCGCCGACTGCCCGATGTTGTGGATCTCGATTTTTATTTTCTGGCCGGCAGGGACCGCTATCCGCGCCGGATTCAAAACACCGTCCTTCATTTCCAGCTTGAAGGTCGGCAAATCAGCGGCCATCGAAACAACTGCCGCCAGCAACAGGCTGATACCAAACACGCCACGCACCCTGCCTGACACCATAGCCATACTCTCCGATATGAATTTCATGGAACGCATTTCTGCCGAATTAATATCCGCCCTTTTTGCCGACGCCGGCGAAGGTGAATTCGTTGATCACCGTGAACGGCTTGAACCAGGCGCCGACACCGGTTTCCTTATCCACATGGCGGCCAAAATGCGCACCGGCATTGGCCGACGGCGGAGAAATAGTCATCTTCAATGTATATTTCCCTGGCCCTGCCAGTTTGACGTTGTCGCCATAGTGCGGACCGTCGCTGGCCACCATCGGCATCATGTCGCCTTTGATTACCTGATTCGAGCCGGCTTTGGTGAATTCGTAAGAGATGACCAGATTCGGCATCCAATCGCCTTCAGCAAAACCATTTGGATTGTTTTTCACAGCACGGATGTCGGCCTCGACATGGATGTCCGACAGCTCCGCCTTACGCATCATGCCTTCCGGCTCCATTTTGATCGGCTGCAAGTAAACCGCAGCGATCTCCAAACCGTTCATGATTTGCTGCTTGCCGATCGGGTATTCGGCAGCCGCAACGGCGCCGGCAAAACCAAACGAAACAAGCGTAGCCGCCGTAAGCAATTTCACATTCATGTCATCAGCCTTTCTTAATCTATAAATGATAATGATTATTGTTTAATTATATCACCCGATGAATTGCACCGCGACCCGGGTTCGCCGAGTAAAAAAGATCAAAACAACTAAAGTTAAAATGCAAATAAAGCTTCCCAAGACACAATGTCTATGGCATAGTAGCGGACTTGGTTGAGAGCAAGCAGAAAAAGAAATTTAGCTCTGTAAGCGATAAGAAATATTAAGTTTTTAAATATTTCTCTCTTCCAAAAATAACAAAGCTAATATATAATTTTGTTTTTCGCGGCTGTAGCTCAGCTGGATAGAGTACTTGGCTACGAACCAAGGGGTCGTGGGTTCGATTCCTGCCAGCCGCACCAGTAATTCAAGGGGTTGCAAGAGAAATCTTGCAACCCCTTTCTGGTTTACGTCACGCTACTACAGCTAAATTACAGCCGTCATTGCTGACTGACTGCACCCATTGAGCCAGATGATCGGCTGAAAAGTGCGCGTAGCGCTCACCATTTCCATCGTCTCTCATCCCCCCTAATTCTTTTAGTACATGCAGCGGCGTCCCCCGCTGAACGTGCCAACTTGCCCAGGTATGTCGCAGGTAGTGCCATCGAAAGTCGCTGATGCCAACTTTTTTCAACACATTTTTCCAAGCTAACGTGCCAGTTTGATGTACTGGCCTGCCACGATATACAAAAACGGAATCGATGAATTCCTTTTTGCGCTTTACGGATTTTTGTCGCTGCCACACATCAATGGCCACATCAGGCAGCGGAACTGGTATTGCCTTTCGCGCCTTGGCTTCGTCAGGATGAATCCACGCCATTTTCCGAGCCAAATCAATCTGAGACCATTGCAAACCTGTCACATTTGAACGACACAGTCCAGTTTCAAGACTGAAGAGCGCCATTTCTGCCAAGTGCTTTGGCAAGGCCGCTACAAGCAGCTTGGCTTGCGCCTGCGTGGGCCAACGAATCCTTTTTGTTGGCTCAGACAGCATTGCAACTTTTGGCATCCGATCTATCCATTCCCAGTCAACCGCTGCATTGAGAACTGACGCAAGCACCTCAAGCACGCGATTAACCGTTGATGGCTTCACCTTACGACTGATCGCCTTCAGTCCACTCTTGGTCTTGACCATGACATACTCAGCACGCATGATTGACGCGAGTTTATCTACCAACCCGCGATCAATAGCAGCCAATTCCATCCCCTCCAAATGCTGTCCAAGCCAACGCAAATGAACTTTGATTGTTTCCACGCTTGCCGCCGCCTCCCGATCAGTAACGAATCGCACTACAGCTTCATTCCAGGTAAAGCGCGGCTTATGGCCAAGCTTTACCTGATCCCACAAATCTGCTTTCAGCCGGTCGTGGAATTCTTGCGCTTTGG
The DNA here is from genome assembly GCF_018305005.1 of Collimonas silvisoli. Classification (GTDB taxonomy): domain Bacteria; phylum Pseudomonadota; class Gammaproteobacteria; order Burkholderiales; family Burkholderiaceae_D; genus Collimonas; species Collimonas silvisoli. The sequence continues at coordinate 8,558 of NZ_JAGQEG010000125.1, forward strand.
CTTTATCTGTGGTGCCAGTGCTGCCTTGTACTGGCTTTCCGCCACCCGGCGGATGGAGTTTGCAATACCAGTTCGGGCTGTTGCTGCGCTTAAAGAGTGACATATTTTTTTATCCTTTACGTCGCCCTGCACAACTCGCGGGATGCATTCTCCCATAAGAAATTCCTGCAGAGCGATTGATGAAAATACCCAGCGTTTTCCAACTTTTCGAGCCGGTATTCCACCTGCCTTAGCTTTGAGACGTACCGTCTCCGGGTGTACCTTTAGAAGCCGTGCTGCCGCTTCCAGATCAAGGGTTATAAAATCAAGCGGCATACTCACGAGCGCCTAATCACGGGACACTCCGCAATAAATACCGATGATTAGAACCAATACGGCAAGAGCGCCGACAATCCAACTATCTAACGTGCTAAAGCGAATTGAATATTTCATGCACAGAGATTTTGCGCATATAGATATGCCATAGACTGAAAAAATCATCAGCGCGTATAGGCAGGTTAAAAACAGGATCTTCATATCAAATATTTTCCTTTGGTTAGTTAGTCGGTTTGTCGTTTTGAAACACCCAGCACTTCATAGCGGTGCTGCCCAGGGCGTTATCCCTGGCGCGGATCTGGCTGTTGGCGGTCATGCATTGCATGTTGCCGTGTTGCCGCCGCAAGTGCATCTAGCAAAGGGTTGATAAGCTGGTTATCAACTCTGTCGATAATTCGCACTACGCGTGCGCGTGAGAAAGTGCAGACTTAGACGCGGCAACGCAGCCGGTGCGCCAAGCCAACAGCCTAATGCCAGATTCGCTAGGAGTTTGATTTGACAAACTGTAATTCATGGAATACAGTTACTTATGAAAATTATTCAGACAACCCCAACATTTGATAACTGGTTTTCTGCGTTGCGTGACCGTAGCGTTAAAGTGCGCGTCCAAATGCGCATTGATCGTGCCGAACTGGGTAATTTTGGTGATTGCGAACCCGTTGGCGAGGGTGTTTCCGAAATGCGGATTCACTTTGGCGCTGACTACCGCGCATATTTTGTACAACGGGGCTATGAGATAGTGATTTTGCTTGCCGGTGGCGACAAGTCAACGCAGAGCAAAGACATTAAAACCGCAGTGGAACTGGCGCGGAAACTTTAGGAGAAATATATGGAATCGATCAAACTGCGCAAGTGGGATTCTGCCGAGCATCTGCAAACGGAAGAGGATATTGTTGCCTACTTCGATGCATGCCTTGAGGAAGCTGGTGACGACCCTGCCTTCATCGCTCACGCCCTGGGCACCATTGCCCGGGCGCGCGGCATGAGCCAAGTAGCGCGCGATACCGGATTGGCGCGCGAAAGCCTGTACAAAGCCCTATCCGGCGAAGGCAATCCCGAATTTGGGACTATTCTGAAAGTCGTTAAGGCATTGGGATTGAAACTGCACGCAACCGCAGCATAAGTTCGCACTTCTACAACTTCAGATGGCGTAATAGCGAATCCCGAATCAATGCCTGGTCGGTGGCGCTAAAACCCAGCAAAGGACGGGCCGGATATTGATATTCCGGCCCTTTTTTTGACACGCGATCTTTCAACCCTTCCTGATGTACTCGCGCAATACGCGCGACCCGCCCAAAGAATCCGATCAATGTTCTTTTATCTTGACCCACCTTATTGGCAAACCGGGGGGTTACGGCGTGGATTTTGGATTCGAACAATACGAGCTAATGGCCGATTTCATGCGGAGCTGCAAAGGCAAAGTGATGATATCGATCAACGATCACTCAGACATCCGCAGGGCGTTCGACGGCTTTACGATGATGGGGTTAGATATCAAATACAGCATCGGCAGCACCCATGGAAAACCAGGTGTTAGCAAAGAACTGGTGATTACCAACTGGGATTCGGCTGTGATGACGCAGCTGCTCTAAACGCAGTATGTCAAGCACTAGCGATAACAATATAATGTTTGCCACATTGAAATATGTTACTTTTAAGAAATATTTCTATAGTGGTTTTTACTGAGCCATTTTCAGTATTAATTTAACAACAAACCTCCTAGGGTTGACGAAACGCACGGGCTCCCGATGATGCGACGTCGCATAGATATACAAATGCTTGCTCACGATTTATGTCCGTTCTGCCGTATGCGTAGCTAGTCAGGGGGAGACGCTGATTCAGCGACTGCAGCCGGAGTAATGCGCAACCACTTGCCCTGGCGCCCATCACAGAGCGTCGTCCTTCAGATCTGGTTGAGCCCGACGCGGGATAGCAGTTCAGAGAATCTGGGATCGAAGCGAGCGCTGTCGAAGCTAGGTTCTGTCCTGAGCTCAATGAAGTCAGGACTGTGCTCATCGTAGGCTTTTTCCAGCCAGCCGAAGGTCTGCTCTTTGTCCCCGAGCGAACCAAACACTTTCGCCATGTTGTAGGGGTGGACGTAGTGCTTTTCGGATTCCGTCTCCAGCACATCCACGATCTGCTGCATGGCCGCTCTCATGTTGGCGGCAGCGTAGGTCTGGGCCAGCCCCGTCAGCGCCTCTGTGCTCCTCCCGGAAAGCGTTACAGCCTTCTGCATCTCCTCGATTGCGTCATGGAACAACTTCTGTTGCTGGTAAACCAATCCCAGCCTGAAGTGAAGCAGAAAGTGGTTTGGATCGATTTCCAGGGCTTTACAGAGTTCTTCCCGTGCCTGGTCGTATCGCCGAGCAAGGTACAAGATGATGGCAACAGATGAATTCAGCACTGAATTCAACGGATCCATCTGTTGGGACTGCCTGACCCTGGCAATGGCTTCTTCGGCTCTGCCTGCCATCATGAGATATTCCGCGTACCAATAATAGGCGATCGGGTGTCCTGAATTCAGTTCAATGGCGCGCAGGAAATCCTGTTCCAGATCGACCCAATCCCAATCGTGCAAACGCACATGGGCCAGTGACGCATAAGCCTCACCCAAATCAGGTTCAATCTGCAGCGCTTTCCTGGCTGCCATTTTTGCTTTATGAAACGTTTCGCGCGCAGGGCTCACGCCGCGACACGCAAGCATCGTGTAAGCATCGGCCACTCCATCATAGGCGGCCGCAAAGTTCGGCTGGTGTCCAATAGCAAGCTGAAAATACTCAATGCTCTTTCGCATTCCTTCTTCGGTGCGCTTGGACCAGAAGTGACGCCCCTTGAGATACGCTTCGTGCGCCTGCGCATCAATGGCAGGAGTACGGTCTAAACGCCCTTGCTCGTGCGGCGTGAGCTTGATCTCAATTTCGCTGGCAATTGCCCTGGCCACCTCGATCTGGAGTGCCAGGATGTCATGTCGGTTCCCCTCGTAGGTCTCGGCCCAAAGGTGCGTTTCGTCGCTTACCCGGATGAGCTGCGCCGCAACCCGTACCCGATCTCCGGCACGCCGGACGCTTCCCTCAAGCACGTGGGAAACCCCGAGGTCTTGGCCGATCTGATGAATGGTCTTGGTCGTGGATTTGTAGCGCATCGCCGAAGTCCGGGCGATTACACCCAGGCGCTCCGGGCTGAGCCGGGCAAGTTGGGTGATCATATCCTCAGTTAAGCCCTCACTGAAGTAATCATATTTGTCGCCGCCACCGAGACTTTCGAACGGTAGCACGACCAGTATCACTCGCCCCTCCGATAGCCATGGATTATTTGGGAGCGGCAATGCTTCCGGTTCACTCGGTTCGCTTTCCACCAGCGCCCCGCCGTTAGTTTGCAAACGCCCCGCTCCACCCTCAGTGAGCGGCGGCCTTCCTGGGACAGCAGTGACCGGTCGGTGCCGGTTCCGATACAGCGCATCAGCCACAATGATTGCGATTCCAACAAAGACAATCACCGGCCGGGCATTGAGCGCCAAGCGCGACAAATGCTCCACCCTCTCTGGCGCCGCAATATAGCGGATTAGTTGAGCGATGAATTCCTGCGGCGCGAAGCCGGTGATTGCCAAGAGGACGCCCCCAATGAACCATTCGCTAACCCGCGCTCGCAACATCGCCCACAGGTGCCTCGGTATTCGCTGTGGGGTTCGTCCGTCTTTTTCATCTTCCATGGCGTCCCCGCATAGAGTCGTGTCGACCAGGCGTTACGGTCCCTGACGCGGCACAGGAAGTTGGGAGGTGCGCTAAGGCGTACACGCCGTCGCAATCTTCCCGTGGCATTCTCTAGCCTACACAAACAGCGCTCATTGTTTCTGTGGCGAGAGGTAACGCAGCGCTGCGGTCCGTTAATAGCCTCAAGTGACTAGAACGATTCGTGCGCGCGGGAGGATCAAGAAGATTGCAATTCGTACCACGCCAACATAGCTACGTTAATAACTATACATTAGTAACTATACATTAATAACTATCTGCTTTTCTCAGACGAAAATCTACGCACCACCGCGCAGACCACCCAGCCCCTCCAGTGGATTCGCCCCCTCGGAGGGGGCGTCGCGGAGAAAGGAATTTCTTTCGAATGTAAGAATCGGGGCTACCTGAACAAAGGCGCAGTAATTCAAGGGGTTGCAAGAGAAATCTTGCAGCCCCTTTCTGGTTTACATCTCGCATTTTTATTCGCTGGTCAAAGCCCGATGAATACCTCGGCGACTGCACTGAAAACCGCAGCCCCGATCCGCCTTCTCTAAAAGTAGCGCACAATAAAAAACCGGCGATCTTCATCACCGGTTCGTTGCGCCACGCAGGCTGGCATTTACTGATATTTCCTGATCTTCAATCTCAACGGCGCCGCGGATAAATATCGCGGCCGGCCCTATCGATTTCCTGGCGCAATGCGCGTCGCTCATCCGGCGACATCCGGCCCCGTCCTGCATCGCCGGGCTCAGCACCTCGCCCGCGATTTTGCCATTGCTCATCCGGTGCCTGGTCGCGTCGCGGCTCATACTGCGATGGCGGCGGCGCGCGACGCTCGCCACGCTCATCCTGCATCCGATCGGAACGTGCAGAGGCGCTCATCATTGCGGATAGCAACAACAAACAAACACTGATTTTCCGAAACATCATCATCATATCGACTTCTTCTGTGAACTCTGGATAACGATTAGGATTTAATCGTCACGAATTAAGTGTAAGCTTCCCTATAAACGGGCATAAGACGTTTTT